>CAZOKX010000017.1:0-35189 GCA_964580785.1 uncultured bacterium
TAGGGCATTAATTTTGATGGCTTTTGGGAAATTATTGCTACAGCGTATTGCTGGGTAGGTTTAGGTTTGTGGACAGTCTCTAAGTGTAGCTCAAAGTAAAATCGGTGCTAATACGATTTCATCAGGGAGGTTTATCTTCCTCTAAAGGATTTCACAATCAATATCGAATTGTCCATTTCTGGGTATAAATTTTCATATCCTGACTCGGTCACTATGACGGTATCTTCATAGCGGATTCCTCCACGTCCAGGAAAGTACAAGCCAGGCTCCACAGTAATGACCATCCCCGGCTTTAAATCGATCTTTTCATTTTTTCCTTGGCTTTTAAAACTAGGGTACTCATGGGTTTCAAGGCCAATCCCGTGTCCTAAACTATGCAAAAAATGGGATTCTAGTTTTTCTGTGCGGAAGATCTTCCTTGCTGCAAGATCTAGCTGTTCCACCGCAGCGCTTGGTCTGCATTTTTTGAGGGCTGCTTTCTGGGCTTTCAGAACAACTTCATAAACATGCTTAAAAAATACATCCTGTTTTTGGAAGAAAAGAACGCGGGTCATATCAGAATGGTATTGGTCAAGCACAACCCCAATATCAATTAAGACAATATCCCCCGATTTCAAAGAGACCTGTTGGGGTTTGTAATGGGGCATGGCGCTGTTGGGTCCAAAAGCGATGATCGGCTCAAAGGAAAGTTTTTCTGCGCCTTGGCTTAAACAGAAAATTTCAAATTTTTTAGCGACATCTATTTCTGTAATGCCCGCCTTTAAAATTCCTCTGATAAATAAAAACCCCTTGTAGGCTAGCTGAGCGCTTCGCCGCATCTTCTCAATCTCTTCCTTATCTTTTATTGCACGCAGCCCTTGAAAAAAGGGGGTGTTAGGAATTAATTGCAGGCCAACGGATCTTCCCCGCTTCTTAAGCTTGATAAACTGATCATAGGAGACGTGGCTGCTATCAAAAACCATTTTCTTAGCGTTCTCTTTCTTTAGATAACTTTCAAGGCTTCCTGGCGTATCTAAAAAGGCGTCGATTGGCGCTTTTTTTTTGGCTATTTGAATGTATCTTCCATCCGTAAAAAGACAGGCAGATTGATGGGAAACGATTAAACACCCGGCTGATAGATTAAGACCAGTGTAATAGAGCAAGTCCAAACGGGAATTAATAAGGCAAGCATCGAGCGATGCCTCAGACAACTTCTTCTTAAGGCATTGCAATCGTGTGAGCAATGAAGACTTATTTTTTAGGGGCATTGAATTTTTTTTCAATCTCGGCCTGACTCATGTAGAGCATCGTTAAATTGCCCTTTGGACAGAAGCCTGGGCTCGACGTCTGCATTAATTGTTTTAGAATCTCTTCAGCTTCTTGTAACATAAACCCCTTTTTTCGTCCGCGAGCAAATCGAGATGCAGCTAAGGATAGCTTGCGCAGCCTTTCTTCTGCATTTAGCTGTCCTGCCTGACCTTCGTGAAGTTCAACGAGAATTTCCCTTACAGTATTGAGGGTTTCTCCCGTTTCAATAAATGGGGGTATGGCATCGATGATAAATTTATTCTTCCCGCACGGGCGGATGTCAAATCCGATTTTAACCAGCTCCTTTTCATAGGTATGCAGCAAAACCCCTTCTTCAACGGAAGCAGCTAGAACCGCAGGGATCAATAGGCCCTGCCGACAAGAAGAGGTTTCTGAAGCATTTAAAAACATGTCGAATAAGATACGCGCTTGAGAGGCAAGCAGGTCAATGAGGACAAATCCCCCTTCTGCAGAAGGGATTCTACATTCTGCTAGGCGTTCATCGGCCTCCACAATCAAAAAATGGGAAAAAATGCCGATCGCGCGAAAGGAGGGAGGCGTAAGGGGTAGCTCTTTATCCCGTTTCATAAAATCATTTTCTGCGCGGAAAAGGGAATCTGGAAGATCCTGCGAGCTAAAGATCGGAACAGAGTTGTTTTTAGATTCTTCGCACAGGAATAATTTTTCTTCCAACGGGAATTGGGTTTGCCTTCTCCCTTCTTGATGCTGCAGAGCTAAATGGACAGCTGTCTGAATACTCAGGCGCAATGCCTTCTCATCACGAAGGCGCACTTCTTTTTTTTGAGGATGCACGTTGACATCGACTAAGTAAGAGGGGACTTCCAAATGTAAAGAAAAAATCGCGTGGCGGTCAGAAGGAAGGCGTGTGCCGTAAGCATCGCGGATCGCGTAGGAAATAAACGGGCATAAGACAGGCCGCCGATTAATAAATAGATTCTGCCCTGAACGGTTGTGGCGATGCGCTAACGGCGATCCAATCACTCCTTTTAGACGGCATGCCCCCTGCTTGATATCCATCTTAAACACATCGGTTTGAAAATGACCGCCCAGCAGATGACCGCTCCTTTCACAGATGCCATCTACAATTTTTCCTTGTTCAACAGCCTGAACAGAAAAAATGGGCTGATCTTGGACAATCAATTCAAACCCAATTTCAGGATGAGCCAAGGCCTGCTGCGTGACAATCTTGGTTACATCAGCAACAGACGCAGCCAGAGATTTTTGGAATTTTTTGCGTGCTGGAACATTATAGAAAAGAGAGCGGATTTCCATCGTTGTTCCTGTTAGTCGAGAGGCTTCTCCTACGTGGATGATTACACCCCCTTCTACTTCAACTTCGGTTCCGACCCTATTTTCTTCTGCTGTTACTAGCCGCATTTTCGAAATCGAGGCGATTGAAGCAAGCGCCTCGCCGCGAAATCCCATGGTTGCTAAAACGATGAGATCATTTGCCTTGCTAATTTTGGAAGTTGCATGCCTTTGTAAGGAGAGAAGAGCATCTTCTTTCCCCATCCCAATTCCATTATCAGATACGCGGATAAGCTGGTGCCCGCCTCCAGCAATTTCGACAACGATTCGAGAAGCGCCCGCATCAACGCCATTCTCAACGAGCTCTTTCACGGCGGAGGCTGGGTTTTCAATCACCTCTCCTGCTGCGATTTGATTGATGGTCTCTTCTGAAAGGGCCCGAATTTTTGTAGCCATCGCTATTCCTTAATTTCGTAAATAACTATTCTAACAGGAAGAATAGTCTAGCATATAGGAAAAAATTCTAGGCTTCCTTTACAATCCAGTTGAACTTACCCCAAATAAACTCCACGAAAAGTTTTATTGGGATTAATCGTAAACTGAATTGATGAGGGAAAATGATGAAACCAATGCTTTTTATCCTGCTGCTGTGCAGTTCACTAATGCAAGCTGACCAAGTAGAGAACAATATTGAAAAAACTCCTCGAAATGCAGGCAACAAGAACTGTCCTGTATCAGGAAAGCCGATCAATGGAGTTGACTCGTATACCCATAATGGTACGGAGTATAATCTGTGCGGCGAAGGATGCAAGGACTCGCTCTCTGAGACCCCAGAAAAATTCATCAATGATAAATCTCAAAATTAGAGGCTGTTTTTATATTACAGAGGGTACAACAGCAGGCTGCACTCAAGCCTGTTGCCTAATAGAGGGTCTGAGGACAGAACGGTTATTGGCAGATAAGGGGTGCGATTTTCGAGGCTAAAAGTTTAATCGCGTTGCATTTGACGATTTGTTTTGGTATCGTCTCTGCGCATCCCAAGGTATCCCATTTTTAGGTATCCCCGCCTTTATGAGAAAAAAACAGAAGGGCAATAAATTTCTTCTTTTACTTACATTATTTCCCCTTATTATATTAGGGGGGGGCCTCGCTTTTTGTTGGCACAGCAAGGGCTTTAATATTGAAAAAATCTCTTCTAAGCTAACCTATAATGAGATGTGGGGCATCCCTCCTTTAAATCAAGAGGAAATAAGTTCCTTTGTGACAAATGTATTTTCCCAGCCTTTTTATTATTTAGGATCGGGGGAGCAATGCTATGCGTTCCAAAGCGAAGACGGGCAGTTTGTTTTAAAGTTCTTCAAAATGCACCAATTACTTCCTAAAGATTGGTTGAATGATTTTCCTTTTTCCCTTTTTGAAAATTATCGCTTTAACAATGTCGAAAAAAGAAAGCAACTAATCCACGAAGTTTTTTCTAGCATTAAAGCTTCTTATGACCACCTTCAAGAAAAAACACGTCTTCTGTTCATTCATTTGAATAAAACGCGCGACCTCAAAATAAAAGCGACCTTGTTTGATAAAGAAGGAAAAAAATATCTGGTCGATCTTGATTCCAAAGAGTTTTTTTTACAGAGAAAAGCTGTTAGAATCTATGACCATTTGGTTAATTTGATGAAACAAGGAGAAGAAGAACGGGTTCGTATTTGTATCCGCTCGCTGTTCGAAGTCGTGATTGCTCGTTGTGAACAAGGACTTGCTGACCTCGACATTGGCGTTCGAAACAATTATGGGTTTATTCAAGATGAAGCTGTTATCATCGATTGTGGAAGCCTTGTCCCCGATGATGTCATTAAGCAACCGCACCATTATCAACGAGAAGTTTTACGAGTTGCAGAGGCGATGGATCATTGGGCTCAAACCCATTGCGCGGAACTTGTGCCTATTATCCAAGACGAAGCTCATTTCGCCATCTACTCTATCTTGGAAAAGTAGCTGAGTTGCTTATGTTGACATTCCAGCCAGAGCAAGAAATTTTTGCTCGAGGTCTTGGGTTAATTCATGATTTTATTTTTTACGAGCGGTGTAAGATGAAACGGACTGTCATAAACCCCTTTGATGGCTTAAAGGCTTTGCCCAGCTTGGTTTTTTAAACCAAAGGATGATTGTTGGGGCTAAGCAGGTCAGCGCAATGCTCAAGAAGAGAAAGGTCACGTAGAAGGCTGTATTCCCTGTTGCGATTTGGGCCGGCGGGAAAAAGCCGATAAAGAAGGTTGACGCTGATCCGGTCAGTCCCAGTCCTGCGACTACCCAAATGCCCAGTTTTCCTCCTGGAATTTTATAAGGGCGCGCGACGTCGGGCCGTTTGTAGCGAAGCTTGATGGCTGCAGCAAACATGAGGACGTACATTACTAAATACAGCTGAGCAACCATAGCATTTAAGATCCAATACGCGCTGCTTACTGTTGGCATTACGAGGAAAACCAAGGAAAAGAGGGTGACGATGATGCCTTGGGAGATCAAAAGAACGACAGGCATTCCATGTCGGTTGAGCTTGCGGAAGAACGGGGGGAGGTCTCCGCTTTGAGCGGCTCCGAGCAACCCTTTACTAGGTCCGGCGATCCATGTGCTCAACGTTCCAAAAGCGCCAAATGCCAGAAGTGTTGCAATGATTGGCGTTAGCCAGTTCAGTCCGTAAGAATTAACAAAAAAGGAAAATGCTTGCAGCGATCCGGCAACTAGGTTGATCTGCTTTTGGGGAATGACAACCGCAATCGCCAGAACTCCCAACACGTAAAGGCTGAGAACTAAGATGGCTGATAGCAGGATAGCTTTGGGATAATTTTTTTGAGGATTTTCGACATCGCGGGCATGGACAGCGGACATTTCAAGGCCGCATAGAGCAACAAGGACTCCTGAAAAAAGGACGAGTTGCGTTAGCGAGTTCATATCGGGGAGCAGACTTCCAACTGTCATTGAAATCTCGATCGGATGTCCTGAAAAGAACCACGTAATTCCCAGGATAATGATAAGCCCTCCGGGGACGATTGTTCCAGCGATTACGCCGAATGTGCTGATCCATCCTGAAGCGCGCATTCCCAATAAATTAGCAAGAGTCGTACCCCAGAAGACGCTAAGGATAACGCCGAGGGTATAGTAGGTGTTTTGTGAAAGTGCTGGCTTGATGATGTAAGCGATCGTCCCTGCGATAAAGGAGAGGAGGGCGGGGTAGTAGATGACATTTTCTGCCCAGAGAAGCCACACTGCAAGGAATCCTGTCCGATGACCGAATGCTTCCTTTACCCAAGCAAAGATTCCTCCTGTTTTAGGCCAGCCTGTTGCAAGTTCTGCGGAGACCATGGAAACGGGGATAAAAAAAAGGATTGCTGCAACTGCAAAAAAAAACAGGGAGGCAAATCCGTATTCGGCAATTGTCGGCCAGTTGCGGACGCTGCTGACAGCCGCAACATTAATCATGGCTAAGGTAAAAACACTAAGTTTTCTTGACATAGGCACGTGGAAAATTTTTATGTAAACGCACTTAGTTTAAGATAAATACAGCTTCAGTTCAAGTTTTGAATTTTTTTGTCGATCAATTTTCTTGCAGAAATTACAGGTCATTCGGAATGATGATTGGTCAATTTTCACAGGTTGGTACCCAATGATTACACAGAAAATGCTTGTTGAAGACATTATCAAAGGGTTTCCTCACAAAGGGCAAAAGCTACGCCGGGTGATGAGAAGCTTTTTATCGTGCAATGAAGACCTTCCAAATGTTCCTCTTGAGAGCTATTTGAATGCAAAAGGGAGGACCTCGGCCGATGTCGATTCCCTAGTCCAAAAACTGAATGGTGTTCTTCAAGAAAGCGGGGATCCGGCGCGCATCTCAATCACAGAGCAGGCTGCATTAAAGCTAAAAGAGGTCCTTAATTCGGAGGGAAAGGGAAGTTGGGGAGTTAAAGTCGCAGATCGTCCTGCTACTTGTGGAGCAGGCTATGAATATATTTTTGAGCCGTCGGAGCATCCAAGTGTGGAGGATCAGGTGTTTTTATCTAATGGTGTCGAGATTTATGCGCCCCAGGCTAGCTTAAAAAGGTTTATTGGTTCACTGATCGAATATGAAGAAGGGCCTGTTGATGACGATCGCTTTCCTGGCCTTTTAGGAGCTGGATTTACGATTTCCAATCCCAATGTCAAAACCACGTGCGCTTGCGGATGTTCGAACATGTATAAAGAGCTTGAATAAGATGATAAAAGAGGGCTGATGGACCAACATAAAGGTGTTTGGATCGCCCTGGGCTGTGCATTTATCTTTGCTTTAAGATTATGCATCATTAAGTCAACTCCAATTGAAACAGCTGAAACCCTTCTTTTTTATCGTTTCTTTTTTGATTTTTTGATCTTGGCTCCTTTTTTTTACAAGCATCGCAAATCGCTAAGGACGTCAAAACTGCGCACTTACACGTGGCGTTCTGCCCTTGTTGCCCTCTCTATTTTATCCTCGACCTATGGAGTTCAACACTTGGCATTGGCAGATGCGGTCTTGCTACAATACACATTTCCACTCTTTGTTTCTCTTGTGCTCTGGATTGTTTATAAAAAAAAAATTTCCCTGCAAGCAAACGTCTCATTGTGGCTTGGATTTACAGCAGTTTTTTTTCTTTTGAACTCAAAAGGAGATATTTTTCATCTTGCCAGTTTTGCATCTTTGACCGCGGCAGTCGCCTCGGCGCTACTGGCAGTTTCTCTGCACGAGTTGGTAAAAACGGAGCACATTTTAGCCATCTTGTTCTATTGCACATGGATCCCAGGGTGCATGAGCTTTATCCCTTTCTACTATTCTTGGGAGCCAGTTCCTCTTTCTGTCATTGGGCTCTATTGCATCCCAAGCTCTTTGCTTGGCGTCATCTATCAGTATGCTATGGCTAAGGCCTATTCATATGCTCCTTCCTACGTCGTTGGAGGCTTTAACTACTTTTGCGTCTTTTTTTCTACATTCCTGGGCTGGGTCATATGGAATGAGCGTTTAGATGTTTTTCAGGCGGTTGGAGGGGTATTGATCGTTATTTGCGGCATCCTTATGGTCAGAGAAAATAACTGTATTGCTAATCGAGCAATGCCGTCAGCCAACAATGTTGAATAGTTCCAGATCAGCATTGTGGGAAGCGGGGCTCTTGTATAACTTAGCGCGGTCAAAATGGACGATCCCAACAGGGGAAATCCTTAAATTGTGCAAATGGGGCTTCTGTAGATAGGCATAGTGTTCATAGTAAATAGGGGCAATCGGCATCTGGTTCAGGAGGATCTGCTCAGCTTTTTTGATCAGCGAGTGTTTTAGCCGTCGATCATTAAAGGTTCGATATTGCCTCAGAATTTTTTGGTAGCCTGGATGTTCCCAACCGGTGAAATTTCGAGGCGTGTCTTTAAACTCAAATCGCTCGAAGAAGTTAATCGGATCGGTGTATTGCGAGACGGCGTGGATAAGGGTCACCTCAAATTGTTGGGCGCGGAGTCTTTGGAACAGCTCTTTAAAAGAGAGAGGTTCTAAGTGGATCAACACTTCGAAAGCCCCTTCTAAGTAGCCTTTTAATTGATTTGCAATTCTAGAGAATAGGTCGGTTGCTTCGTAGCTTAACTTGATGGAGAATTTTTTTAAGTTCATTTGATTGAGGGCCAATTGGAAAAGGTCCTTTGCCTTGTTCCGGGACTCTTCAACAGAAAACATGTCCTGTTCTTCAAAAATGCAAGAGAATAGCCCTTTTGTAAGCAATTCGGGAGGAAGCTCTAGCTTTTCTAAGAGTTTGCGCCGCGGTATGGCAAAAGAAAAAGCTTTGCGCAGGTCGGGGAGGTTAAACGGTTCTTGAAGAGAGTTGAACCAGCAGCTGACCATCCCTTCTAAGGGCTTAATTTGCTTATTGAGGGAAAGGGAAGGCAGGTGAGCAACGGGAAGAGGAGATATTGGGTCGCCAATCCAATCGAGCTCATCCTTTTCAAACAGGGCAAATGCTTCCTTTTCATCGGGTATAATCTGAATATGGATCCCATCGATGTCGGGAGGGGGGCGGCAGAGCTTGTTTTTCTTTAAATAGATTTCTTTCCCTTTGTCCCAGTGATCGAGTTGAAAGGGGCCGCTTGTGATGCTCGAAATTTCTATTTCATTTTGATCGTAAGGAATAGGAAAAAATGGGCAGAATGAGGTTAGCTCAGGGAAGTAAGGGCAAGAGTTTTCCAGTTCAACAATTAGAGTTTTATTGTTTTCAGCGTGGACTCCGACCTTATTGATGGCAAGACGCCCCTTTTTGACTTTTTCTGCATGTTTAATATGGTAGAAAAAATTAGCTGCGCGTGCAGGAAAATTAGGGGATAATGCTCGTTTCCATGAATAGACGAAATCGTGGGCCGTGATTGGGCGTCCATTGGACCAGTAATGATCCCCCAATTGGAAGATGTATTTTTTACAATCATCGAACGAGTAGAAAGAACTGGCGATATCATTGTCGATTGTGTGGTCTGTGTTAAGGCGGGTCAACCCCTTGAAAAGCAGAAAGGTGATTGCAGACGAGACCTTCTCGCAAGTTTGCTGGGGATCGAGTGTAAGGGGATCCTTATGAAAGCTTAACCGTAAGATATTATCGGAAGATTGACGAGCTAGGTTCATAAAAAACCGAAAAAAATGCCTTTCAAACGGTACAGGCAATAAGTTATATATCTTAACCGAATTTTTAAAGAATCATATTCTTTGAAGAGGCGTTGACGAGCTGGATTTTGATTAAAAGTTGAGGCGAAGCGCCGCTGATTTTTAGAGATCTCCTTATTTTTTGCATTTTACCTATTTCGCGCCTTACCTAAGGGATGTTAGGAGGGGCATACTGGGTTATTAGCGCAATCTGATTCTGTTTTAAACTGCTTTCTCACTTCGATTAGAGCCCCAGAAAGTGTTTGGTTCTGCAGAAGGGCGAGAACATTGAAAGCAACGTCATTAGGGTCTAGAAGATCGGAGAGGTTCTCATTTGGAAAATTCAGTAGCCGCATTAGCGTGTGCGTTCTTTGAGGGATAAGGGCGTTCACATAAAGCTCAGGCCTTTCTTCGGCAAGGCCTTGAGTGAAATTAACGACGGCTGCCTTAGCGCTAGCATAGATAGCATAGCCTTTTTTCCCGCGGATATAGGAGGAAGAGGCGATATTTATGAGGTGTCCCTGGTCTTTGATCGGTGCCCATTTGCAGCTATATATGATCCCCGTTAGGTTCGTTCCGATCAGCTCTTCGATTTCGTCAGCTGATAGGCAGGAAAGCTCTTTTGTGCAGAGCTTGCCAAAACAGTTAATGAGGCCATCCAGAGGCCCAAGGTTACTGCAGATCTGCTCAAAAACGTGCTGGACTTCTTCGGGAGATGTAAAGTCGGCTTTGTAAGGCGATGAGCTTCGGGAAATAACGATAGGGTTAGCTCCCGCTTCTTTCAGCTGTTTGACAATAGCCTGGCCAATTCCGCCTGTTCCTCCTGTGACAGCGTATCGTTTTCCTTTGAGGAGGTCATTAGGCTGTGTGCGTTTGGAGAGGTGGAGCTGCTTGAGGCGGAGAATCTGTTCTGCTAAGAATAGGTCCAGCTCCGTTGTAATTTTGATGTTTTCCTCTGATCCCATGACGATTTTGATGGGATGCCCTAACTTAACGACAAGAGAGCAGTCATCAGACGATGCACAGACTTGGTTATGCTGTGCTTCAAGGTGGGCTTTAAGGATAAGAGGATAGGAAAAGCTTTGAGGTGTCTGGCCTCTCCAGTATTCTGAGCGTAAAGGGATATCTGCGATTTTTTCTTGAGTTGGAGCATGCACGATTGTATCGGCAGAAGGGATGCAGGTATTGACTGCTCCTGCACTAATCGCTCCGTGAATGTTGCTCCATAAAAGGTCTTGCGACACAAAAGGGCGGACGCCATCATGGATCACGACATAGCGCGTCTGATCGCCGCAGGCTTGGAGCGCTAAGAATGAGGACTCTTGGCGGCTGGTTCCCCCTCGAATAACGGTCAGTCGTGGGTCGTTATAAGCCAATAGCTCGGCTTCCACTTGGTGAATCCAACTCTCTGGACAAACAAGCAAGATCTTTTCGAATGCAGGGACTTTTAAGAATTGTTCGACGGTGTATAAGTAGACTTTTTTTCCAGAAAATCGGTGGAATTGTTTAGGTAACTGGCTTCCGAACCGGCTACCACGGCCTCCGATTAAAATGATCGCCTTAATTTCCCGCTCTTGTTCTAGTTGCATCGCTTCTCTAATGTTGAATTGCCTAATTGTAGAAAGCGGAGTTCGCCAGTTCTAGCCCGGCTTTAGTCAGCATCTCTCAAAGAGTAGCGGTAATAATCCAATTTTGTGAATGAATAACGTTAAATTTCTAGAACTTTTGCTTAAATTTTCAGTTCGATCTCATGCATAAGGGGATGAAGATATTCGGCCCGTTTTCTGGGAATATCGGCAGGAGGAATTTTTTTATCTTTTATTTCATAGAGAAGATGAGCGCGTCGGCAACGAAATAAGGCTTCTGTAAGCTTTTGATCGGTGACTCCTCGGATCCAGCCTAGATCAAGCCCCATTTTAAGAAGGCTTAAAGCGTTCATGGCTTCTTTGGTTTGCAATTGATAGGAGTGCATGAGAAGTCCATAAGAACGGCTTACCATATCTTTAAGCTCGCTGCTCCTTTCTGGAGGCAAATGGGTCCTTACGGTCTTTTCAATGGCCATGAGTTTCATTGCCATTGAGTGGAGGGAGTGGAGGATGCTCTCTTCGCTCATTCCTAGCGTATAGGCGTTTCGCAGCACTAGGATATCGCCGACCATCTCATCAGTGGTGCCTTGAATTCCAGTTGCGATGATCTCCTCTTCCCTGTGTTTAATCAGAGTGTCCTCAAATTGGCCCGAATGGACTAAGAGAGGGAGATGGAGATAAGCTAGGACCACTAGGCCCGTTCCGGCAAGGTAAGGGTCAGAGGTCAAATACCCAAACTTCGGGTTATAGGAAAACTCGATTGTGTCACCGATCAAACTTTCAATTTGGCTGATCGTATTCCATGTCTGTTCCCAGGAACCTTTACAGTCGATTAGTTGGATTTGAAGATGGTCTTGGATGTTGACCATTCCTAAAAAACGTGAAGAGTCATCGACGATAAATCCCTGCCCGCCTAGCGTGTTTTGAAATCCCTCCAAACATAAAAAGTGCTCGAAGAGAAATTCCTTATCGGCAGCATCGATTTCATCGGCACTTAAAAATACGGGGTTTCCGAGCGCGCTCGATTTCAATAGAGAGTTTTGGAGGATGGAAGCTGTTTGTTTCAGCTGATTTTCGTTCATCTTTGGAGGAAAGAAGTATTTGTTGATATTCCGATGGAGGATAAAAGATGAAGCAGGCCATATCGGATTCGTTTCTTGCTCCCAGGGGATATGCTCAAGGAGAGCTTGAGGAAGATTACTCTTTTCCTTCATTGGATTTTTCCGTTAATGCTTTAATTTGGTCGCGCAGCCACGCTGCTTGTTCGTAGTTTTCAATTTTCAGAGCCTCGTTGAGAGCTTCATTGAAAGCTGTCAGACGGGTTGACGAAGGGATTGTTAGAGGCTTATGAGGTGTTTTGCCAATATGGGCAGGCTGGGATTTTGTTGCGCTCAGTGCTTTCCTTAAGTAAAGAGGGACTTTTTCGGATGCGGTGAGTTCATTGAGCAGCAGATCAGAAAAAACGGAATAACACTCGCCACAGCCTAGGGGAGTTCCCATTTTGACTGCTTCAAGCGAGGTTTTACAGTTGTCGCAATAGAGGTCAGCTGCCTCTTCAACAGGAGCATTCCCTTCTTTAGCTGGAGAAACTTCACCATGCAGTTTCTTTTGGAGTACAGGGCAATCTTCACACATTTCTGTACAGACAATCGAATCGGTAACAATCTCTTTGTATGTGACTTTGATTGATTTTTTGCAGTGGCTACATTCTACGGGTCTTTCGGCCATGTGATGATCCTCATCGCTTTTTTGGATTCTATTGATTGCCCGCAAACGTGTCAAAATGATTTTTATAAAAGAGAAAAGCTTTCAAACGGGCGCTGGTGTCGATTCTTGGGAGGTTGGAAGGGCGCTTGGCGCTTTTAGTGCACAGAAAAAGCCTGCAACGAGAAGAAGACCCATCCAAGCAAGAGTGCTTGTAATTGGATCGACATGAATCGATTTACAAAGCAGACCTGCCCACAGTGTTCCTAAGTTTGAAAGGCACCACGCAAACCCCATGAGGATAGCGGAAACTGTACTCGGGCTTTCAGGGACTAAACGATTGGCCCAAGAGACTAAAATCGGATTGATTGTTCCCATCATACTACCTAGGCAGCCCAGAAAAAAGATAGTCCCGCCAACAGATAAAATGGGTTGGAATAAAAAAACATAGAGCAATATAAATGCTGATAGTATGACGCATAGCAATACAGGTTTTGGCCCAAAGCGGTCGCAAAGAACGCCGGCAGGGGTCATAAGCAGGGCTGAACCTAGAATAAATGTACAATGCCCACCTCCCATTCTGAGCCATTGTGGGCATCCTTTTGCTGCCATGAGATCGGGTAGAAGGAAAATAAACGCCAAATAAAGAGTGTAATTGGCAACTTGAGTTAAATAGAGCAAAAGTAGTGCCCGTTTGGCTTTCATGATCGGCTTAAAAAATTCTTTTACAGACCGTGTGGATGGTTGGTAAGCTCTAGGAAACGGATAGAGGGCTAATAAAAATAAAACTACTGCAACAGGGATAAAAAAGATTAGCGCTTGGCCTTGGAACGTGTTGAGGACATGAACAAAAGCAATTTGCGAAATGGCTAGACCGATCGCTCCTCCAGAGGCAAAAAACAGGATGGAGCGGGATTTACTAGTTGTGGAAAGCGACCCAGCAAATCCGACTGCAGCAGGATGAAAAGAGCCGGAACCTAGCATCAGCATCATTAGGATAACAAAAGAGGAGGCTGGGGTTTCAGTGAAGGTGATCCATAACATCATAGAAGCTAAAAAAAGCCCAATCATCAAGATGGTTTTTCGATGGCCCCGATCGCAAAAGTAGCCAAAAAACACTTGGAGGAACTCACCGATAAATCCGCTGGCTCCGGCGATGAGGCCAGCTTTTGCCAAATCCATGTGGGCAATCGTTTTATATATCGGCCAGATGCCGGTGAAGAAATCGAGCAAAAGATGGCTAAACCATAGAAGTAACAAGCTCCGCGTCAACGAAGGCCTAAGAATCCGTTCAGAAATGATGTCTTTGGTTTTTTGAACCTTTTTACAATCTTTTATATCGGCCTTTCCATTCATGCTTAGACACATGCCCCTTTCGTTTGGAGAACTAAAATCTTACGGAGTCTCACCAAAAGGGATTTCAAAAACCTGCGAAGGTTGGTTTGTCGACAGACCCTAATAGAAAAACGCATAAAGTTATAGGGGGAAGGATTTGAGATCGACTATCATTCTAACGCAATGTTGAACTCAGAAGCGAGAACTATTTTTTATTCCAAATTTTAAAAAATGCTTTGTAAAAAAATTTCTGAGATGCTTTATATGATGTTCTGATTTAAAGCAGCTGATTGATAAAGTCCCTCCTGGACAAAAATGAGGAAGGAAAATTACATTCATCCCTGTACTAGGTGAATAACTCGCTTAGAATTTAGGAGAAACAACGATATGAAAAAACAAATGACCATGATGTTCGCCTTATGTGGGTTAGCAGCTGGGGTATCTGCCAACGCAGAAAATGCAGTGCAAAAACCTCAAGTAGTCGCTTCTTCAACTGGGAAAAAAGCTTGCGAAGCTACGGCGATAAAACTGACTGCTGAAGAGTTAGCTTTTGCTGCAAAACTGAGCAATGGGAACCGTAAAGCGTTCGCTGAAAAGCTGACAGTCGAGCAACGCAACTTAGCAATTGCTGCAGCAAAGAACGCAACTGTTACGGATGCCGCTGACGAAGCCGTGGCAAAAATTTTGAATAACAATGCCATTGCAGCATCTGAAAAAAGTGAGAACGCGTCTGCTCCATCTCCTGAAAATTCCCACTCTCCACCTCAAACAGCTGTGGAAGAGCTTTCACAAACGAAGTAAATTTCTTTAATTAATGCGTTTATAGCAGCTGCCCCTAACTCAATTTAGGGGTGGCGGTTCCTTTCTATAACCTTGAGGTAGCATTAGATAGGCAAATCTCAACCTTCTTCGTAGTAACAATGTCCGTATTAGAGGAGGTTAATTGGTGCAGAGAAAAAAGAAAAATGGGGTCGAGTGGTTAGAGTTTGAACTCCTTTCCGATATTCCAGAGCTTACTCATGGCGTTATTTTGCGGCACGGGGGGGTTAGCAATGCCCACTTTTCTTCTTTAAATGTCGGGGGTAATACAGGAGATCGTTGGAAAAATGTCCAAGAAAACCAGAGGAGAGCGTTTGATTCCCTTGGCATTCTTGATGTGGTCTCCTCCTATCAGGTCCATTCCGATCAAATTGTCCATATCACAACGAAAAATCCGCCTGATGTCGGAGAAGCTGATGCTCTGATGACTCAAGTTTCTGATTTAGGTTTGATGATCAAGCATGCAGATTGCCAAGCGGCTATTTTCTACGATCCCAAGAATAAAGCGCTTGCCAATGTCCACGCAGGTTGGAAGGGCAATATCAAAAATATCTATGCGAAGATAGTTGCTGAGATGGAGAAAACGTTTGCCTCATCTGCAGAAGACCTTTTGGTCTGCGTTTCTCCTAGTTTAGGACCTTTTCGCTCTGAATTCAAAAACTATCGTGAAGAGTTGCCGGAACATTTCTGGAAGTTTCAGATTTCTCCCGCCTATTTCGATCTCTGGGCAATAGCAAGAATGCAGCTTGAAGAATGCGGTGTCCTGCCGAATCATATCCAGATTGCTTCGATCTGCACTTATTCCTCACCGGAAGACTTTTTCTCCTATAGACGAGATGGGTTAACAGGGAGAAATGCAACCATCGCAGCATTAAAGTTTTAGGGTTGGAACAGCGAAACGTCTGCAACATTTAAGAGATGCTCTCTGAATTAGAATCCTTTAAAAGCAGGTTACTGCAGATGACAGTTGAAAAATTCGACAGCTGTTTTGCCGACATCTTCATGGATTTTTAATCTATCCACATTTAAGGGATCTTCATAAAAGCGAGGAGCTAGAAGTCGTTTGCCGAGCAGGGATGCGCGGTTGAGAAAGACGTAATGATCGCCTTCGCCGCTTAAAATCTTTAACGAGACCTTATGGATTGTACTTGCAAAGACCTTTGCATTTGCTTCCATAGGGACGACTTGGTCTTTGGTGGTCGTTACAATGCAGATCGGAACATGGATGTTCTTTAGGCTCGATGGGTCGAAAAGCCAACCTAGTGCTGGAGCCATCGTGAAAATAGCGGAGACCCGATCGTCTTGGAACGATTGTCGAGCCTCATTGAAATCGACTTTTTCAAGGATCTCTGGTGTGACAAAATCGGGGAGTTCCTCGGTACAGAATTCGCCGATTTTCTGGATGGGAATGCTGCCCATCTGAGCTCCTGCGATCCACATCCCGGTTGCGCCGCCAAGCGAATAACCGGCAAAGCCGATCTTTGCAGGATTGATCTTGTCTTTAAACAGCGGATTTTTAAGAAGCTCGTCTAAAACAAAGGAGATGTCTTTAGGCCTCTCCCAAGGTTTTGCATAGAGCTCGGGAATCTTGTTATTCCATGTGTTGCCATAATGGTCCATAGCGGCAACGATATACCCATTAGCCGAAAGGATCTCTGCAAGCCAAGAGATGGTGAAGCGATCTCCCCCATATCCATGGGACATGACAATAAGAGGGTATTCTTTCTTCGAGGAGCTTAATGGAGCATCTCGCGCCTCATCACAACGCACCCAAAGTCCGGTAGAAGACTTACAGGGTTCATGGGCTTCTACGGGATACCACACTTCGGTAATGAGTGGCCTTTGTCGGGAGTTGTCCACAAAGTGCAATGTGGTAATCCCTGTTTTTTGGGGACGGATAATTGTAGAGCGGATCTGTACCGACTTCTGATACCAGCTATTAAAAGGTAGTAGCAGAAGCGCTGGTGCTGTACAATACAAGATCCATTTCACATGTTTTTTGTCCATCTTTTGCCACTGGAATGCAATTTAGGCTCTTGAACCTAATCCGAGTAAAAAGGTTCAGCCCATCGCCGATGAAAATCGATTACAGGGATAGGTTTTTTATTTAATAAAACTCTTTGCTTTACCGATAGCAAATTGGCTTTTTTTTGTAAAAGAATTATAATGCCATTTATCAAAAATAAAGTTTAGTTTGAGCCCACTCTCTTGAACACAGTTGGTGCATGGACCAACCTTTATTTTTGATAAATGTTATAAATGCCCTTTTCAAGGGGAAATCTCCCATGAATAAAGAGATGGGAAATAATCTATAAAACAATCCTCTTGTCGGGATTCTGGGAAATCCTTATTGTACGAAAATTGGGGGGACACATCCTTTTAAAGGATGTGTCGGGCAGCCTTAGAATCATCTGCTAAATTTGTCTTGAGATTTTTAAAACTTGTTGCTTAAGAACGGTCACAAGACTCCAAATTTTTTAAGGAGGAAAGGCTTGCTTAAACTATTTAAAATCCAAAGCCGGCGCTTCTTTGTTACATTTCTTTCGACTGTTATCTTCTCCTGTTTTTCCAACCCTTTTTTTGCTGATCTTCGTGCGGAATTGGCCTCTGATGAGCAGGTAGAAGCGACTTATAAAAAGACGTTATTAGTCCTTTCTAGCAGAGGGGGCTACGGCCATACCGCTGCCGTGAACACCTTGCAAAAGCTCATTGGCGATCGCTACGAACTAAAAGTTATCCATCCTGTTGACAAGCTCCGCATCTGGGGCGTTTCCTCGGGTGAGCAGTTTTACAATATGATGTTAAAGCGGGGATTCATCCGTTCGATGAATTTTTTGGCCCGGCATCTGGCACCGCGTTTGTTTCGTTCTCGAAGGCATAAAATCGAAAAAATTATTGACTCCTATATCCAAGCGTACCAGCCTGACCTTGTTGTATCCCTGATTCCCTACATTAACTATCCCGCTTGTGAGGCTGCTCGTAAGAAAGAAATTCCCTATTTGCTAGTCACTACGGACAACGATCTGCGTATCTGGTCTTTTGGTCTCGAAAAAATGCGTCATCCGAATTTTAAAGCCACTATTGGATCTGATTTGCCGACGACCCGCGGTATTTTGCTCAAAAAGAATATCCCAGAATCTGCAATTGAAACGACAGGATTGCCGTTAAGGCCAGAATTCATTACGACAAAAAATGGAGAACAAATCCGAAAGGAATATCACATCCCTCCAGAAAAGTCGGTGATTTTAGTCATGATGGGTGGAGCTGGAAGCAAAAGCTCCTATGAATATGCCCGAAAAGTTGGAGAAATGGAGCTTTCCACCCATTTAATTATCTGCACAGGGCGTAACGAAAAGCTGAAAAAAGACATCGAAAAAATTAAGCTTCATGAATCGAATTCGATGACCGTTTTGGGCTTTACTGAGAAGGTAGCGGATCTGATGGCCATGGCAGATCTCATTATCACCAAGCCGGGCCCTGGGACGATCAATGAAGCGATTGCCATGAAGCTGCCTATCCTTGTTGACAATGTCGATGCGTCCCTATTTTGGGAAAGGGCCAATAGCCAGATGGTTGTTTCCTACGGGATTGGAGAGAAAATCAAAGACTATAAGCAGATGAGAACGGTCTTAAGGACCTTCCTAAATGATCCGGAAAAAAAGAAAGAGATCGGGGAATCGTTTGCAGCGCTTCCTCCGAACCGTTTCCATGAACAGATCGGAGAGATTGTTGACTCGATGATAGGACTTAGTGTTGAAAAAGTGGTAGCCCCTGTTTCACCTTTTGTTAATCAACAGGTTGAAGTGGTAATCCCGCTTAGTTGCCCTGCAATTAATTAGATTGATCTCTTAGTACGGCTTTAAATCCGCATCCTTTCAGGGTCCTTGGATAACCGAAATATTCGATCATCGGCCATTTCCGGCAGACTGTTGGTCTCAACCGGTAGTGACGGCACGAGCCGTCTTTTTTCAAATAGCGACAGCCCATCACTAAAACCTTTTTTCCTTCATTTTCATAAACCTGTTGGCTGCGGGGGTAAAAGCCGAGGATCTGCGTGCTCCAAAGGTAAAAAATTCTTCCAAATAACCCCTTAGGCTCAGGAAGCAAGATGTAATGGCAGCAATTGCCTCTCTTTAAACACTTTCCAAATTGTTTGAAGGGAGGGCGGATGAGCAGTCGCGCAAATTTTTGCGCTGCTAAATCGAGCAAAATAAAAGGGAGAAAAATAACCCTCAAGGGCCAACGGACCCATGAAGGAACCCATTGGTGAGGAATTCCTCCTTTTGGCAGGGCGGGAGGGGCATTAGCTTCATGAGCTGTTTCAAGAAGCTCATCCAAAGAAGGATCGGAAGCATCGGGTAAAATCTTAAGCACACAGGTCCTGAGTTATGTAACTCGACTTTGTACAATCTTATGACTGACGAGCGTAGGTAAGTCGGTCATAAGATTGTACAAAGTCGAGATGTAGGAGGTCTGTTGTATATTTTTACCCCTTTTTAGATATAATTGCCTCCAATTTTATAATTGATTTTATCTTTGGGAAAGACATTATGTTAAAAAAATATTTTAGTTTCTGGTGGCTGGTTCTTTCAACCCTGTTTATTTGTCCAGCAGATTCCGCCCCAGCCGTTGTGGAAGGAGCGTACCCAGTTGTCGTCTTAGGCGGAGGAATCGGCGCATTAACCTCTGCCATTTATCTCTCAAGGGCAGGCCTGACTCCCATTGTCATTACAGGCCCAAATGTAGGCGGTGTGATTACTCAATCCCATTCCGTGCAAAATTGGCCAGGAGAGCTTGATATTTCAGGTGAGGCGTTAATAGAGCATGTGAAAGCTCAAGCTGTAGACAATGGGGCGGTCCTTCTGAATGAAGAAGTAACCGAGATCAATTTTTCCAACCGCCCTTTTATCATTACGACTCAGCAGCTTTCTGGATCCAGTGGTACGAATAGAACAATCAAGGCTCAAGCGTGCATCATCGCTATGGGTGCAACCCCCAATCTTTTAAAAGTTCCAGGGGAGAACAAATACTGGTTGCGCGGCGTGTATAGCTGCGCCGTATGCGATGGAGGGTTGTATAGAGATAAGGTTGTTGCCGTTATCGGAGGAGGCGACAGTGCGCTGACCCAAATCCATTATCTTTCCAATATTGCCCGCAAAGTCTATGTTGTTGTTCGAGGAGATCGGTTCCGGACTTTAGAGAAAAAAAGGATGCAATCGATCTTAAGCAGGCCCAATGTTGAGGTCATCTACAATTCAGAGGTCAAAGAGGTTCAGGGCAATGAGCGCAAGATGACACACCTTTTTATTCAAAATAACCAGAATCAGAAAAAACAGCAATTAGTTGTTAACGCTGCTTTTTTAGCGATCGGATCAACCCCGAATACTGCGCTGTTTAAGAATGATCTAGAGCTCGATAGCAAAGGCTATATCGTGCTAAAAAAATACCAGGAAACATCCGTTGAAGGGGTCTATGCTGTAGGCGATATTGCAGATCCTGAGTTTAAACAAGCCATTACTGCAGCAGGGGATGGATCAAAGGCTGCTCTTCAAGCTCAGCAATTCCTAAGCCAATACCAACCCGAACCTGCACCAAAAAAGAAGAGCGCGACTGTTCCCAAAGCAAAATCTGTAATCGAAATCAAAACCAAAGAAGAGTTGGCCAAGCTGCTAAGCGAAATGAAGGGAGCGGTGATCCTCGATTTTTATGGAGATTATTGCGGCCCATGTCGGATGTTTGGGCCGCAATATGAAGCTTGGGCCGAGGAGTTTCAGGGAAAAATTGGATTTGCCAAAATCAATGTCGAAAAAGCAAGCGAATTGTGCGAAGCTTACCAAATTTGCGTGGTCCCCACTCTCGTTATCCTTGATAAAGAGGGGCGGGTCGTCCAGAAAAGCTCGGGCTCAATCGAAATTGCAGAAGTGGGCAAACGGTTAGACAAAGCAAAAAATAGTTCGGATATCGATCCCGCAGTTTTTAAATAACTTCAATCCTTAAGTCCGATAGGTCTTAAGTCTGTTAAGCCATCCCGGAAGCCAGCGCGCTTCATTGCGCTGAGGCGGCGAGAGTTCAACACGGTCCGAAAGAACTTTGATTGCACCCGTAATGAATTCTTCAATTGGGTTATCTGTATTACCGGGCATCTTTAAAAGAACTTGGCGAAGGCCCCATCCTTTCCCTTCGTAGCTTTCCGAAGGATTTGTTCCATCCCCTTTGAAGTTCAAGTAATCGAGAAGAGCATATGTTCCTCCTGGTATTTTAGCAAGGCGCTGGATCTGAGCTTGGATGTGTTCAACATCGCTTTGAGGGAGGTCTTTGATAAGAGCCGGTTCAATCGACGTAAACCGTTCCGCCATGAAGAGGGCTTGGAGAGTAACGGTTTGGGTAAGTAAGTTGCGCAATTCATTCATTCTTCCCGATCGTTTGTTCTTTTCAAATTCTTCGCGCGTGTGCCATGGGCATGTCGTTTTCGGGTTTAGCCAGTGGGGAAGCTGAACTTTACGTTCTTTTAGAAACTTGATCAGAGCTGGAAAAGTCTCGACAAACTTATCTTGTTTGGCGATGGGATACCAAATGAAATGACCGATTCCAAGCGAAGCAAAGGATTCGCCCTGGTTCCAAGTCAGAATGCCCGCAATGGTCTGGTTGCATTCATTCATCCAGATTTTTTGTGCAATGATAGAAGCGTCGATCTCCGATATTTCCAGAGCTGGCAAAGAGAAAGAGGAAACAAGAAAAAGGACTAACCCAACCTTGAATTTATTTTGCATGATTTTACTCCTTTTAGTTGACGTCTTGGTTCAATGAGCAATAACCTTAGTGCCTTTTGAGGGTCCTATGAAAGCTGTTATCGCATTTTTAACACTAACTAGCTTATGCCAATCCTTTTTAGTATCAGCGGAAGACCAGGGTGCGCTTACCTTTTTAAGACAAGGCTTTTTTTTCTTTGCAGATCCTGTCTGTTGGCAAGCGCAAGAAGATGGATTGGCTTATGCAACGGAAAGCGATTCTAGCACGAGTCTAGCACCTCATAGCAAGGTCGAAAATGTCCATTTCGATTGGGACTTTGGGTTTGAGGCCGGCCTGGGGTATCGAGTGCTTCCCGATTTATGGAGCTTTTCCTTAGAATTGAAGCATATCCATACAAATGCTCATAGTCATAAAATAGCTAGCGATGGCAACGTGCTTTTTCCATTATGGAAGCTTTCCAAAACGCTCGATTCCTCTTTTGTGCATGAAGCAAAAGCGCATTGGCGACTTCATCTGGGGCTTCTTGATTTCATTATGAAAAAGGATTGGCGTCCGACAAAGTCCTGTATCTTTGCCCCCATTATAGGAGTGCGCTCGGCGTGGATCCGGCAAAAGTACAACCTCTGTTATTTATCCATATCGTCCTTTCGTGACGAAGAAGAGCGATTCAGCATGAAGAATAAGTTTTGGGGGATTGGTCCATCCATTGGGATACGTAGCTCATGGGAATTCATCCGTTACTGGAGCCTATTTGGGGATTTTCTCGTTTCCTTCCTTTATGGAGAGTTTTATCTGCATCAAGCGGGGTGGGAATTGCCTCGCAAATCTAAAATCCTTCGAATCCGAGAAACCTTCCATTCGAACGTCGCGACATCGGATATTACATTAGGGATTCGATGGGAATGCCAATGGAGACGAACGTTAAAAAAGCTCTCCTTGGAATTGGCGTGGGATCAAGTTTTTCTTTGCGTTCAAAATCAATTTATCCGTTTTTTAGATCCTTCAGCTTTAGGTGCTTTTGTTTCAAACCAGGGGGATCTTTCCCTTCGAGGATATCATATTGGTGCTCAATTTGATTTTTAATCTTTTTACCTAACTGGTACATTTTATTTATAAATGCTGACCGCAACAACGGCACTGGCAAATTCAGCAGAGTTTCTTCCTGCAAATGAAAACCAAGAGCCGGCAATGATACCAATATTTGCGTTCCAGTTATATTCAAACGCGGGAGCTACGCTGAACTGTTCATTCGATGGCCCCCCCATTCGTGCCGTCGCTTTTCCGCTAAATCGGGTCTTGTTCCCGTGTTGGTACTGGAAGTCGCAGGCTAAGGCCCAGTTCGGCGTGAGAGACAATTCCATACCGACAATTGTGGTAAATGTATTGCCTGGATAAACTTTGCCGTGGGTTCCTTTTGCACCGCCGTAGGCATTTAAATTTTTGACGTGAAAGGGGTTAGGGATTGTATATCCGAAAAAGAGGCGGGGCGCATAATACATGGCCCCTGAAATGTGAAAGAGGCGTGAAAAAACAAGGGCGATCCGTTCATTCCACGTCCCAGCCCCTCCAATATCGGTGCCCAGTTTATGGGGGTCGAGTTTTTGGTACTTCCCAATAGGGGCGTTTGCGCCTAATGTCAACTTGATCGCAGGCCACCATTTGCCCGGCTTGTCTGAAAGAAGCTGAATATCGATCACTAAAGGGAGGTCATTGATCACCCAATTAGAAGCTCCATCAGTATGGTTCCAGGAAAATGAGGGGACAATTTCAACATCGATCAGCTTTACAAGACCATACTGAATAGGGACTTGAACGTTGGTGTTATAGAACTTAGGAACAGAGATTGTATGCCAATTGGAGCCATAATGACCATAGGTTGTCGTTACGAACAAGTAAGGTTCGATGCTCCAGTGGCCGGCAGGAACGACGTGTCCAGAAGGCGCCAGCAAAGGTCCAGTAAGCCAAGGTAAGTCTGGAGGCAGCTCCTCTTTTTTAATCGGAGGAGTTTCTTGGCGCGGGATATAATCGGAAAAACTTTGTGAGGGCAAAAAGAAGAGTTCAGCGAAGAGAGCGCAATATGTAATAACGTGCTTTGGGCGCATATTCACAGAGTAAAGCCTCCATTCAATAATGAATTGATAATCTAGTCCAACAGCAATTAATTGAAAATCGAATTTGTTTTTCTCTGCTGAGGAAAGGAGAGCTCTCTGCTGAAGAAAAAGGTAACAAGCAAAGCAAATGAAGGCGCCAACATTCCCTTCCTACCAAAGCTCATTTTTAAAAAAATGTTTTTCCGTTTAGCTGGCTGGAGTCAAATCACTTACTTGCATTATTTCGAAGAACTCCCTATGATCCAGCGCGATTTTAACTTTTATCTTTTCTTAGGAGGCTGTAATGCATATCTTTCGTTCCATGAGCCATGTACTTGGAGGGACTCTGCTCATTGCAGGGACTACGATCGGCGTTGGTATGCTTGCGCTTCCTATTGCAACAGGGGAAGGGGGTTTTTTTCCCGCTATCACGGTTTACATTGTATGCTGGCTGTTCATGCTTTCTACAGGCCTTCTTTTGTTAGAAGTTTGCTCTTGGATGCCTAAAGACTCCAACTTGATCACAATGGCCCATCGGCTACTTGGTCCGATTGGAAAGCATTTGTGCTGGGTTGTTTACCTCTTTTTATTTATAGCGGTCATGATCGCTCACGTCGTAGGGGGGGGTGCCGTTTTAAGTGAGATCACAAATGGAAGACTTCCCGATTGGGTTGCAATGATCGTCTATGCTGTGGTCTTTTCCCCCGTGGTCTATTTCGGTACTAAGTGGGTCGACCGTCTAAATCTTACTTTGATCGTAGGCGTTGCAATCTCCTATTTCTTATTCATTGCGGTCTCTTATAGCCACGTTGATCTTAACCTACTACACCGGTCTGACTGGTCGAAAGCTTGGCTTGCCCTTCCTGTTCTATTTACCGCCTTTACCTTTCAGGTCATTGTCCCAACATTAATGACCTATATGAATAGGGATGTCAAAAAAGTTCGCATGGCGATTATATTGGGGACGAGCATCCCCTTAATCGTTTACCTTGTTTGGGAATTTCTGATCCTCGGGATCATTCCGGCAGAAGGCCCAAATGGGTTAATTAACGCAGCCCAAAAAGGGTGGAATGCAGTAAGGCCCTTAAAAGAACTTGTTGGAAGCCCTGTTTTGTTTGGAATTGGGAAAGCATTTGCATTCTTTACGATGACCACATCTTACATTGCTCTGGCCCTTGCGTATCTCGACTTTTTGGCCGATGGTTTAAAAGTTAAAAAGAAAGGATTAAAAAAAGTATTCCTCTGCTTGGCTGTTTTTGTTCCTCCTGTTCTGGTTGCATTGACCTATCCTGACATCTTCATTGTTGCGTTGAGGTATGCAGGCGGCTTTAGCTGTGCGATCCTTTTCGGCCTCTTCCCGCCTTTAATGGTGTGGGTTGGTCGCTATATCAAGAAGTATGAACGCAATCCCCAGTTGCCTGGAGGGAAGCCATTCTTGTTCTTTTTGATGTTTTTTGTTCTTGTTGAATTAGGAATTGAAGTGTTTCAAGAATTTACAAAATAGGAAGCGGTTGCATGGAAGCCGTCGACCTTTCTCTATTTGGACTAAAGCTGCTGCGTTCTAAAGTTTTTGTAGACTCCAGGGGCTTTTTTCGAGAGATCTATCGACGCCCTTTCTATGAAATAGCTGGGATCGACAGCACATTTGTTCAAGATAATTATTCCTATTCAAAGCAAGGGATTCTCCGGGGGATGCATTTTCAGCGGAGCCCCGGACAAGACAAACTGATCTCCGTGATTGCAGGGACCATTTTTGACGTTGCTGTCGATATCCGTCCAGATAGCCCCACATTTGGAAAGTGGGAGGGCGTTTTCCTTGACGGGACAAAAGGAGAACAGTTGTTCATTCCTCGAGGATTTGCCCACGGGTTCTGTGTGATGAGCAATGAGGTTCATCTGCTCTATAAAGTCAGTAGTATCTATGATCCTAAAGAAGAGATGGCCTTTGCTTTTGATGATGTTGATGTGAACATTAACTGGCCTATTTCTAAGCCAATTGTTTCTGAAAGGGATCGCAGTTGTCCAACATTTAAAGAGCTTTTTCAATGAAGTTATGGATCACCGGCGGGCAAGGGATGCTCGGTAAAACTTTGCAGCAAATGTGTCAGCAGAGAGGTATTTCTTGCACAGCCTCCTCTCACATTGAGGCTGATCTCAACGATCCTTCTGCTCTATCGCAGCTGGCGGAGCGTATTCAGCCTACCCATACGATTAATTGTGCAGCCTATACCGATGTCGATGGGGCTGAAAAAAATGAAGAAAAGGCGTTTGCGATCAATGCAGAAGGCGCGCGGAGTCTTGCTTTAGCCGCTTTAGAAGTTGGCTCTAAGTTCGTCCATATTTCGACTGATTATGTGTTTGATGGTTTTGCGGCAACGCCTTATCGGGAAAATGACCTCTGCGGGCCGATTAATGCTTATGGTAAGAGCAAATGGGAAGGGGAGAAATTAGTTTTAGGTGTTTCTTCCCAAGCTTGCATCATCCGCACTTCTTGGCTCTTCGGCGTCCAGGGAAAAAATTTTATTTCATCCGTTCTCGATTCGCTTGAAGAAAAAGAGCGGATCCAAGTCGTTGCCGACCAGTGCAGCCGCCCCACTTATGTTGGCGATTTAGCGCATGCGGTATTAGATTTGCTCCATGCAGAAGGGGTTATCCATTTTGCCAATTCAGGTTCAGTTTCCCGTTTCCAAATGGTAACTAGTATTAAGGATGAAATGCTAAAGCAAGGAAAACGGATTAAATGCGCTCAGATCGAACCTGTGCTAAGCCGGGATTTCCTCAGACCGGCAAAACGCCCTTCCTATTCGGTTTTATCAACAGAAAAATTTACACAGATTACAGGAAAACAGCCTCGTCCTTGGAAAGAGGCAATGGGTGAATATTTTGAACATGTCAGTTCCACTTCCTAAACGGCTTTTAGTGACCGGCGGAGCAGGCTTTATCGGGTCTTCTTTTATCCGTTATGGACTTAAAAATATTCCTTGGTGCGAAAAAATCGTTAATCTGGACCTATTGACCTATGCTGCAAATCTAGACAATCTAGCATCGGTTGTCGGCGATCCTAGGTATCTTTTTGCCCAGAGCGATGTGCGCGATGAAGCGTTTGTCGAATACTTATGCGCTCAGAATGACATAGATGCTATTGTCCATTTTGCCGCTGAGAGCCATGTCGATCGGAGCATCCAAGGGCCCCGCGCTTTTTACGAGACTAACGTGGGTGGGACAATCTCCCTGCTAGAGGTCGTCCGAAGGCATCCCCACATCCATTTCCACCAAATTTCAACGGATGAGGTGTTTGGATCTCTGGGAATGGAAGGGAGCTTTAGCGAAGAATCGCCCTATCGTCCTAATTCCCCTTATGCGGCTTCCAAAGCGGCTTCTGATCATTTTGTTCGTGCTTATACACACACTTATGGCTTATCGACAACGCTGTCTCAATGCACAAATAACTATGGGCCTGGACAGTACGTCGAAAAATTTGTTCCTCTGATGGTTGCTTCCTGCCATCATGAAAAGCCCATTCCCATTTACGGAAAAGGGGAAAACATCCGCGATTGGATCTTTGTTGACGACCACTCTGAGGCTATATGGATGATTCTTGAAAAAAGGGAAAGGGGAAAAACCTATGGAATTGGTGGTAGATGCGAGAAGCGTAATATCGATCTTGTCCACATCGTTATCGATGAGTTTGCAAAAATACGGCGGGTTGATGCAAAGAAACTTTATGAGCTCATTCAGTTTGTCCCGGATAGGCTGGGACATGACATGCGTTATGCAATTGACTGTTCCAAGATCCAACATGAGATCGGTTGGAAACCATTACATGATTTTTCCAGCGGCATTCGCAAAACGATTGCCTGGTATTTAGAAAATCCAACAAGGCTTCACTTGATATGATCGGTTCTAAAAAAATTGCCTGTATAATCCCAGCCCGTCTTAAATCGACCCGTTTTCCAAGAAAAATGCTTAGCATGCTTAAAGGAAAGCCGCTCTTGCAATGGGTTTGGGAAAAAGCAAAGGATATCCCCCTTTTTGATAAGGTCATTTTTGCTGTCGATGCAGATGAAACAGCAAAGCTCATTGATCGATTTGGGGGGAAGCATTTCATGACATCTGAAAAATGCCCCTCGGGAACAGATCGTCTCGTCGAACTGATGCAGCGAAACCTTGTCGATGCGGATATCTGGTTGAATTGGCAGGGCGATGAGCCGTTTATCAATCAAGAGATGATCCACGATCTTCTCCAAACATGTGAAACCGATGGAAGCGATGTCTGGACCCTCAAGAAAAAGATCGAGAAAATGGAGATGGCCCACAGCCCTCATGTCGCTAAAGTTGTTTGCGATCATAAAGGATTTGCCCTCTACTTCTCACGAAGTATGATTCCTTACTACCGCGATGCTTTACCTGGAGAACACAACCTCTTTTTTAAACACATTGGTTTGTACGCCTGTACACGGGAAGCTCTTCAGAAAATCTCTCAACTAAAACCCTGCGAGATTGAGCTTGCCGAACAGCTTGAACAGCTCCGCTTTCTTTATAATAACCTGAAAATTCGTGTCCATGAGACGCACCACGAGGCCTTCGGCATCGATTTGCCCGAGCACCTCGTTGCCGCTGAGGGTTTTCTTGGACGAGATTTCGTTTAGCATTAAGGAAATACTTCCTTCTGTAGAATGTACGTACTTGATGCCACCTGGTTTATCCGAAGGCTTGACCCTATAATTTTCAGGGAGTCCTTTGGGTCGAGCAAAGGTTGGAATGCCAGTTGCATGAATAAGTTCTCTGACTTGGGTTTCTGGCATGTATATTCCCTTGATGGGGTTTTAATTTATCCCCCAGCCTTTTCGAAGAATTTTATAGATTTTTGCTTAATTAAATTTTTAGTCGTCTCAGCTAATTCGATTTTTTGCAGCTCTTGCTCAAGTGGGAGCTGTTGCTAATTTTCATCAGCAATTGTCAAAATCTCTTCAGATAGGGTATACTAAGCCATTGAAATGGCCAGGTAGTTTTAAAGAGAAGGCGCCCTGATTTTGATCTAGGTAAAGCAGCCGATAAAATAGCTCAGTTTGAATAGTTTGAGCAAGGGAAGCAACGCTGCCAATAGAGGGTTATTTAGGTTATCTGGTTAGTAGTTCGATTTTTAACCTCTTCCCCTCTGAAAGGGATCAAACGGGTTTATGGCAACACAAGAGCTTCTCGATAGTCGAGCCGACTATAAGTACGGTTTTGTTACGGACATCGAATCGGAGACCTTTCCTAAAGGGTTGACCGAAGAGACCGTGCGTGCGATTTCTGCTAAAAAAAATGAACCGGCTTTTCTCCTTGAATTCCGACTGAAAGCGTTTACGAAATGGAAAGAGATGGAGGCCCCTTCTTGGGCAAACATTTCCCATCCTCCGATCGATTTTCAAGATATTAGTTATTATTCTGCGCCAAAGAAAACCCAATCGCTGACCAGCTTAAACGATGTCGATCCCGAGTTGTTAAAGACGTTTGAAAAGTTGGGGATACCCCTTGACGAACAAAAGCGTCTTACAAATGTTGCGGTGGATGTGGTGTTTGATTCTGTGTCTTTAGGGACGACTTTTCATAAAACATTGAAAGATGCAGGTGTTGTCCTCTGCTCCATTTCTGAAGCAGTCAGGCTGTATCCTGAGCTCATTAAAAAATATTTAGGAAGCGTTGTGCCGATCGGTGACAATTACTATACGGCTCTGAATTCCGCTGTCTTTTCCGATGGGTCGTTTGTTCATATCCCTAAAGGGGTCAGAAGTCCCATCGAACTATCGACCTATTTCCGGATTAATGAACGGAGCAGCGGCCAGTTTGAACGGACGCTGATCATTGCAGAAGAAGATTCTTACGTCAGCTATCTTGAGGGATGCACAGCCCCAGCTTATGACCAGCATCAGCTCCATGCTGCTGTCGTCGAGTTGGTTGCTATGGACCGCGCTGAGATTAAGTATGCAACGGTTCAAAACTGGTATGCAGGCGATCCAAAAACAGGAAAAGGCGGGATTTACAACTTTGTGACAAAGCGGGGAAGATGCCAAGGCTTCCGTTCGAAGATTTCATGGACGCAGGTAGAAGCGGGTGCTGCGATCACCTGGAAATACCCAAGCTGCATTTTGCAAGGAGATGAATCTGTTGGTGAATTTTATTCTGTTGCTCTGACTAATGGGATAATGCAGGCAGACACCGGAACAAAAATGATCCATTTAGGAAAAAATACCAGGTCGACCATTGTCTCCAAGGGAATTTCTGCAGATCAATCGCACAACACATACCGGGGGCTGGTCAAAATTGCTCCGAAAGCTTCTTGTGCACGTAACTACACCCAATGTGATTCGATGCTCATAGGCAACAAGTGTTCTGCTAATACGTTCCCTTATGTTGAGGTGGGGAACGCGACCTCTCAGGTTGAGCACGAAGCCTCCACGTCAAAAATGAACGAAGAGCAGCTGTTTTATTTAGAAAGCCGTGGAATTTTGCGAGAAGACGCGATCCACATGATTGTCAACGGTTTTTGTAAAGAGGTGATTCGCGAGCTTCCACTTGAATTTGCCGTCGAAGCTCAGAAGTTGCTTACGTTAAAACTAGAAAACTCCGTAGGTTGAGGAAATAAGTCATGCTAGAGATGATCGATGTCCATGCAGCAATTGAAAACAAAAAAATCTTGAAGGGGATAAGTTTCAAGGTAGGTCCTGGCGAAGTTCATGCGATCATGGGTCCTAATGGTGCTGGAAAGTCCACCCTGGCTAAAATTTTGGCGGGCGATCCTTCTTATGATGTGACATCAGGGAAGATCTTATGGCAAGGCAAGGATATCGTTGAGCTTGCTCCTGATGAGCGTGCCCATCTGGGCATTTTCATGGGCTTCCAATATCCCGTTGAAATTCCTGGAATTTCTAACTTTCAGTTTTTGCATGCCGCTTTTAATGCAAATCGGAAAGCTTGCGGCAAAGAGCTTTTTTCTGAAGCTAGTTTTAGCACGCTTCTCGATGAAAAAATGGCTCTTGTCAATGTTCGCCAGGAATTTAAATTCCGCAATGTTAACGAAGGATTTTCCGGCGGAGAAAAAAAACGGAATGAGATTTTACAAATGGCTGTCTTGGGGCCCAAGGTCGCTGTGTTAGATGAGACCGATTCCGGGTTGGATATCGATGCGATGCGGGTTGTGGCTGATGGGATCAACCAGTTCCGTAATCAGGACAATGCCCTTGTTCTCATCACCCATTACCAGCGCCTTCTTGACTACATCCGCCCCGATTTTGTTCATGTTGTCGTTGATGGAAAAATTGTCATGTCAGGAGGCCGGGAACTTGCTCTCGAACTCGAAGAAAAAGGATATGACTGGCTGAGTCGTTCTCAGGAAAGGGAACAGGTTCTATGCTAGGGCGCTTAAAGCAACAATTTGCACTTTTGCAATCACACGCTGGTCTGCGCCTCTTGCGAGAGAAAGGATGGCGTCAATTTGAAGCATTAGGCATCCCCTCTAAAAAACATGAGGCTTATCGCTATCTTCCATTAAGCCGTCTGCACCAGCAGAACTTCCTCTTTGCTAAGGATGCGCCTCTGAGCAAAGAAGAGATCGCACAAGCTGTCAATCCGGCCGCGCTCCATTCCCATATCGTCTTCGTTAACGGCTTTTTTCGATCTGATTTAAGCGATGTGTCCGGGCTAGGAAGCCAAGTTCAGCTGATGACGCTATCAGATGCGATGCGTTCGCACGCCTCTTTTTTAACTAATCGCTTGGGTAAAGCGATCTCTGAAGAGAAAGATCCGTTTGCTGCTCTGAACGCTGCGGCACATGGCGAAGCGATGTTCTTATATGTCTCTCCTAAGGCCACATTGGAGAATCCGGTCCAGTGTATTTATGTTCATACGTACAAGGAAGGAGGCTTCCTCTCATCGCCTCGTCTGCACCTTTTTCTTGGGAAAAACTCTGATGTTAAGTGGATCACCACGTCCTATGGAGCAGGCGATATCAACAGCGTTTTTGATGTTGCTCTGGAAGAGGAATCCCATCTGCGCTTGTTCCATCAAATTGCTCCTTCTCAAAACTGTTGGCATTTTGAGTCGGTGCGCGCTATTCTGAAAAAGAGGAGCCATTTGCAGAGTGTTAGCACCTCATTGGGCAAAGGGTGCGCAAGGCAAGATTACCGTCTTCTGCTAGCAGGAGAGGGTTCTGAAGCCCACATGTTTGGATTAACTGCATTGAAAGAAAACGCCCATTCGCATGCTCATCTGCTTGTTGAGCATGCAGCGCCGCATACACAATCGATGCAGCGGTTTAAAACTCTTTTAGACAATACCTCCCAATCGAGCTTCGAAGGTAAAATCTTCGTGCGCAAAGAAGCTCAAAAGACCCAAGCTTACCAGCTCAACAACAATTTACTGCTCGACGATCGAACCGTAGCCAACAGCAAACCTGACCTGGAAATTTTTGCCGATGATGTTAAGGCCTCTCATGGCGTGACAGTATCCCAGCTTGATCAAGCGCTTCTTTTTTATCTTAAAACGCGTGGAATCTCAGAACATTTAGCGAAAAATCTCCTAACAGCAGGGTTTTGTCAAGAAATTTTAAAAGAAATTCCTTATCCTTTTCTTGCCCAAGAAATCCAGATGCAGTTAAATGGTTCCTTAAACCATCAAGGATGTTAAGTTGTGACCGCCCGAGACGAGTACAACATCACAAAAATCCGTCAGCAATTTCCAATGCTGCATCAAAAGGTGCACGGTAAGCCTTATGTCTATTTAGATTCAGCAGCAACAGCTCATAAGCCGGCTTCTGTCATTGAAGCGATGACCCGCTTTTATTCGGAACAGTATGGGACAGTCAATCGCGCGGTTTATGATTTTGCATCGCGGGCAACCGATCGGCATCATGCAGTGCGTAACCGAATTAAAAATTTTCTTAACGCTGCTTTTTTAGAAGAGATCATATTCACTAAAGGAACAACGGATGGGATCAATTTGGTGGCCTGCTCGTTTTCGAAAGCCTTTATTGAAAAAGGGGATGAGATCCTGATCTCTGTGATGGAACACCATTCGAACATTGTTCCCTGGCAAATGGTATGCCAGGAAAGAGAAGCCGTCCTAAAGTTTATCCCTATTAATAACCGCGGAGAGCTGATCTTTGAGGAGTTCGAAAAGCTTTTAACGGACAGAACGAAACTTGTCAGTATTGCTCATATCGCAAATTCAACAGGGACGATCAACCCTGTCGAAGAAATTATCAAATGCGCCCATGCGCGCGGCGCAAAAGTTTTAATTGATGGAGCGCAGAGCGCTGCTCACTATGTTATCGATGTGCAAAAACTGGGAGTCGATTTTTTTGTTTTTTCTGGACATAAGGCTTATGGCCCGACTGGGATCGGCGTTCTGTATGGAAAAAAAAGCCTTCTCGAAAAAATGCCTCCCTATCAAGGCGGCGGAGATATGATCGAAGAGGTAGCGCTTGAGGCTTCAACCTATCAGCATCCTCCAATGCGCTTTGAGGCAGGGACCCCTCCTATTGCCGAAGTGGTGGGGCTCGGCGAAGCAATTGGCTACATGGAAATGATCGGCCGTAATAAGATGGCAGCATGGGAGCAAGATCTGCTCGAGTATGCTACTCAAAAAATGCAAGAGGTCAGGGGATTGAAGATCATGGGAACAGCGCCGTGCAAAAGTGCGATCATCAGTTTTCAGATTAAGGATCTGCATCCCCTAGATATAGGGACGTTATTAGACTTGCGCGGCATAGCGATCCGAACGGGGCACCTTTGCGCCCAGCCGACCCTAAAATATTTTGGGCTCAATCAGATAGCTCGCGCTTCGTTCGCGTTTTATAACACCTTTGAAGAAATTGATCTTTTTGTCGAGGCCTTGGAAGAGGTTTCTCTTCTTTTGCGACCTGCTCTCTCTTTCTAATCAGCCGGATGCAGTCTTGGAATTTATACCATTTATCAAAAATAACTTTTAGTTTTTGCCCACTCTCTAGTGCATAGCTGGCGGACGGCACCGGCCGTGGAGGTAAAGGCATTCCAGGCATCACAACAACTGTCCAAAATATGTTCGTACGAATCAAAACAGCGGTTTCCCAGGTATCGATCCCTGAGCACCTGCCATACCTGCTCAGCTGGGTTTAATACCATTCCAATAAAATAAATTCATAAATTAGCCCAAGATCTGGAACATAGATTTTTCACATTCGTAGGAATATCGACCCACCTATTCCAGGCATCACAACAAGCCTGCACGATATCGTCATAATCCTTATAGCAACGATTCGCCAGATACATATCCCTCAGCGTTTGCCAGACCTGTTCAGTCGGATTGAGCTCTGGAGAAGCTGGCGGAAGCGATAGCAGTGTGAGATTTGTAAATTTTTGCAATCGTTTAGTTGTATGCCACGCTGCTTGATCTAAAACCAAGATGGCATGCCGTCCTTTCGGAACTTTTGCCGAAATATGCTCCAGATGAACAAGCATCGCATCTGTATTTGCAATCGGCAAAACGAGTCCAACGGCCTCATCGCGAGCGGGACACACTGCTCCAAATATATAGACGTATTCAAATTGCTGCTGCCGCGTCAATCTCGGTCGAGATCCCTTGGCAGCCCATGTTCGAGTTACTGTCCCTTTTTGCCCAACCCTAGCCTCGTCCTGAAACCAAACATCCACGGCATCGATCAAGGTTCCTGGCGGCAAAACCTCTATTACTTTTTCCCGGAATTTTTTTTAAAGTTCTCCTGGGCTTCGACGTCAGTTTTTGGATGAATTGAACGGCCTGTAATCCATACGAGACCTGCCCTTTTCAATGTGTTGTATACGGTGCTCAAAGTGGGCTCCACGTTGTATTTTTCTTTCATTAATGCCAACACATCAGATCCTCTGATTCGTCCTCCGGATCTTTTTTGCTGTAATTCCAAGACTGACTGCTTAAATGCAGCCCTGTGTTCTGGAGATAGGCAGGGTTTTGCTCCTCTTCCAGCCCTATCCGCTAACCCATCGATTCCCTTTTCTTTAAATCGTTTAACCCAATTCATCAAGGTCCTCAGCTTGATTCTGATTGCAGCAGCAGCTTCCGTAAAAGTTTTGCCATCGCGAATATGAGCAAAGGCGAGGTATCTTTTCCTCTCTCTAGGATTGCCCTGCGTTTTAGATAATTTGTCGAAATCGTATTGTTCGAGATCTTTGATAGCCCCAGCCTTTCTTCCACGCATAAACACCATTTATGAAATAGCAAATAGTCTAGCAGGCTTTGTCAATTAAATTCGTGAATTTATTTTCTTGGAATGGTATTACACGATGTCAATTAAATTTATGACTCTATTTTTTACGAATGGTATAAGTTATGAAATTGTACAAAGTCGAGTACATTGGCTTCACAAGCGGTGATACAGTATGGGGTTTCGAAAAATTTCAGACATGCAGACGTTGGCACCTCCGTTTTAACCAAGCAAAAGACCTTTCCACCATCCACCACTTTCGAGTCAAACCAAACACTCGACAAACCTCAGATGTTTCAGGAGCTTTTTTTCCCTTGATTTTTCGGTAAGAGATCAGTTGACATAATTATTTATTATATAATAAAAAATTAAAAAAAGGGAGAAAAGACATGACTCGCATAGGATTTCCATGGCTCGGATTGATTTGTTTCACGGCATTTCTGGGGCTCCAAGGGCAT
>CAZOKX010000018.1:0-34528 GCA_964580785.1 uncultured bacterium
TCAACGGGCTTGACGATGAGTGGAAGACTAGAAGCCAATGCAATGGTTCCGATAGTAGGGTTGATTGTAATTGTGTTAGTAGGATCTGGGCTATTATTGACAGACGATATCGCTTCGCGCAAGGAGCCAGCCCCGCTATCGGCGTTAGTAGTTACAGTAAAAGTTGCTGCATGCCCTTGGTGCCCCAGAAACGCCGTGAAACAAATCAATCCGAGCCATGGAAATCTTATGTGAGGCATGTCTTTTCTCCATTTTTTTATTTTTTATATATATAGATAATTATTTCAACTGATTTCTTACCGAAAAATCAAGGGAAGAAAGGCTCCTGAAACAATCGTGTAAGATGTTTGCCTTTACGAAGAGGCAAGCAATGCGAGGAAGAAAGATTGCGGAACTTCCGTTGCAAAGTCGAGAATGTAGCGAACAGTCGATTACATCCAAAGTTAGTTCTAATTTCCTTTGCCCTTTGAACTTTCCAATTACCTCTAGATCTTAATTCGCAAATTCTCTAGCATCCCTGACACATTCTATTGCATAATTTGCCCGTTGAGGGGTGTTAGCTCAGTTGGTAGAGCGCAACAATGGCATTGTTGAGGTCAGCGGTTCGATCCCGCTACACTCCAAGTTTCTCTAAGAGTCAGTTTTAGTAGTCTAGCACCGAATGAAAAAATTTTTGATTTTTATCAGATCTTTCCAAACCGCATTTCTGATCATCTCTTTCATTTTCATCGAGCGGTTTTGCCACCAGAAAACGGGCGGCTTTCAGGTTTCAAAAATAGAATCAGACCACTCCTTTAATCCGGATTGGGCAACACCTGTTCCTTCCGATCAAGAACGGGATCATCTCCACACCCTACTTGACCAGCGTTATACCTTTTTTAGCTATGGAGGCCAATCTTACGCCTTTCTAAGCGACGACGGTAAAACCATTTTGAAGCTTTTCAAACACCACCATCTTCGCGTTCCTGCCTGGATAAAGATGCTTCCTTTGCCCAGAACGTTTAAACGGATCAGAAATAAATGGGTCCACCTGAAAGAAGACAGCTTTTATTTATTCTTTAACAGCTGTAAAATTGCTTTTGATGATTTTCGCAACCACACCGGTCTTATCTACCTGCATCTTAATAAAACTGATTACTTAAACCAACAAGTTAGGATCGTTGATAAAATAGGCATAGAGCACAAAATCGATCTGGACCGTACTGACTTTGCACTTCAACACCGAGCAGAACTTCCTAAAAAACACTTTCGCAGTTTAAAAAAGAAAAATGACTATGCAGCTGCGAAAAAAAGCCTCGACTCTCTGATTGACATGATCGTCGAAAGAAGCCAAAAAGGAATTGCTGATCGTGACCCCAGCATCCGGCGCAATTGCGGTTTTATTGGTGAAAATGCTGTCGAGATCGATCTTGGCTCGTACTCCCGAAGCGAGACGTTGAAAATCCCCTTCATGTGCAAAGCTGACATTTATCAAAAATCTCTTCAGTTAAGGCGGATGATTTCTAAAAGTTATCCTGAGCTCTATCCTCATCTCGACAAACGGCTCACAGAAATTCTTTATCAAAATGAGATATATGATTATGGCAAAATTAATTACAATCGATAACATCTCCTTTTTATCCACTGATTCTTGGAAAGATGCTTTCTCTAACAAGAACCAAAAATACTGTAAGGAGCTAGAATCAGGTAATATTCTTTTTTTTCCAACAGTACCTTTCCATTTTCCTCAAGACGATCTTTCCTTCCTCTTAGCCCAACGTCAAACAGGCGCCGCAAACCGAAAAAATATCGCTTATAAACCTGAAGCGGATCGGATTACCAATTTTGTCCATTCTTCCTCTGGCCAAGCCTTACGGCTCCTTGAAATCATGAGAAATTATTCTCGTAACGTCTCTCAATTCCTCGCACAGCTCCTCCCACCTTATGCGGAACATTGGAAATTGGACTACGCTAGCTTCCGCCCTTTCCAAGAAAAGGGGAGAAACCTGCGTACACGGGCCCGCAATGATCTCTTGCATACCGATGCCTTTCCAACAAGGCCTATGCATGGCAATCGAATCCTCCGTTTTTTTACGAATATCAACCCCTCGGAAAGCCGGTATTGGATAACATCCAATCCATTTAATGAACTCGCGGAACGATTTGGAGGCAAAGATCTCCCTTTTCCTAAAGGGATTGGCAACTCTCTATCTGCGGCATTGCTTGCATTGATAAAAAAAGCTGGCAAGGCGATCGGGCTGCCCATTACACTCCGTTCTCCTTACGACATCTTTATGCTTAATCTCCATAATTTCATGAAAGAAAACTCCCACTTTCAAAAAACTTGTTATAAAGATTATTGGGAATTCCCTCCTAATTCTTGCTGGATGGTCTACACTGACTTAGTCTCCCATGCTGCTACAGCGGGGCAATACGCTCTTGAGCAAACCCTCATCGTCCCTTCAGCCGCTATGGCCCTTCCAGAAAAAGCCCCTGTCAATGTGCTTGAATCATTAACCGGACAAAAAATGGCTCGCGATAAGGATCTAAACCGGGACCATAAATTTTATGAAACCTGATTTTTATCAAGCAACATCTGTATTGTGCGAATAGGCTTGCTCACCAGAAACCTCAAGAAACGGGACAGGCTCTGCTTTAAACATTTCCTCTGGATTATAATTTGGACCGTAATCCACCAGTAATTCTTCGCCCGGCTCGATGTCGCGGTTAGCGACGTAGAAGACTAGGTTTTTACCCGCTATTATTGTAGAAATATTGTTCTCAGCCCACTGAGGTTCTCGAGGTAATTTTCCGGTATTCACTAGACTCGCGACGTTGCCTCTATTGTACGCATCAATCACTCGCTTAGAAGAGCGGGTTCCGAACAAATAAGAGAGCGTGTTCCCTGATCCATACCTCCGGAACGATTCACTTATCCTTTCTTCTTCCGATAGCAGGGCGCCGGCATAGGGCGCGATTACTTCATATTGATGGATCCGTTTCTTAGCAAAAGCAGCCACCCCTCTTGTTGGCCCGAAGTCAACCGGGACGGCTGTTTCGAATATCTCGTTAAGTCTTCGTTCATATCCTGCCCTGTCATGCTCATTGCTATTTAGCCACTCCCGAACATCGAGTGTCATTTTTTTCCTTTGATCTTGATTTAGTGACAACTCGCCATAATTAAAAACTGTGATCTGATCGATAGGCCGTTCTGCCTCAAGAAGCAGACTTTTTGAAGGATCGTTTGGATCTTGAAGGATCGGAAGGCTATTGTTGATTGCATGAAATGTTCGCAATGATCCAAGGATTTGTAACTCTGCACCAGGAAGTATTGGCTCTATGATAGGCTCTTGTTTGACTTCTATGGGATCTGGGTTAGGTAAAACAGCTGCGAATGCTTCTTGGGCTCTTTCCTGCGAGCTCTCTTTTGGGCGATCTTTCTGGGGCCCCGTGTGCTGTGAGTTTTCCGCCTCGAATTCTCGATTGGCGTTTATCCCTTCATTTAGCTTCTGCAGTTTTTTTGCTTTCGCTGCAGCTCTCATCTTCCGCATGCGCTCTGCATTCTTTTTACGGGTGTCAAGGAGCTTCTGAATTTCCTGGAAGTTTGTGAAAATCCGATTTCCACGGAGGTTCTCTGCTTGCGTCTCTCTGGTTTCTGGATTTTGAAAGATATATTTTCTTTTTTTTAAATCGATAGGCCGCTCTGCTTCAAGAAGCAGACTTTTTGAAGGATCGTTTGGATCTTGAAGGATCCGAAGGCTATTGTTGATTGCATGAAATGTTCGCAACGATCCAAGGATTTGTAACTCTGCACCAGGAAGTATTGGTTCTATGATAGGCTCTTGTTTGACTTCTATGGGATCTGGGTTAAGTAAAACAGCTGCGAATGCTTCTTGGGCTCTTTCCTGCGAGCTCTCTTTTGGGCGATCTTTCTGGGGCCCCGTGTGCTGTGAGTTTTCCGCCTCGAATTCTCGATTGGCGTTTATCCCTTCATTTAGCTTCTGCAGTTTTTTTGCTTTCGCTGCAGCTCTCATCTTCCGCATGCGCTCTGCATTCTTTTTACGGGTGTCAAGGAGCTTCTGAATTTCCTGGAAGTTTGTGAAAATCCGATTTCCACGGAGGTTCTCTGCTTGCGTCTCTCTGGTTTCTGGATTTTGAAAGATATGCTTTCTTTTTTTTAAACTGATCCTTGGCGCTTTCTGATTCTCTCGCCAGAACTCTTTTCTCAGTTCCTGCCAGCGCTTTTCTTTTTCCGTTAGGCCTTCTAATCCCTCTTCATCGAAACTTTCAGTGCAAGATTCATTTCGGAGGAAGTTATCTGCTTGCGTTGCTTCGGTTTGTACACTTTTATCGGCATATATTTTTTTTGTCTTTTGCAGAATATCATCCTCGACTGCTCCATGAATTGCAGTGCCAATAACAAAGTATGTCGGCAGGTCGTTTGAAGTGGCGGCCTCTCCGACTGATACGTCTTGGGCGCCGGCAGCGTTGGTGCATGAATTAATCGGTAAAAAAATTAAACTGCTCATTTTATTTCTTTTAATTTAAACAAAAGAGGTGCTTGCATAATGCGCGCGCATCTCTTCAATTATCTTCTTGGATGAGCCTGAAGTTATTTTACAAGGGGGCAAGCTGTTTAAAAACTGTTTGCCGTAATTTTTCTTCACAAGTCGATGATCAAGACAGATAATGCATCCGCGATCATTTTTTTTTCGCATCAACCTTCCAAAACCTTGTTTAAAGCGGATCACGGCTTGCGGCACAGCATAATTGTTGAACGGGTCTTTACCTTCCCGTTCTAACGCTTCACTATACGCTTGATAAATGGGCTCTGAGGGAACGACAAATGGCAATTTGACAATGACCACGCAACGCAACGCTTCACCCGGAACGTCCACTCCTTCCCAAAAGGAGTTGGTTGCAAATAGAACACTCCCTGGCGTTTTTTTAAATTCTTCTAAAAGCAGGTGGCGTGACAAGTCCCCTTGCTTAAGCAAAAGGTATCGCGCTAGATTTGAATCATTGCTCAGCTTTTCGTGCACCCACTGCAGCATCTCATAAGAAGTGAATAAAACGAACGCATTACCTTTGCTGACCTCAAGGATGTTTCGGATGGGCGCAAGAATCTCCGGTAGAAACTGAGGATCGGACGGCCCGGGCAAGTCGGTAGGGATCGCAAGCAGCGTTCGTTGCGCATAATCGAAAGGGGAGTCAAAGATCTGTTCCAACACATTTTTCTTTTTTTCTTGGTCGATTCCGAGCCGCTCTTTTAAATAGGAAAACCCCCGGTTGGTTGTTAATGTCGCGCTGCAAAGAGCTGTTGTGCGGAGCTTAGCGAATAGGTTGTCGTATAACAGCGAAGCAACGGCAAGATTAGCGTCTACGAGGAGCACATTCGAACCGGTTATTTCCACCCATCGGACCCGTTTTTCAAGATCATCATCCGAAAAAAACCGGTTTAAGTTCGCTGCTTTTTCTTTCAACCGCATCGTCAATGATCTAAGTTCCAGAATATGGTCTTCGGCGTGCTCTTCGAGTTTAGTCCCTTTAAACTCTTTCAATTGACCTTCTAATGAGGAGAGGGCTAGCACAAGCTCGGTTAATTTTTCTTCTAAAGAATGAAATGTCTTCTTAAGAGGATCTTTCCAATATTCTAAAGAGAGCAGGGCTTCTGTAAGGCGCCATTTGCTCTCTTTAGATCCTGCTTTAGACAGAGCGGCGGCGCTTCCAAAAAAATGGGCCATCTCTGCAAAAGCCCTCTCGACAAGCGCAGCACATTCCTTCTTTTGCAGAGGAATTTCTACGCTCAGAGAGTGAGCAAGGGATGCTTTAGCTTGAGGAAAATCAGCACGGATCAGATTAAGCCGGCTCCTCTCAGGGTGGCTCTCTGAAAAAATCCTCCCCAAAAGGCGCTGAAGACCTATTCGATCGCTGCTTTGAGCAAAACTATCAAGCGCCACTTGTTCCAAATGGTGGGCTTCGTCGATGATAGCTCTTTCAAACCGTGGGATAATCGATTTTTCCTGAGCGCCGTCCTGGCGGATCTTCGTATTGATGTCCGCCATTAGAAGATGGTGATTGACAACCAAGATCTGCGCATCCTCGGCCTCTTTTCGTGCTTTAAAAAAGAAGCAATTTTTATAGAAAGGGCATTGGATATAGCTGCAATTGTCTGCTTCGCACGCAACCTTTTCCCATGTTCCAGAAGAGATCGAAAATTTGATTTCTGATCGGGACCCTTCGGTTGTCCTTTCCGACCATTGCTCAATATTCTGAACTTGCTGGCTTTCATCCAATGAAAATAACAAAGGCTGCTGCCTCAATTCTCCTAGCTTGCGCAAACAGAGGTAATTGCCCATTCCTTTAACAAGGAAAGCCTTGAGATCAACATCCATTGTTTTAAGCAAAAAAGGGATGTCTTTGCGGATCAATTGCTCTTGCAGTGCAATGGTATGCGTAGAAATGACGCTTTTTTCTTGATGTTTGAGAGCCCAATAAACAGCTGGAACAAGATAAGCAAGGCTTTTGCCAATCCCTGTTCCCGCTTCGATCAAAGCAATTTTATCCTCTTCATAAGCAGATAAAATCCCTTCTGCCATTTCTTTTTGGCCAGGCCTTGACTCAAAAGCATCCAAGAAACGCCCTAAAAGTCCATCCTGCGAAAAAATGATATCGAGAAGTTTCGCTTTGAAATCGGCGGCGTTCACGCTTCACTTCCATAAAAAAATCATCAAAAAGCGACAAAAAAGAAATGACAAAACCCGCTCTGGAAACAAGAGCAGAATTTTGCCATTTCTTTTAAACTACTCGCCCTCGAGCAAATCGAGGAAGGCTTGCAGCTGTTTGGAGCGCGTTGGGTGGCGCATCTTCCTCAAGGCTTTTGCCTCGATCTGACGCACCCTTTCCCTGGTCACCTTAAACCGAACGCCGACTTCTTCAAGCGTCTTAGGCTTGCCGTCGAGTAGACCGAAGCGTTCGATCAAAACTGTCCTTTCACGATCGGTCAGTGTTGAAAGAACCTCGTTCATCTTATCTTTCAGGATCGCATAGCCTGTTGCCTCAGCAGGAGACTCGATGCCAGTATCTTCTAAAAAGTCTCCGAATTGGCTCTCGCCGCCATCACCGACCTCAGCTTGCAATGAGATCGGGTGCTGAGCAATTTTATAGATCTCGCGCACTCTTTCCGGAGTGAGCCCCAGCTCATGCGCCAATTCTTCCGGGGTTGGCTCGCGGCCCGTTTCCATCATCAACTTTTTAGCACCGCGCAAGACCTTATTGATCGTCTCGATCATATGGACAGGGATACGAATTGTTCGGGCTTGATCAGCGATAGCCCTCGTTACAGCCTGACGGATCCACCATGTTGCATAAGTGGAAAACTTATACCCACGGCGATACTCAAACTTCTCTACAGCTTTCATCAGGCCCATGTTCCCCTCTTGAATTAAATCCAAGAATGAAAGGCCGCGATTTGTATATTTTTTTGCAATTGAGATCACAAGCCTTAGGTTGGATTCCACCATTTCTCGTTTAGCTTCTTGACTCTTATCCATCCACCGCTGCAGCATCCGGACATCTTTTTTAAACTCTTCTAGAGTGCGTCCCGCAGCCAATTCTCGCTTGCCTAACTTGCGACGGACAGCAGTCAGCTTGAACGCTGCAAACTTATTTTTTTCAGCTCTTGGAACCAACTCCTGGATTTCTTTTTCAAGCGTAAGAAACCGATCGTAAGCTGTCAGGATGACCTCACCAAAATCTTCAATGATATTGTGCCGGCAGTGCATCCTGTGCAGATACGCTTGCGTACGGATACGACACTTTTCAATTTCTTCTTGAATCTTCACCTTATCAACTTTTTTCACATCAGGATTGTACAGATCGCAAAGAAGCTTTTCGAGGATCTGGTCCTCATGCCTGAGAAGCTGGCACAATTTGGGCAACAAACTAAAGTAAGAATTTTTATCCGCGACTTCCTTCTCTGAAATGATCTTATCGAAGCGCTCTTTACCTGTGATCAGGTAGTTTGCAATCGAAATGGCTTCCCTGTTCGAATAGCGAAACCGCATGATGATTTTTTCAATTTGGATCTGAGCTTTTTCGATCCTTTTCGAAATTTCCACTTCTTCTTCGCGAGTTAAAAGAGGGACCGAACCCATTTCCTTTAAATACATTCTGACGGGGTCGTCAGACGTGCCTTCAGACCGCTTTGCCAGACCTTCGAGCTCTTTAGCTTCTTTCTTGCGCTCTTTCTGCCTTTCAACTTCTGCGTGATTCAGGACCTGAATGTCCATTCCGCTTAAGAAAATCAAAACCTGGTCGATCTGTTCGGCAGAGTCGAACGTCATCGGGAGGATTTCGTTAATCTCTTCATAAGTGATGAATCCCTGCTCTTTTGCGATCGCAACGAGCTCTTCCACCTTCTGCTGATGTTGCTGACTGAATAAATTGCTAAACGTTGTTTTTGCCATGTCTATCCAAGAATACTCCAAAAACAGGGATTTTGTGGGGAAAAAAGCTAAATGTCAAGTTGAGAACCTACCCAGCCTGAAAAAAGCTAAAAGTTTTTGATCAGTATGATATATATATCTGATGAATAATTATTTGGGAATGAGATATCCAAACAAACCGAAAAATTGAGAATTTGACATCCATATGCAACTCTTTGCTTTAGATCGCCAAGCACCTATTTTGGCTATAAACGCAGAAAAACAGAAAACCTATGAATGTCCGGAATGCAGGTTGCCCGTGCGACTACGCAGTGGCCCCCATCGACAGCCCCACTACTTCCATATTCAACGCTCCTCTAACTGCAGACAGCACCAAAAAAGTGCAGAACATATCCAAGCTCAGCTTAAACTGCTGGCTCTTCTGCCCGAAGGCGAGTGCTCGCTAGAGAGGCCGTTCCCCGCTATCTCCCGAATAGCAGATGCCGTATGGGAAACGGCCAACATCGTTTTTGAGATCCAATGTTCTCCTATTTCTAAGCAGGAGGTCAAGCAGAGAACAGCCGACTATAAAGCGATAGGAATGGACGTAGTGTGGGTCTTACACGATAAACGATTCAATCAGAGAAGATTGAGCGCTGCAGAACACTATGTGCGCAACCAGGCTTGCTATTATACCAACATCACATCATCGGGCGTTGGTACTTTCTATGACCAGTTTGAGATCATCCGAGGAGCTGTCCGCAAGTATAAGGGGCCGTTGCTGCCCATTTCAATCCACCTTCCCCGCCCGGTTAACCGGCAATTAATGCGGGCTCCTCTGGAAAGCGTCGAGCAGCGAATCGCTCAATGGAGCCTATCTTTTAAAGGGGACCTCCTTGATCGTTTAGACAAGGCCAACGAAACCTCTTGGATCATATTGGCCGCGATTGAAAAAAAAATTAATACAATCGCTTGGACTGACTACAAACTCATCACCGCTCTGCGTCGCATTTACACGCTGCTCCTCGACTGTCTAATTCGTTCCTGCTCATAGAGATGGGGAATATGCTTAGGGAGGAAAATAAAATAGATCAGGACTCCCAACGTAACTAACGCATGGATCATGCTTTTGAGCGGAAAATCCCTTTGCAATGAAGAAATGCCCGGGTTTGAGGGTTGGTACCAGGCAAAAAAAGTCTGCTTTTTTTTTGCTTTTACCGCATCTTCTGCAGCAAACGGATTTAAAAAGATTGGGGATTTGAGCAGAGATTTCCCTTGATATTTTTTTCCTTTCGCTTGAAATTCAAAAAAAACTTCAACGGCAAAGCGGGAGGATGAAAGCTCTTTGATGCTCCATTTTGTGACTTCTGCCTGAGCAAACGAGTCCAATCGTAGATACTGGAACAGTTGATAGGCCGCGATAGATGAAAACCAGAGAGCGATAGCCGTTGCGATTACAGCTAAAATCCGCCAAATCTGCAGCATCGAAATCTTTCCTATAAAAGAGTCTGGAAATAAAATAATTTTTTTTAGCAATGCTTTCATCATCCCTCCGCAAGATTCTCTAGGGCGAATTGTATTTTGACGAATTATCCGAACTTAGGTATATTATTATCCATCTCAAATCCTTAATCAGGAAAGTTTCTCTTATGGCAGACGGAAAAAAAGGCAATGGCAAAGAAAAAAAAGCAAGACGTCCATCAGCTCTTAAAAGGGATGAACAAAGCTTGCGCCGCAATGCAAAAAATCGCTCCTATAAAGCAAAAGTATCTACAGCTATCCGATCGTTTCAAAACGCAATGACTAAAAAAGATACCGCTGCTGCAAAAGGGAAGCTCAATGACATTTTTAGTTTGGTTGATAAAGGAGTGAAGACGGGCATCTACAAGCAGAACAAGGCAGGACGCGTTAAATCTGGTCTCAGCCGCCTCATTAAAGCCTCCGTCTAAAAGCATTTAATTCGGAATGTTGCAAAGCTAGGCAACGCCTAGCTTTTCACCCTAGTTGATTCATTAGAAATTCCAAAATCCGGTCTTCTATCTCCCTTTTGTACTCTGAAGACTTTTTCGTAAAACCGCTCATCATTATCGAAAAAACAAGCCGTTCTCCTTTCTGAGTTGTTGCATAGCCGGCTAGTGTAGAAACCCCCATCAGAGAGCCTGTCTTCGCTCGAACTTTTTCTTTGACTGATAGACCGGTCATCCGATTCCATAAGCATCCGTCAACCCCAGAAATCGGCAATGAGGCCACAAACTCGGCAGCGCTAGCATATTGCTGATCAACCCATGTTAACAATGTAATTAATTGGTGAGGAGAAAGTAGATTATAGCGGGATAAGCCGCTTCCATCCACAATCACTAGGTTCGATGCATCCACTCCGATCTTTTGCGTTAAAAAGGACTTGACCGCTTCTGCTCCATTTTTCCACGAGCCTGGAGGACCAAACATCTGTTGGCCTATTTTCTTGAACAAACTATCGGCGATCAGGTTATCGGAAAGCTTCATCATTTCTATAACGGTTTCAAACAAGGGACGAGAAGAATAAGATGCGAGTTCTTTGTATCCCGGATCCATCCGTTTTTCTTCGATCACCCCGTTAAATTTGATCCCATTTTTTTCGAGCAAATCGCGAAAGACATAAGCCGCGTACAAATAGGGAGATTCAACAGGGACCATGAACTTTTGAATTTCTTGGCCTTTTGAGACACTTCCGCTCACATCAATGATATTTTCTCTTGTTTTCCAGAGGCGTTCAACGCTTAAAGCTCCATCATTCTCGACAGTCAATGCACTGTTTTTAACCTTCACCAATTCCGTGTTCGGGAGGATATGGACTTCAGGAGGCAAGCCGGAATGCGAATTGGGCTTGATCCAGACGTCAATACAGCTGTGGTTAATCGTCAATGCATCCAACGGAGAATTCCAATCGACCGCTCCATCATCCCATGCCCAACCAGGGCCTTGTGCAACCCCATCAAAATCGGAACGATCGATATACATATTTCCCTGAATCCGCTGAATGCCTTTTAGCTTAAGCTGAAAGACAAGGTCTTCTAAAGAGTGAGTAGAGAGCTCCGGATCGCCGGACCCTTTGACCCACACATTCCCCTTGAGAACACCGTTTTCAATAGGACCATCGGCATAGACCTTGGTGAGAAAGCGATAATCGATTCCAAGAATCTCCATTGCTGCAGCGCCGGTGATCAACTTCATGTTGCTAGCTGGCATAAACAAGCTGCCTGCATTTTTTTCATACAGCGTTTCGCCTGTTGTTAGCGAGACAACTTCGATTCCGATATGCACATTGGGATCTACAGACCGGACAATCCGTTCAATTTCCCGTTGGATTGTTAAAGCTTGCTCTTCATTTGAACAAAATTTTGAAGCAGCTTCGGTTTGGAAGAAAAGCAGCGTGAGTAAGGTGGCGATAAGAAAATTTCTACCAATAACCTTCATTACTTAACCCCTAGATGAGTTTTTTGAAGCCTAGCTGTTAGGCCCGATCTTTTTCTAGAGCTTTTTTGCAGCATCTTTTCAATTGTTTCAACTTGGGCGTATACCTTTAGCCCTTTTTTCGCACGCGTTACAGCTGTGTAGAGAATTTCTTTACCAAACCTCTCTGATCCTTCAGGGGCCAAAAGCACAACTTGATCATATTCGCTCCCCTGGCTTTTATGAACAGAGAGGCAATAAGCATATTCAAATGCAGGAAGAGCTAAAGCAGGCAGCGATTTTTTATCGATAAAGACAGCGTAATCTTCTTGTCCTAACCTCATTTTTTTACTTGCGGCATCGATTTTTTTGACCAATATGCCCATATCGCCATTGTAGAGTTGGGAGGAATAGTCATTACGCGTGATGATAATCGGTATGGTCCACCATCCATCTCTGGGCAATTGGGATTGGTATGATTGGAGCAATAATCTGTTAATTGCATCCACGCCAAAGGGGCCTTGCCGTAAACAGGATAAGATGCGGAACTGATCTAAATGGGAGATAAGATCTTGTGGATCAGGAAGAGTTGTAAAAAAAGCGGGATAAGAAGTATGAATCATTTCCCACAAATTTTTCTGCAGGCTATCTGTATTGTGTTGCATAAATGGGGAAAACTTTTGGTTTACCTCTAAAATTTCACCGCGGCAAATGGCTTCGGCAAGCGCTGTAAGCTGGTCGTTCTCAACGCGGCGGGAACGCTTTAAGGTCACTGCTGGGCAGCCAGCATCGATCAAATCAGCGAAAAAACTGCCTGCATCAACAGCCGGCAGCTGGTCTTTATCCCCGATGAGTACTAGGCGGGCTCCCGAAGGGATTGCAGAAAATAATAGAGCCTTGAGCTTCGCATCAATCATCGAACATTCATCAACGATGATCAAATCGGCAAGTAGGACAGCCTCTGCCTTTTGGAATTCCTCTTCGCGCAATTGGAGAAGGGCGTGCAGCGTTCCTGACCGCAATAATTTCCGATCCTCTTCATCTAAAACAGAAGCAATTTGCTTTTCTAAATGGATCGCTGCCCTGCCTGTCGGCGCAGCTAACACAATACGAAATTTCCTCCTCTCTTGTCTGGACAACCCTTCTAAACACTGTTTGACGAGATGTTTTGCGGTAAATGTTTTTCCGGTGCCGGGCCCCCCAATGACAAGGGAGAGAGAGGACTGGATCGCTAATGCGATCGCCTGCTGCTGTTCAAGGTTCAGTGAATTGGGTAAAGGCTTTGATTCGATGGGTATTCGGGGGTCTGCTTGTGCAAAGCGGGCAAATTGTTGAAGGAATCGGGTTTCAAAGACCCAGTTCTTTTGAAAATAAAAATTTCCGTTGGATGAGCAAATAGGTTTTAACGGCATTAACTCATCGCCTTGAAGGACCTGATGAATTTGTAGAGGAATTAGATCGACCCCTCGACGAGCCAGGTCGTGCAGACGTTGCATTTTGGGATCAGGCGATGCTGCCGCAATATTAAAATAAAGGTGCCCATCGGTGAAACTAGCCATCATTAATGCCAGAAATGCAGCTACCTCTTCCAGACAACAATCAGTCTGCGCAAGGAGTCTTTCCGCATAGATCAGATCGATCGCTTCTAACAATCCCTGGTTAACACACAGCTTAAGAAATGGCCATTGCATATGTTACACATTACGCAGTAATCCAGATGCTCCCAATGGGGTAGGGGGCATCTGGATTACTTCTAAAAATTTTACTAAAATTGCGTTCTTACGGCCTGATTGGTTATTTGAGCAGTGTAATCAGAGCCGTTTTTCTAGAAGTTTGCCTGCTTACAGGCAACCTCATCCTTTCACTATTTGCTCATGTATCTCCCTTTGGGCCCCAATTCATCTATGTAAACAACCTCATCAACTGGTCGGCCGTTAACACCAGTATCCCAAACATAAGGTGGGAATATACTTCCCTGGATCCTTTTATCCGGACGGACCTCCCCCCAAAGTCATGTTTTAACCTCGCGTTTGTAAGCTCGGCTGTGCTTCATTGGTTATACCGATTCGCCAGGAACTTTGCAAACAGTTGATTGGGCCTCCCAGATGGTGCGTCAAGTGCGGAGATGGCTTGGCAGAGGGACGCCATTTATCCTTGTGGGAGATCGAGAGTTTGCAGTAGGGCAGCTTGGATTGGATTGCATCCGCTACGGAGTCACTCTCATATCCAGATTGAAAATGAATGCGGCACTCTTTGACTTCCCCCCGGAGAAAATGCTAAACAAAAGAGGGCTTCCTCCATTGAAGGGGGCGAGATTAATGAACTTTAAGCAAATGCTCTCCTTGAAAAATCTCCCATGGAAGGAAGTCGAGATTGTTGGATACAACGGGATAAAGCGTTTGGTTCGATACGTTTCTGACACTTGTATGTGGGGAGCGGATGGTAGTACACCGATCCCCATTCGATGGATGCTTGTCGTTGATCCGACTGGGAAAGTGGACCCGATGCCACTTATGAGCACCGATGGGCCAGGAGGAACTGCTCAAGGTGGACCAAACAGCGTGGTACCAAAAAGAACATGCAACCTTCTCTGACATGTTGAGGGCGGTGCGCATGACGATCTGGCGGGGAAATTTAATTTCAGGGAAGGCAAAAATCAGCCCTTCCTGGGAAAATATCACGCCCGAAATGGCGGAATGGGCCGAGGCGATAGTAAGGCAGGTGCTTCAGGCCGCGTGAGCTAGGCAACTAAAAGTTGCAAAGTCGAGCTGAAGCATTTTGCCCAGATACTTTCGAAGTTTGCCCGAGGGTTTCTTGGCTTTGCGAAATTTCTTCCCGTGGGCAAGCCGCAAGTAATCTTTAAGCAACTACCTTAACTGTCAACATAATGGACAACTCTTCCTCGAACAAAAATATAGAAGGCGCCTCCAAAACATTCCGAAAAAGGGCGTTTGTCAAACAGCTTTACATAACGTTTCAGAGCTTCCTTATAAATTGTAGCTTGGAGAAAATAGTCATGCTGGCTCATTGATTTTAAAACATTTTCTTTAGAGTAATCTTGAAGGGAACTGCCTAAGTGGTTGGTTTTCCAATCGAGCAAGTAATATTTCTTTCCTGATTCAAATATAAGATCGATAAATCCTTTCATTAAGCCCTTTTCAAATGGAAAGAGAAACTCCATTTCTCCTTGGATCTGAACAGGTGGAATTTCGCTTAATGAAAATCCCTTTAGAGGCTTATGAAGCAACTCCCAAATCGTTTCAAAAAGCGGTGCTTTCCATTTGTTCAAAAAAGTATGCGCCGTTTGTTTTTCAATGAGATCGGCAATTGCTTTCTTCTTTGGAGAAAAATGCAGGCTTTGTTGAAAGATTTTTTCCATAATGGAGTGAAAAATCAGTCCTGTTTGGGCTCCGAGGGGCATATTGAGCACTGTCGGTATTTCATCTTGATCAGAATCTGGGTCTTGGGCAAAAAAGGGAGGTTTCGACCCTGATTGGAATTTTTCAACTCCTTCAGTGAAATGGATTTCGGGTTCTGCTTTTTTAGCAAGCGAGCTATACGAAACAATCGGTTGAGCGGGAAAGGAGGATAGTTTTTGAGGTGGAAGATCCAGCGTTATCTTTTTCTTTTCTTGGGCCTGTAGCGTAGAACATAATCCAACTCGAGAAAGGGTGATAGAGGCTTCTTCTTTAATCTCGTTAAGAAAAGCATCGACATGCACATAATCAAAAGAAGGAAGAGAAGCTGCGGAGAAATAGAGCTCAATCGGAGAGGCCTTTCCCAAAGGGACAGTATGATTTTTCAAGTCGAAAAGAAGGGGAATATATACCTGTTTCTTAGCTCTTGTTAGAGCAACGTACAACTGTCTCAGCTTCTCCGCGTCGATCTCTTGGAGAGACCTACAGCAGGCTGGATTATCTAGTTCTAAAGACACAATTCGGCTTTTTCCGTTGCTCTGAATCGCAATCTCATCATGAAGGGGGTGAGATGATGCAACGCCTAGAGCAAAGACAATATCAAATTCAAGTCCTTTGCTCATATGGATTGTCAAAATTTGAACCGCATCTTCGTCGCTTCCTACACGCCTTTTCATCCGGCTATCTTCTTCAACCGAAGAAGAGCGGATCTCATCTAGGAGAGAAAGCCATTTCTCAGAAACCCTTTTTTTTCTCCATGCCGATTCTATAACCATTTCAGCAAGTTGTTGCAGGTCGCAGTACAAGTTGAGATTTCCTTGCGCTAATAAGTGCTCTTCAACAGAACTATCGCGTCCCCATGCAGATGTTAAAAACTCACGAAAAAACGGGGAAAAGCCTGATTGATACAACAGATCTTGAAGGAGAAGCACCCTATCTTTTGCCTCTTGTAATAACTCTTTATCAAAAGTGCCTTTGATCTGCTCATGGCCCCAGCCGATCAAGGGTCCGCCAAGAAGCTTTTTGAGCCTGTTCAGATCAGAGGGAAAACAGACCGCATCAACAAGCTCATAAAGCGCGATAAACGCGTCCGATTCATTCAAAGGCGCACTTTTTCGAATGATAGAGGGGATGTGAAAATTTTTTAAAAACTCCCACAACCGTTGGGCTTGGAAGCGGTCCTTGACAAGGACTGCATACTGGCTCCAAGGAGCGTTATTTTTTTTTGCGAGCATCTCTTGAGCGATGTAGGGGAAAAAAGCCTTCTGCTCCACAACTTCGGATGGCCACCGACTTCCTCGCTTTGCTCTCTCTGTTTCTGCCGCAAAAAAATGGACAGCCCCTAAACCCGATTCATCAGATTCGCCAGTGGGCTTGCCTGCTTTGACAGGAAGAACGTCAAGGCTAATTCCTAAATGAGGCAAAGTCATCCAACCTTTTGTGCGCTCTGAAGCAAAGAGACGGTTTAGCGCGCCCACTAAAGGAGGTGTTGATCTGTAATTGGTATCTAAATACTTTCGGCTCTCTTTTCCTAAGCTACCAACGGCCTTTAAATAGGTGTAAAGATCGGCATTCCGGAAAGCATAAATCGATTGTTTTGGGTCGCCGACTAAACAGATAGAGCGTAAGTGGCCAATAAAGAGTGTTTCAAAGATTTCCCATTGCATGGGATCTGTGTCTTGAAATTCATCGATAATTGCTGCGCGATAGCGGGTGCGGATCCGTTCTACAAATTTCTTTTCATGAAGGTTTTGATGCATCTGAAGGAGCAAATCATCGGGAGTAAGTGGATCCCCGTTATTTAAACGGGATTTCATTTCTTGGCGGCACTTCCAAGCCAGGCTGAGCAGGATCTGCATAGGGTCTCTGCCAGCTGCTAAAATGGGAAGAAGCTCAGCGCGCAATCGCTCCACAAGTCCGGGATAGCGGAAAACGCTGGGATCCGGCATTTTTGCGCGAATCTTGAGATTTCCCTTTTCCATTTTATCTAGAAAAAACTCTTTTTCTTTGAGGAGCTGATCGAATTCTTTAGGCGTGCATTCCTTAGCTTGAAGCATCCTTGCAAGCTGCTGCATTTGGTCTGCAAACTGTCCACTACCCATCTGCTTATAAAGGGAAGAATGCAGAGACAAATCAATGAAAAGATCCTCTTTTTTTAGCTCCTTAAACTCCAATAGGGCTTGCTGCCAAGCTTGAAAAGACTCGCTAAATGATCCGTATGTCTCAATCTCCCTATTCTGACTTACAAGAGCTGTCAAACGGGTCTTTAACTGCTCCGGTTTTTTCTTAAAATAGCGCAAAAGAATTGTCGCCTGCCCCGGGCTAAAGAATGCGTTGTCCAACTGGTAGAGTAAAAATTCATGGACAGCTTCCTCCACTATCTTTAAATACTGGGTATTATCTGGATCGCTTAAATCGAAAGATACCCTTGTTTCAAAGGCAAACTCGCTAAGCGCCCTGTAACAAAATCCATGAATAGTAAAAATTTGAGAAGAATCAAAACAAGATATCGCATCTTCTAAACGACGGATGCTCTTGCCAACTGCTTCAGTTCCACCCTCAAAGACTGCCCTCAAGTAATCGTGATGGATATCTCCCGACTGGAGCTGGTCCCGGGCAGAGATGAGATTGGAGCGGATCCTTGCCTTAAGCTCTCTTGTTGCAGAGCGGGTAAATGTTACCACTAAGATTTGGTCCAGAAGAAGCGGTTCGTCGGATTCGAGCAACAAACGCACAACAAAATGCTGAATAGCAAATGTTTTTCCTGTTCCCGCAGATGCTTCAAGAAAATGGGAGCCGAAAACCGACAACCGGCGGTTTAAGATGTTAAATTCACCCGTCTCAATCCGCGACATTTGATCCCTCCTTTTCCCAGGCCTGAAGCATTGGTTGAAACAATGTTCGGGCATAATCTGACCATCTGGCAAAAGATTCTTTAGCATCAGGAAGAGCGTTGCGCCGTTTAAGCCACTGCAGATAGGGCTCTTCAAAATTGTCGTTGCTCACCGACTTTTGTATCGCCTTTTCTAGTTCGGTTGGCGAACCAAAAAGCAAACTCGGCATCCATTCTGGCATTAAAGGACTTAGATCCAATAAAGCCTTTTCGTAGTAGCCGATGTAGGCCTGCATCGAGGGAAGATAACTGGAAAGACATCCCGCTTTGATAGTTCCTCTCTTAGTCAACAGCAGATTTTTTTCAAAACGAAAAGGGGGATCTTTCAAACACCCTAAGACCAGCAGCAACGGCCAAGATTTGACCCAATCAGAAAGCTTGTCTTCTCCATGAAAAATAAGTCCCTGCGGCGTTACATCATCGATCGAACCAACCACATGAGCCAACGACCCATCCGGCATAGGGATCGAAAGAGCAGGAAGGATCCATTTGCCTTCTTGTTGCAACAGAGGTTGCGAGCAAAACAGGGAGAGCTCGATGGAAAAAATGTCTTCCGGCTTAATGTAAAAAAGCGCTAATTTTTTCTTGAGATCAGAAACCTCTTCTTCGATCCCTTGAACGGCGGCTTCTCCAAAAATACCGATAGGAAGCTTTCCCTGTTCCCTCCATACTTTCTCTTGAGCTTTAATGGAGCGCCTTAAAAGCATTTTCCTGAAAATTGATCTCGACAAGGAAGAAAGAAGAAACTCTCCGTTTTCATCTTCTTCAGAACGGATGTACATCTTTAACGCTTGTTGGAAATGGAACCGTATAGGATTTTTGGCTAAATCCCTTAAATGCTTCGTGTCGATGATCCTTTCTTGAAGGTTTTCATCCCCTTTTTCTGGAATAGGCAAAAAGGGTTTTTGCAGAGTCTTGGCACCATAAAAAGCTTGCGCACATTTGAAATGCCTCAGTGAAAAGTTAGGCGCCGGCGTTCCGCTTGCTTCCGACGCAGAAAAATAACGGATATCAAACGGTAGCGCTGGATGGTGAACATGAGCGATCCGATTTTCAAAATACTGCATGAGCTCCTGGATGACCAAACTGGGAGCCTTACCTTTATTATCCTGCGCATCTATTCTTTGATAGCTAAATATCAGATGCTTTTTTGCTAAAGTAGCACACTCCAAAAACAGATAGCGATCTTCATCGGTCCTTTTTGGGACTAAGCCTTGGTCTTTGTGCGCTTTCATGGCACACAAGGAGCTGGAAGGCTCGCTGCGGGGAAAACTCTCTTCGTCCATTCCAAGGAGCCAAATCACCTTTGCATCCGTGATGTGACCGCTTTTTAACAGCCTAAATGCAATTTTTTGCGCATTATGCGAAAATACTGCTCCCGATTGAAGATTGGCTAAAGTTTGTAGAGTCCGGACAACGGCCTCCACATTCAGGACATCATAATCTTCAAATAGGAAATGAGAACGGAACTTATTAAGCTCAAGCAAAAAGTCCTCTTGCTCCTGGGCAGCTTGAAAATAACGGAGGGCCAATACTTCGACGAGGTCAAGCCAGCTTGACAAACTCCTCTTTTCATTTTCGATGATAGGCTTTAGATCTTCGCGCAAAAAGCGGATTAATTGAACCAACTTTCGAAACAGGTCCAGGTCTGAGGCTTCGATTCCTCTGCAGGGCCAAAGCCGATTGTCCATTTCAAGAGCCTTTTCCTCATCGATTTGCATAAGCGAACCAAGGATCAAGCGGTCCAATCCATTTTCCCAATCGCCCAAACGGATATTTGCTCGGTCTATCCAACGCCGCATCTTTGCAACATCATCCAAAGAAAGCTCCCATCTGTCCCTAAACGATGAAAAGGTCATCAGCTCAAGAACAGCGTCTGCAGAAAAGCTGAGCTCAGGGATAGACAGGAGATGTAAAACAGCTTCAAGCAGTTCTTTTGCCCCTGAATTGGAAATCCCTTCCAAGCTGTAAGAAAGAACGCTATCTTTAGCTCCAAAAACAGTTTGAATAAAAGGGGCATAGAGGTTCAAATCAGGTGCAAGAACAAGAATCTGCTTCGGTTCGATCGGATCATCGGTTTTCCGACACAGAGCAATGAGATCGCAGAGCTGATTGTAGAGGACCTCGACTTCGCGCAGAATCGATACCGAAGAATGGATCTGTATGGAACTGTCAAGAGCAGATTTTTCCCTAAATTCGTTTTCTTTGAGGCTGTTCAAGTTCAATAAGTCTCTTTGAAGATGGGCTAATAGCGATTCTCCTCTGGGATCTTGATAGAGTTCGTCCGACTCCAGATCCCCTTCCTCAACCAACTTCAAAAATTCTTTTCCCGTTTTTCCCCAATTTGCTAGCAAAGGATTAGTATCGCGGACATACTGTTCCCACTGATCTAACCCCCCATCTTTAATCCGCATTTTTTCAAAATGGCGTCGAGCTCCAATTCTTTCCCGGTCTGATGCCAAATCTTCCCAAAACATGGCGCAAGGGCTTAAAAGGTAAAATGCGCTATCGATCCGATTGAAGAACTCGAAATAGAGCTTAGGCATAGAAGAGAACCCAAAGACATGAACTTGATAGTTAATCTGCCTGTTGAAAGGGAGTTTTAGCGCCTTGATAGGATATGTCCATCCCGTTTCTTCTGCATAGACACGCGTCCAGATCGATTGCTGCCACCCTTTTTCTTTTTTCCAATCGTCTAAAAATGATTCACCGTAAAGGCCATACTGAGCAAATTCTTTGCTCAAGTGTGCAGAGAAAATTCCAATCCTCCTTGCGTATGCTCTGCTACCATTTTGCAAAAGTTCTTTTCCGAGGTACTCTAACAGAGGTTGCAATGTCTGCAATTCTTCTCGATCAAAACCTTTGGGCTTGTGGACAATATGACAAATGAGCTGTTCGATCCGTAGCGACAGTTGAAGTATTGAAGGGATCCTTAACTGCTTTTCAAAATGGATCGATGCAAGCAACTCTAAAAAGCCTTCCGAAAGTGGCATGATGCGCACGCCACCAAAGATGTTATAGTCCGGGTGTTCTGCAAAGTAACTGGCAAGAAACTCTTTGCTTGCTGAAGACGGAACAATGACTAATCGCCTTTGAAAAGGGCTTGTTTGAGGAGAAAAAAGCCTCTGCCCCATCTTATGAGCTAAAATCTTTAACTGATTACTGTAGAACCGAGACCCTCGAGACACATTAGACCTCTTGCGTCGTTTTTCAGAATTATGTCGAATTCAATGCATGCAATTGTGGACATGCTGTTTTTAATATGCTAACTTAAAAGTAAAAATTAAGTCTCTATATGCCATTGTTTCGCTCAGCAAAACAGAGCAGCCTAAAAAAAGCGATCCATAAGATCCCTTTTGTTTTCCAAAATGGGAAAAGCTCTCTGGGATACCTCAATGCGACGCAATTTTTAGGTGTTATCAATGATAATGTCTTTAAATTTGTCATGGCATTTCTGCTCATCGATGCATTAGGAGCAGATCGGGCTAGTGAAATTTTATCGGCGACAGGCGCCGTTTATGTGATCCCCTTCCTGCTTTTTTCTTCTTGCGCCGGAATCTTAGCAGACCGCTTCAGCAAACAGAAGCTCTTGATTGTGATGAAAAGCGCTGAAATCCTCCTCATGATCCTAGCTGTTTTTGCTTTTGCTTCCAAAAGCGTTTGGGCATGCTACACCCTTTTATTTTGTCTGTCCACCCACAGCGCTATGTTCGGCCCATCTAAATATGGGATCATCCCAGAGCTTGTTCCAGAGGATAAGGTTTCACGCGCCAACGGATTGATCACTTCATTTACCTATCTTGCGATCATTAGTGGAACATTTCTAGCTTCTTTTTTAACCGAGGTCACCGATCGGCGTTTTACTCTTGTTGCTGGCTTTTGCCTACTTGTCGCCATTGGAGGTTTTGCAACTTCACTCGGGATCAAAGAAACGCCGGCGCAGGACTCAAAAAAGAAGATAAACTTTCTGTTTGTTCGAGAGATCTACCGTACTCTGATCGACTGCCGCAAAAAAAAGCACCTATTGCCAGCAATTTTTGGCTCTGCCTACTTCCTCTTTATTGGAGCTTTTACCCAGTTGAACATCATACCATTTGCCATCCAATCGCTGCACCTAAGCGCAGTTGCAGGAGGGTACTTGTTTCTTTCGACCGCTCTCGGTATTGCACTTGGATCATTTTTAGCAGGCAAAGTTTCCCGCAAAAGAATCGAGCTTGGTATTTCTTGTGCTGCAGGAATTGGCATTACCGTATTTTTTTTCTTAATATCGATTTTTTCCAGCAGCTTAATTTTCGACATCATCAGCTTAGTATCAATCGGAATCCTAGGAGGTATTTTTATTGTTCCTTTTGACACATTTATTCAGCTGTACAGTGAAAATGAAAAGCGCGGACAAACTATCGGAGCTGCAAATTTTTTAAGCTTTGTAGGGGTCTTGATTGCATCAATTGCTCTATTTGTCTTCAATCAAATTTTTGATCTTTCTTCCGCAGCAAGCTTCGATGTCATTGGTTTTTTGACTCTCTGTGTAACAACGGCCTTGATAGTCCGCCTTTCCGATTTCTCGATTCCATTTTTTTCACGAAAAATCCTTTACCCCCTCTACTATTTCAAACGACCTTCAATCAATCTAGGAGAAAATTCAGAAAATACGGTCTTCGTTTTAGAAAATGCGCGCTGGAGAGACGCTCTTCTTCTGATTGGCGCTATTCCAAACCTTCATTTATTAATTCCAGTCAAAGAAAATAAGAAGGCTCCTTGGTTTATTCGGATCTTTTATTCGTTTCATTGTGTGCCGGCTGAGCTTAGTTTTGACCAATTGCTCAACACTGCTAAAATCTATCTCAAAGAGGGGATTGTTCCTTGCCTTTTCCTAGAGAACCATTGCCCTAAAGAGCTATGCAAAAACGTCCATCCTCTTTTAGAATTTTTTAAAGGCTCTCCAGCAAAAATTTTAGTTGCGCAGTTCAAAAAAACTCCTGACGGCCTAACAGCTCTCTTCAGAAAACTTTAAAACCAGCCAAAAAGCTAAAATCCATAGATGAATTCAATCTCATACTGCTTAAACCGTCGATGCGGGCCGATATTATTGTCCAAAGTAATGGATTGTTGCCAGCTTTGCTGAAGATCGAGCTGATTTGTTAGCAACCAGTCAAGAGTCACCTGAAACCCACGATAGTTAACATTTCCTCTTGCATTTGAGCGGATATTAGCGTTGCCTTTTCCATCTGTATCCACCGTATAGAAGCCAACATTGGCAGCGTTGCCAAGCCCAATCCCTTGAACGTCGAAATCGGGAACACACTGAGCTTCAAGAACTTGGTAATTCGCATCAAGAGCCCAGTCCCCTTTTTTCTTTAACTCACCGATTGATAGGCCGAGGTACCCACCCCAATTTTGTTTGGTATTCTTGGTTAAACCAATCGGTTCAGCCCTATGGTTATAAAGGGCTGCAGCATAAACCTGTACGACCTTACCGAGATGCTTCGGGAGAAAGCGGTAACCGAAAAAAAGCTGAGAAACGATAAAGTCAAAACGGTGATTATTGACCGCTTTATCGAAATGTTTGGTATCCCAATCAACCAACGAATACTTGATATAAAGGCCAGATCCCCCGATATTGAACATTCCCGTTTCGCCTAAATAGCCAAATTGATCTTTGCTGTCATTAATGATAAAAACTCCTAAGTGGAGGTAGTAATCGCCAATCCCGTCGAAGCTTTGATCATATTTATACCAAAGACCGTCAAAGAAAGAATTAAACTCAATTTTGGAGTCCACAATCGTCGACATACGACGGCGGCCGGCCTCAAAATCCATCGTGTAAGTGTCAGCATCGACCACGCGAACACCCCAATAGGCTCGCTCTAGCTTCAGCTTATTAAGGGTTCCAGAAAATACACCCGCATCATTGTCAAATTCGAGCTTAATAGATCCCCAAGATCTCTCTGTGCGGTAGTCGAGCATCAGGTTGACTTCGATATCAAATGCGTCGCTTGGCAAGGTCAAACCGTCTTTTTTTACAGCCCCGTCCGAACCTCTCTGCTTAACACCATCGACAGTCTCAGCTGTCGCCTGGTATTCAGTTCTTACTTCACCGGCGATCGAAAGAGCTCCGCCGAGTTCGCGGACAGTGACTTGCCGCTTTGTATTGATCCATTCGCGCAGAGCATTAATATCTTTTTGGTCTATATCATCCCCATCATCGATTGTGCTCGCCTGCAACAGAGAAGAAAAACAGACTGTCGCGCACAAATAGAAAAAACGGCGCATTAACGGGTGAATATTTATCATAGAGGCTCCTTATCCCTATCCTGCACGATGCTGAATTGATCTGAAGAAAATTTATTCCGATGCTCTTTATAGTTTCGGAGAAACAACCAAGACTGCAATTGCGGCCTTGAAAGAACAAGGCTTTATATATGGAATCTTAATTATTTGCAAAAAGAAACTAACCCTGGACAATGCCATCAGAAACGGATGTCGGTGCTAGCGGTGACGGCTGTTTCGTCATAGAACCTAGCTTCAAAATTGATATTGAGCGCTCGGTCAAGGGAAAGTCCTACGCCTAAGAAAATGCCTATCGGGCATTTATTTTTCATCGTCAAATGCTTCTCTGGAAAAACCCAGCTAAGCGTTTTTAGCTGATGAAATTTTGCTGCCACATCAGAATACTTTAGTCCGACGTAAGGGATAACAAGGCTAACCCGGTAAGAAACTCCAAGGCCAATTTGCCATTCCCGGTAATTGTAGAGGGCTCCCCCCGGATTGATTGCACATCCATTCAGTTTTAGTGAATGGATGTGCGGATTGAATTCGAAATATTTTGCATCGATTCCAAGTTGGACATCTCCCCAATAAGCAAGAATCGCCCTTCCGCCAACCGTCCATGCAAGGCATTGATCAGTTCTAAACTTTAATTGCAACCCTGAGTAGGGCTCATAATCGACGTTCGCCTCTTCAGCTCCAAACATTCCATACACTTCAACCCGATCGTTGCATCCCAGGGTAATACCTCCAAAGTTTCCAATCGCCGCATAATTTTTTATTTCTCTCTTTAAATGGGGCCTATGCCCACACACCTTTAAATTCCGATCAAAAACATCATCCCATTCATATCCCATTTTGATCGTTATCCAGGTGTCCTTTTTAAAGAATAGCCCTTCCTCAGGCATCATAGGGAAACTAGGGTTGCCGTTATAAAGCGCCTCCATCTTGCAAAATTGAAACAGGCAAAAGGCTAAAATGCATAGGAACCGATTTCGTAGATAATTTCTCATAAACCACAATATCTGATTGCGTCAACGTATCAAAATTTTGACGAATTTTCTACGAAAAAAGTTTTTAAACTAGCTGGAGTACTCGGAACGGCGGACATAAACGGACCAGTTTTTTTTATCCATCCCATTGATCCAATGCTGCCAGGAACTCATCGGCATTCCCTGCGACGCCGTCCGGTCGACTCTCCACAACTCGAGCCTTCCAGTTCCGGGATTGATGACGAAGCCAAAATAGAAATTAGCCCAATTTGTATCAGCAAAGACAAATGGCGTTGGAGCGCTGATATTGAGAAAACGGGCGTGCTCCGCAAAATGCTGGTGCAAATCAAAAGAATATCCAATTTCTTGATGGGCTTTGATCCAGCAAAACTTTGCCATTTCCTTAATCATTTTTCCAGTCATAAGGGGAGAAGACGGATTTACAAGCGTGTCCATAGCAGCGGAAACCTTCTCATCAAACCGATCTGCAAACAGCCTCCGTAAGACACTTCTAAACTCTTGCTCTGGGATAATGGGGAGGGTCTGATAAAGAAAAGAATCGATCTTATCGGCAGCCACCCGTTTATATTCAGAAGTAGGGGAAGCATAAGGTGAAATCAGGCATTCGAGGACTTTTGTCCGAAATGCCACGATTTTCACAAGTTCTTCTGTTGGAGAAAATTTGTTATGGAGGTGGTGGCTGAGAATCGGGGGCAATTCAGCGGAAAACAAATCGATTAACAGCTGCTGTTCTTGAGCACCTAAGAGCATCCTTGCATAAAACTGATGACTTGGAGAAAAAACGTGATCGCGGACCCAGGTATAAGTAAACCCCTCCTCTTGCCACCCCTCTTTGTAGAAATGAAAAGAGGGATGCAAAAGGAAAGCATGGGAAGGCGACGTCATGAGCAATGCTTGTTGAGAATTTTTAATAAAGGGATCAGTTACATACGGTGGCTGATTTTTAATGCAATCGATCAAAAAAATGAGGAGCTCTGTTTCGTTTTCCACCCAGCGACTCTCTTCTGTCAGCTCACCTTGACGTCGGTAATAGGTCTTTAACAGCGTCGTCATTGCCCCTCCCGACGTATAGACCCATGGCTTTTTATCTTCTCTTTTAGATGAAGACTTTCCGAGAAGGTGAACCTTGGATATTCTTTGAAGCGCCGTTTCCAAAAACAGGGGAGTGCGCACATGATTAATGATGGCCGAGGTGATTTCCAATACCTCCTTTTCCCCGCCTTCCCAATTGCAATTTATAGCAATTTCCGATTCGGTAGCATTGAAAAACTCAGCAAGCAAATCCACATATTGCTCAGCATTGTAAATCATTGTCCAAAGGGCTGGGTCGCTCCTTCCATGTTTGCAAACAAGGCGAAAGCCCGCAGGGCTATCATCATAAATATCGCCTTGTACATCTTGCATTTCCGCGTCGTAGATCTCCTGAAAATATTCAGGAAATTTCGCATTGTACTGGCTCACTAAAAAGGCAAACAAGTTCGAATAATTGGATCCTATCTCGTAGCTCTTATCCCTCATTTCCAAGCAGGCCCGCATATGGTAGGCCCGGCTTTGAAATTCCGCTTGAAGCCTTCTGACCTCCGATTCAGAGCCTGCATTTTTCAGCAAAGCCTCCGTTCCCCTAACCTGATCAAACGCGATCTCGTATTCCGTTTGATACTTTTGAGTCTCACGATTTGCCTTGGCGATCTTCTCCTCCAAATGGCGGTAAATGACCTCTCCAACTCCCCCTATTTCTTCATAATGCAGTCCTAAGCTTGAATAGAGGTTCCAACGAGAAAACTCCATTTTGACTTCAGAAAAAGATGCCAAGGTAAATTCCCACGCTTTTAAAAGGGCGTGATCAGAAAATCCCCTGAATACCGCGCGAGCCAGTTTCTCAGCTCTTCCAAGCTTGTGGACAAGATCAATTTTTTCAGAAGAGTCTGGGGGGGTATACGATTTGGAGAACTTGCTAGCTTTAGCGCGGGCCAATTCTAACCGGTTGGCCATCTCGATGTCGCCATCGGTTAATTGATACAATTCCAAAAGCGCTCGATGCAGAAATTGTTCCACTGTTGCATTGTTTTTAACCTTGAGTTCCCAGGTGAGAAGTTCTTTGAGCTTTTCCGCTTTTTGTTCCCAATTCAGCTCCTCTTGAATAAGTCCCGATACCGCGCAAGCGTTCATTAACCCTGGGCTTAACCAAACTTTTTCCATGCTATTTGAGGTCAAAATCGGCCTTCGCAGATCACCGATCCCCGTGCTTGGGCTTAAAGGGACTGAATACTCTACACCACCAAAAATTCTTTTTAATTTACCAAAAATTAGAAGCTCGAGAAGATCTTTAAGTAAGCTCTCTGGCTGCTCGCTCTGAATAAAGATCGCAGGAGCTGTTGCAAAACAAGACCCAACGTTTTGACGAAGAGGGGTAAGCAATGCTGAAAGAGCTGCGATACGGATGTGGGCGTCTGTAAGGCTGTTAGAAAAGTACATTCCAAGACTTTGCCTGACAAGCTCCTCTGCCCAAGAACTGCAAAGCGGCTTATGAAAGCGCTTTAATAGAGGGATAAGCAAGGGATCATCTCGGAGCTTTTTTAGAATGAGCAGCATGTGTTCAGTCAGACAGGAATCATTAAATCCATCCGCATAAAAGAGATATCCTTCCGTCTCAAACAGGTCGATCCATTGACTGAGCAAGTTTTGCTGGACCCCCCCTTTTTCATCGATCAATGAAAAGGCGATAATCTGTGCTCTGCGTACCCCTCGAAAACAAATGCTATTTTGAAGGGAGGACTGATCGGTAAGAAAGGAAAGAAAAGCTTCCTCTTTAATATTTAAAAGCTGAGCAAGGCCTTTTTTTTGAGGGAGATTTTGATAAAGAGAAAACAACAGGCCCTTCAAGGAATGGGAATCGAAGTTTGCGCTATCGAAATGCTTTTTAGATCCTGTGTCCATTTTACAATCGCCCATAAATTACTTTTTACAATCAGAATATAGCTAAGATTTTTTTACCTTTCTATTTTGTCTGTTAGTGATTTAGAATCAATGCTAAAACCTACTCTATGAGGTTTCTGTGCTGCTTCGTATTCATAACCAACAAGAAATAAATCTTCCAGAAGGAAGTTCTGCTAAGGACCTTGCAGAAAAGCTCAACATGCGGAACCCCAATCAATCGCTTGCTGCGAGGATCAACGGAAAACTCCGCGATCTGAACACCAAACTTATTGAAGGCGATGAGGTCATTTTAATCCACTTTGATGATCCTGAAGGAAAGGAAATTTTTTGGCATACGTCTGCACACGTCCTTGCTCAAGCAATCCTCCGCTTGTTTCCTAATACAAAACCCACTATTGGACCGGCGATTGAAAATGGCTTTTATTACGACTTTGCGAATCTAACGATTTCCGATACAGATTTTGTAGCAGTTGAAAAGGAAGTCGAGAAAATCGTCGCCGAAAACCATGTTCCGGAAAGGCATCTCTTCAAAGGAAAGCAGGATGCTCTCGAATGCTTTAAGCAAAACCAATATAAATGCGAATTGATCCAAGGATTTGAGGATGGAGAGATCACGGCTTACTCTCAAGGGGAGTTTTTCGACTTATGCCGGGGCCCTCACCTTCCTAGCTTAGGAAAGATCAAAGCGTTTAAGATCCTTAAGACATCAGGAGCTTACTGGAAAGGAGACTCCAGCCGGGAAATGCTCACACGGATCTACGCGATTTCTTATCCTGATCGAAAGGCTCTTAGAGATTACCTCTTCTTGCTGGAAGAAGCAAAAAAACGAGACCATAAGATCCTAGGCCCAAAACTCGATCTTTTCTCCATACATGAAGAAGCTCCCGGCATGCCCTTTATCCACCCAAAAGGGATGATCCTTTGGAATCGGTTGATCGACATGTGGCGTAAAATGCACCAAAAAGCAGGATACGTCGAGATCAAAACTCCCCAGATCATGAGCCAAGAGCTCTGGGAGATATCGGGACACTGGTTCCACTACCGGGAAAACATGTACGCCTTCAATATCGAAGAGCGCCATTTTGCCATTAAACCGATGAACTGCCCAGGCTGTATGCTCTATTACCGTTCCCATTCCCACAGTTACCGCGAGCTTCCCTTGCGCGTTTCAGAACTAGGACATGTCCACCGACATGAGGCGTCTGGGGCCCTAAGCGGACTGTTCCGCGTTCGGAGCTTTCACCAAGACGATGCCCACCTGTTCATGAAGCCTGGCGACATCAAGCAAGAGATCATCAATGTTCTCTCTTTAGTCGATGAAACCTATTCAGCCTTTGGACTTGCTTATCGCCTTGAGCTGTCAACTCGCCCTGAAAAAAGCATTGGAACAGAGGAGGATTGGGAAGTTGCAACCTCTGGATTAAAAGATGCCCTCGATTCGTGGGGCCAGCCTTATCGAATTAATCCAGGAGATGGCGCATTTTATGGGCCAAAAATCGACATTCATATTCGCGATGCTTTGGGAAGATCGTGGCAATGTGGAACGATCCAACTTGACATGTCTCTTCCAGAAAAATTCAAACTTGAATATATGGATAGTGACGGGCATGCGAAACGACCTGTCATGGTGCATCGCGCCTTGTTTGGATCCGTTGAGCGCTTCATGGGAATATTGATCGAGCATTTTGCAGGCAAATTCCCACTTTGGCTCTCGCCTAATCCAATATGCATTATTACCATTGCAGACCGGCATGCGCAGTACGCGCACGAGCTTGCTATTGAAATTCGGAAAGCAGGGCTGTTGTGCGAGGTTGATGATTCGAACGAATCAGTTAGTAAAAAAATTCGGAATGCACAATTGATGCAAGTCAATTACATGCTGACCATTGGCGACAAAGAGTTCGAAAACCGATCGATTAATTTACGGACAAGAGACAATGTTGTTCATGGAGAACTCGATCTCAAGGCGTTCTTGGACACTTTAGAAAAAGAACTTTCTGATCGTTCTTTAACATCTTATTTTTCAAAAGAGGGTAACTCGGAATGAAAAGGATCGCCGTTAGCAGCTTTAAAGGCGGGACCGCAAAGACATCCACAGCCTTGCACCTAGGCGCGGGGCTTGCTAAATTCCATAAGCAGAAAGTTCTTCTCATCGACTTTGATGCTCAAGCTAATTTGACAACAGGATTAGGATACGATCCTGATGCTCAAGATAGTATGGCTCCTGTGTTGCAAAGAAAGAAAAAAATTGATGAGGTGATCGTTTCGACAGGGGTTAAAAATCTCGATCTGATCCCAGCGGATACATGGCTAGAACGCGTCGAGGTTACAGGCCAGCTTGCAGCAGACCGGTACTCCCATGAACGACTCAAAGAAATTTTAAAACCCCTCAATTATGATACGATCATTATTGATACGCCCCCGTCTCTTTGCTGGCTAACCGAATCGGCGTTAATTGCTGCACACCACTCACTTGTCTGTGCAACACCCGAGTTTTATAGCATTAAAGGCTTGCAGCGCCTTTCTCAGTTCATGCAGAGCATCGGACAGCGGCATAGTTTAGAAGTGCTCGGCGTCGCCCTTTCTTTCTGGAATCCGCGCGGAAAAAGCAACGATGCATTTTTAGAGGTGATCGAAACGACATTTCCAGGAAAAATTCTGAACTCAAAAATCCGCCGCGATATCCGCGTTTCTGAAGCTTCCGTATATGGAAAACCCATTTATGAGACAGCTCCCAAGAGCCGCGCTACCGAAGATTACCTTGCGCTTACAAAAGAACTTCTTAAATTCATGCGTACCGTTTGATATATATACATAATGTATATCAACAGCTAGATATTGGATACTATGACGAAAATGAATTCTCTGTTGTCCCAGCGCTTAAAAATAGCAACCGAAAAGTTATCGAAAATGACCAACCTTGTCGAGATGTCCTCTTCGGGTAATCTATCAAGCTTTTCAGGCGTTTTCCGCGTTTCTCCCTTAACTGAAAGGGAACAGGAGTCTCTGCAGCAGATCCTCAATCATTTTCGTGAAGAGAAGCAAGAGATTTCAGAAGATTTATCAGAGCTTTCGACAATCACTGCCGAAGTGAAGGCAATCAATAACCAAGCGATCATCCTTCACGGGGAAAGGATCCAAAAAGCGCAAAAGATTTTAAAAAAATACCGCGACGGGGCTTTCAGCTCCTGGCTTGTAGCAACCTATGGCAACCGACAAACCCCCTATAACTTTTTACAATACTATGAGTTCTATACCTCTCTTCCCCATGCTCTGCATCCACAACTTGATGAAATGCCGCGGCAAGTAGCCTATAGCCTCGCCAGCCGGGAAGGCTCCCTCGATCAGAAAAAAAAGATCGTTGCCGACTACCAAGGGCAGCCCAAACAAGAACTACTCAGCCTCATTCGACAGACGTTTCCTTTAGCGGATTCAGACAAGCGGGCCGAAAATTTAGGAGACCATACAATTAATTCCCTTAAGAAGCTGCATCTGAAACTGAGTACAGCTCGCTTTAATCCATCTTCTGCTCAGAAAAAGCAAATCCACGAATGGCTCAAAGCCTTGAAAACTCTGACAGAAAACAGTGGCCCATATGATCAATAATACACAATACCAATCTCCACTTTCAGCTCGCTACGCAAGCCGGGAGATGTCCTATCTCTTTTCTCCACGCTACAAGTTCATACTCTGGAGAAAGCTCTGGGTAGCTCTTGCTAAAGCGCAGCAAACATGTGGACTTTCTATCACCGATGCGCAGATCAAATTGCTTTTACAGAACGTTGATACAGTCGATATCGCTAAAGCGGAAGAATATGAAAAGCAGGTGCGCCATGATGTAATGGCCCACATTCATGCCTACGGAGAGCAATGCCCCGAGGCAAAAGGGATCATCCATCTCGGAGCAACCTCTTGCTACGTGACCGATAATGGCGACCTTATTCAAATGCGCGATGCGCTAAAACTGATCCGCAATAAGACGATCCAAGTAATCAGGCAACTCCAGTCGTTTGCAGTCCAATACGCCCACCTTTCCTGTTTAAGCTATACCCATTTTCAAGCCGCCCAACCCACAACTGTCGGAAAGCGCGCATGCCTCTGGCTTCAAGACCTTCTTATCGATTTAAAAGATATCGAGTATGTGACTGACGAGATCCGCTTTTTAGGCGTTAAAGGGGCAACAGGAACTCAGGCCTCATTCCTTTCCCTGTTTCACGGAGACCACCATAAAGTCAAACAACTCGAAACCCTAGTCTCTGAAGAGATGGGCTTTAACAAGACCTTGTCTATTTCCGGCCAAACCTACACGAGAAAACAGGACATTCGAATTGCAGCAATTCTTGCAAGCCTAGCCTCTTCTGCCCATAAGTTTGCAACCGATATCCGCCTCCTTTCCCACCTTAAAGAGGTTGAAGAACCCTTTGCAGACAAACAGGTTGGGTCATCAGCGATGCCTTATAAACGCAATCCTGTTTGGAGCGAAAGGATCTGTGGACTCTGCCGCTTTCTTATTTCTTTAAATGAAAATGCCCTCTACACAGAGGCAACCCAGTGGTTAGAAAGAACACTTGACGATTCGGCAAACCGAAGGCTCTACATTCCCGAGCTCTTTCTCACAGCTGATGCCATTCTAAACCTCCTTTGCAACGTCACGGCAGGCTTAGTTGTCCATCCCAAAATCATCGAAAAACACATGAATGAAGAGATCCCATTCCTTGCCACGGAGCAGATCCTAATGGAAGCTGTCAAATCGGGGAAAGACCGCCAGCAGATCCACGAACGCCTTCGCATCCATAGTTTAGAATCGAGCAGACAGATTAAAGAGCATGGACAACCCAATGACCTACTCCAACGGATTGCAAACGATACAACTATCGGATTTACCCTACAACAAATCCAAGAATTTGCCTCTCCAGAGCATTTCATCGGACGCGCTGTCGAGCAAGTCCATGCCTTCGTTAATGAAGAAGTTGTTCCTGTCCTCCACCGTCACCAAGAAATTAAGCCGATCAGTTCACCTGTTCACGTTTAATTATACCACCCTTCTTTTCTGCTTTTTCTTAATGATTGGAAGGCCTTGCCGAGCCTACGATGAACAAACAATTCACGAAAAACCAATGATCACAGCCCATCTTTGGGGGCAACTCGGCAACCAAATGTTCTTGATTGCTGCCGCCCTAGCCTATGCATGGGACCATGACGCAGTTGCTTTTTTCCCCGATTTGAATCGATCTGATTACCGTCTCCGTGAAAATAGAGATGCGTTTTTTTTCCGGATCGATGCGACTGCTGTAGCTCCTAGACCATTTCTCTACTACTTTGTTGAATCCATTTGGCACAGCTCAGAGAAGATCCCAGTCCAGCCCGACCAAATCATCTATGGCTATTTCCAATCATGGAAACACTTTCACCACCACAGAGAAAAGATCCTTGCCGCGTTTGCTCCATCTGCTGAAACCCTGGCCTACCTCCAATCAAAATATGGCGATCTGATCAACGCTCCCAATACGGTTAGCATCCACATCAGAACATTTAATAAAAGTCTTCACCAGAGCAAAATCCACCCATTCCTGGGCCTTGAATATTACCGGAACGCAATGGCCCTCTTTCCTTCTGAAGCGGTCTTTGCAGTCTTTTCAGACCGAATTCAGTGGTGCAAAAAATATTTTTCAAAAATGAAACGTCAATGCGTTTTTATTGAAGAAAACGATTTCATTAAAGAGTTTTTTCTGATGTCAATGATGAAGCATCAGATCATCTGCAATTCCAGCTTTTCTTGGTGGGCTGCTTATATGAATCAAAACCCTGAACAGATCGTCATCGCGCCCAAATCCTGGATGCATCCGGAATATTATGATTTTCCACCGCCTCAACCCAACGACTTCTTTTTGCCTCATTGGACAGTCGTCCAGCCAAACTACGATGAGCCTTTTCCTGCCGACATAACCTGGTATGATGCCACGCAATCCCTCGACGGCAATTGAATAAAAAAGGTAACAGTTCAGATACCCACGACGGAGGAGGGGGTATCTGAACTGTTACCAAATATGTTTAAAGAAGGGAGCGGCGTTTCCATATTGCAAAAATCATCTATAGTGGTTTAAATTTAAATTTTTAATCAGAGATGTGTATGATCATTAGGATGACATATTCTCATGATTTAAG
>CAZOKX010000019.1:0-31626 GCA_964580785.1 uncultured bacterium
GGTTGGACAGCACACTGATGCTCATCTGAAAAACCCATTATTCAGGTTACTAATGGTATAAGTCAGTTTGATCAAACTTTTGGGAATAGGTCCTGCCTCGTGTTCGAGGTCTGGAAAAAAAGTTCGTTGAATTTGATGTAAACCGCGTGATATAAATCCGAGGAACTTGTTCATCGCCTTGCTCTTGTGTTCGTTGTCGCACACAACATTTTAGAGCAAGGCGGGACTTTTTCAAAATTTCAAATTCTTGCAAAAGTCCGACGAAGTCGGAGTTTTGCAACTACCTCAACTATGAACTTAAAATTTAGGTTTCAGAAGAACTCTATTTTATCAATACACCGTCTTTTGCAAAAATTTATTTTTTTGGTGAGGGATCACGGCTACTTTTTGAACCATGCCCAAAAATGTACAAATTCGACACCTCAATGTGTTGATCCGCTTTTGGGAAGCACTATAATAGCATCAGAGACTCGGCGGACAGTGTTCTGACCAGACCCCTCATCTTCATCGCCATACGGAAAGTTCTTAATGATACCTTCGCATACCATGGTAGAGCTTCCACCTCCGTCTAAATTAAGTGCGTGCACACAACCTAATTGCTTCATTAAGTTGGTTAGCTCATAAATGGTCATTCCGTCAAAAATTCCTGTTTTATCAACCACTACAAAAATCCAATTCCTGTTAGGTAGTATACCTACGGCTGTTCTTGCATGCCTGTTAGATAAAAAAGTTTGGGTGGTTCGCTCAGATTCAAAGTCGACGATCGTTGCATTATTGTATAGAAGAAGGGGAGTGCCCCCCACGATGTAATCAAGAGAGTCCCATGCATCAGCAGCTGTTATTCCCATTAAGGGGTTGATTTGAGTGGCGACTGTGAGGGGTATTCCAACTTCAAAGCTGTTGAAAAGGGGATGATTCTCTTGAATAGAAAGTACAAATCCGGTTTCAGGAATTTTTGCGCTTCCACCTCTTAAAATAGATTGAATGATGCCATCTATAACAATCAACTCTATTCCATCAGGATTGGTTAGGGTTGTTCTATGAAAACAGGGGGTATAAAGAATAATTTCCCCTTTTTGGCGAGGACGGTTCAACCCATCTAGAAGAATTGAGTCAAAGTTGTAATTGGCAGAGGTGGTTACTAGCAACCGGTCCATTATAGGATTTTGGCTTGCAAGAGACCATCCAATGCAACCTCTTGGTTTGGTTGGGAGGGCATACCAATCGTGAATTTTTAGAGTGCCGCAAGCTTTGCCATCAAAGCTCCCTCCTATAGAAAAAAAACCGCCATTAATAGAAGCAGTTGCTCCATAGCGAGCGCTAATTGAAAAAACAGATTCTCTTCCAATTCCATTGTCTAAAGCTTTAACAGGTTTAATTTCATATTTAATCGGATTAATTTCTATTACATGAACAGATTGGTGGCCTGTAATATAATCCAAATATGTAGAGCCAAGAACTTCTAGATGTGTGTATTCCAAGCCGGGTGCAGAAAACAGCGGGAGTAAAGGGGAAAACAAAAATAGGAGAAAAAATTTTATTTTGAGCATGGACCTTACCTACTTTCTAAAAAATGGAAGCTATTGATGTAGGAACATCGAAATGAGCTTAAAAAAGGAAACTTGCTGATCGAGGTTAGTGTAATCATCAAGGAGTTCCTTTCTTGACTAGTATGGAAGGGGTGACCAAAAATGCGGCTACAGCAAAGTAAAAGAAGCCCAAGTTGTTCATGAGCAAAAAGCCAAAATCTAAACAATTCAGATACAGAAACCCTAAAAATGAGATCAGTAGGCTCGTGTGGGGGGGATTAAATGGCGCTTTTAATGCTCTTTTTAGCACCGAAAGGATAAATAATAGATAGGTTGCAAGCCCTAGAAAGCCTGTTTCTGCAGCAACCAGTAAGTAGCTGTTATGCACGGGAGCTAGCCTGCCTAATGAGTCGGGGGTTGGGTTAAACTGCTCTTTGACAATTTGATATGTATCAAACCCTACGCCGAGGAACGGATTGGCTGCAACCATCCTCATTGAAACCTTAAGGTTCACGAGGCGTTCTTGATTTGATCCCTGCACCGTACCATTTTCATTCAGAAAGCCGCGCTGAGTGAATGCTGGATAAAAAATTGCGATACAGCTGACGCTGCTGATGATCACAGTTATAACGAGTGGTCGAAGGGTCTTAACCCAGGTTATGGTAGAGGAACCGGAATCGGGTTCTTGTAGTGCCGCCATGTCGTTTTTTGGGGGGGGTGATCTTAATTGCCTTCCTGTCCAGAACAGCCAGAGGATTGTTCCAATGAGGGTTGCGGTTAGTCCAGAGCGTGAAAAAGAGAGAAAGAGAGCTGTAATTTGGAGAAAGATTCCGAATAAAATAATCGGGTAGATCTTCTTGCTTCGAAACTCAAGGTAAAGGGCGTAGCTGAGCATGATCGTGAAGAACAAAATCGACCCAAGGGTATTGGAGTGCATTGCAGTTCCTGAAGCGCGCCTGATGAAAAAGTGATATTCCCCTCTGGGAAAAATCGAATCAAAGATCGACAGTTCACCTCTTGTACTTTCAAAGGCTGAGCTCCATTTTTCTTCTCCAAGGAAGGATAATCCGAGGCTATCCTGTAAAAAATATTGGGAAATAGCAATGACGGATTGAACGACTCCACAGATAAAAAGGGCGATCAAAGCGCCGCGCAAAAAGAGGCGGAAGGAGGTTGCATTAAAGCAGTAGGGGATCAGAGAAAAGAGGAGAAAGGGCATTGTTTGCTGGAAGAGTTTGACGTATTGCAAGGGAAACGAGTGTATTTTTGAAAAGGCAAGGGAAAGTGTCGAAATGCTTGTCAACAAGAGGAGGTATTTTGCTGGTCCATTCCAAAAGCACCGACGCCATGGAATTTTGTTGGAGAACAGCATGGCAAGGAGGGCAACGACAAAAAGGACGTCTGTTGTAAATACTAAAATGATCCTGATATAACACCAGGGAAGGAAGCTTGTTGAGGGATATAGTTTTTGAGAAAAATTAATGAATAGTTGCCACAAGCTCATTTGAAAAGGTAGGGAAGCAAGAAAGAGGAGCAAAAAAAATTCAAATCGGGGGACAGGTAAATTGTGCCATGAAAAGAACACCTGTTGTTTAGCTTTAGAGGAAAGATGTTGTTGAGGCTCGGTAGAAGAAGTTGTCATGGAGCATCTCTTGTCGATACAAATTAATGGGAAACATTCTACATAATTTTTGAAATGAGTCAAATTCGAAAAACCTTTTTTTAAAGGCCTGCTTGGTGGATAAAGGATCCTTTTTTGGAATGGGGCCTTTATGTCTAACTTACCCACCGCTTTTTTTCTTTTCATTTTTGTGTGCTGCGCTCTGTTTGCTTCAGATAAAGACCTTGTCTCTCCCTATTTTGATCGGCAACATTACTGCGCGTGCTATGGTAACCAGCTCTTAGTTGGAAAAATTGACCCATTAGATCATTTTTTATCCATTGATTTTCAAGGAGATTGGTTTCACTTTACCGATCCGAATGCTTGGTTTAATACGGCGCTTTATTTGCGGACCTTTCCTTGCTTGCAAAACCCTTTTGTCGATTTTTTAAGCCAATCTCCCCTTGTAGTTGCTGCAGATGCGCCGGTGATGGATGTCTACTGTAGAGAAGAAGAGGCGACACGCGCGTGGCTTGCTGTAGAAGCCTTGCTGCGATTGAACAAGTATCAAGTTATTTTGCACCTTTCTCCCGATTTTTCAGAAGCGCAATTCCAGATGTTTGCTTCCCAATTGAATAGAGGATTGGTTGTTCTCTATGACAACTTTGATCAGTTCAGCTTTTATAGAAGTTCCTTTTTGCAAAATCCCATCGATGGAGCATCGTATGAGTCGTATGAATGGAATCGAGCTGTTTCTCTATGGGATAATGATCCTCGATTGTTGGTCCACCGTGCGTATCATTACAATTTTTGGGCCTCCGGTCATTATATCAATCCCCTCCGCTTCAATTTTTTTCACTTTATCGATGAGCCTAATTTTAGCGTCGGTATCAATCCATTGGAAGCATATGTGAGAAAAATCAGTCAGGGATTCGACCTTATATTCTGCCCGGTGCGTTGTGCCAGCAATGTCAGAATTATTCCAGGTTACATGGAAACGTGGATAAATACAGATGAGTTGGATTTAGAAAAGGAGTACAGTATCTCTTATTTATTAAGCACAGGCTTTCAGGGATGTAGTCCGAGTTGGAACTATGTTCCCCGGATTTATGTGTGGAACCATGAAGAGCAGATAGAGGTTCCAACACGATTTTATCTTACAAGGCGAGGAATAGAGCAGTTTCCAAAAGAAATGCGGCAGCGGTGCTTGCCGACCGATACCAAAAAATGGATCTTCAATAGCCAATTCACTATAGCAATTGAAAACAACCGACAGGCTAATTACATGACAGAGAAGCTGCTTGGTTGTTTCGTTTCCTTGTCCGTTCCTATTTATATTGGCTGTCTGAATGTGCGGGACTATTTTGATGAAAGGGGGATGTTTATTGCGGAATCTGCTCAGGAAGTTATCCGGATATGCCAATCGATAACGCCGGAGACATATGAACAAATGCTCCCTTATCTAATCGAAAATAAGAGGAGGGCGCTTGAACTCATGCAACTGCAAAGAAAGTTTATTCAAGAGTTTTTGGATAATCTTCCTTTAGAGCCTGTTCGCCTATTTGAAGCGTTTCCCGTGGACTTGGACGATTCCCCGCATCGCTTCAATAAGGGGGACCAGCCCCTCGTTATTGGCCGCAGAGATCAAGAATAGGGTTTCTGGTGCAAAAGGGTACTTCTTAGCAAACTCTCCCGCTTGTTCTTGCGCTCCTTCCGAATCCATCTTATTCAAGGCGACCAAGAAGGGCTTTTTCAGAAGGTCGGAGCGATAAGCTTTAAGCTCATTTTGGAGAACGGTAAAGTCTTCAAAGGGGTCTCTCCCTTCAATGCTTGATATGTCGATAATGTAAACGAGGGCGTAAGAGCGCTCGATGTGCTTCAAGAAAGCGATGCCTAGGCCTTTGTTGAGATGGGCGTTTTCAATGATCCCGGGAATATCGGCAACGAGGATTCGAGATCGATCAGGAAGTTGCACATAGCTCAAGTTCGGAAAGAGGGTGGTAAATGGGTATGCTCCGATCTTGACTCTGACATGGGTGATTTGGGACATCAGTGTTGATTTGCCGGCATTAGGCATCCCAATTAGCCCGACGTCGGCGATCAGTTTGAGCTCGAGCTCGATTTCACGGTGTTCCCCTGGGGTACCAGGAGTGCAGACATTGGGAGCTTGGTTGGTTGAGGATTTAAAGCAGTGGTTGCCTTTTCCGCCTTTTCCTCCTTTGCAGATCTGCCAGGTTTGATTTTCCTCGGTGAAGTCGAACAGAACTTCTTGAGTTTGGCTGTCCTTAACGAGTGTGCCGCAGGGGACAGACAGCACGAGGTCCTTCCCATTGCGCCCTTGCCGAAGGTTGCCGCCGCCGCAGTGTCCATTTTCAGCTGCGATGATACGACGGTTTCGATAACTTTCAAGAGAGGGGAGGTGGACATCAGTTTTGAGAATAATCGACCCACCTTTTCCGCCATTTCCTCCGACAGGCCCCCCCTTAGGGATGTATTTTTCCCTTCGCCAGGCCACAACCCCGTTTCCACCGTCTCCTGCGCGCAGCGTGACTCTGACTGAATCGATAAACATATCCAAATCCTTAAAATAAAAATCCCCTAAAAGACAACAACTGATTGTTTCTAGGGGGATTTTAGAACTTAAGCAACGGGTATAACGGAGACGTGCGTTCTAGCACTTTTGCGATAGGTTACAATCCCATCGCAGAGAGCGTAGAGTGTGTCATCTCGACCGATGCCGACGTTTTTAGCGGGCTTCCATTTGGTTCCGCGTTGGCGGATAAGGATGCTGCCAGTCGTAACGAACTGTCCACCTGTAGCTTTGATCCCCAAACGTTGGGCGCGCGAATCGCGACCATTACGAGTTGAGCCCTGACCTTTCTTATGTGCCATATTTCGAACTCTCCTTAGCCGATAATCTCTGTAATTTTAACCCGTGAATAGTGTTGGCGGTGCCCCACTTTACGGCGGATAGGCTTGCGTCGCTTGTATTTAAAAGCGATCACTTTAGGTCCGCGCGATTCTTGAATGAATTCTGCTTGCACTATTGATTCGGCAACGTGCGGACTGCCGATTTTCACTGTGCCTCCTGTGTTGACGAAAAGCACGTTTTTAAACTCGACTTTGTCTCCCGCGTTTTTAGCGTCAACGAGCTCTACGTCGATTACATCGCCTTTTTCTACTCGGTATTGTTTTCCGCCGGTCTCGATAATTGCGTACATTTGGCCTCCTGATAATTCTATCGATTACAATTTGGATGTTCAATTAAGAACATCTTATGGAGAGGAAAACGGGCATGATAGTGGACTCCCTCATTCTAAGTCAACGTCTTTTCTTTGAAAGGCATTTCCTCTAGCAAAGGATGGGCCAAGGCTGAAGTATAAAAGACGAGGAGTTCAAATTGCAAGAGTCACATTACTGGGATGGGAATTCGTAGGAGTGATTTAATTTTTGTGATGCAAGAAAATAATATTATAATATTTTGAAATTAAATGAATTTATTGTATTATGAAATTTAAGAAGGAAAAGCTTTTGCCTATCTGCATTGCAAAAGCAAATGGGGGTTAAGATGAAATCTGTCAATAAGCGGATCAACAAAAAGAAAGCTTCGAAGGTCACTTTAAAGAACCATTGTAAGCACAATCGGACTGGAGATTTGCATGAGCAGATGAAAAAAGCTGCGGAAGGGCTTTCCTCTGTCCGTCCTGAAGATATCAAGCTGCACCAACATTACTAAGCAGGAGACATGTCCATGAAAAGCTCTAAAAAGCCTAAAAAGTCGGTTCGGTCGAAACGTTCTGCAAAAGAATTGCAAGAGCCTAACTTGCACCGAAGTGGGTGGAAACGTTTCTGGGACCGTTTCTGCGCGATGTAACTTAAAAAAGGCGTTTTCTGGATTTTAATAGCCCACTTGAAGCGAAGAGGGCTATTTTATTATTTTTTTCTTCAGGAGCAAGCTGAGCGAATAGATGCAGGCTGCCAAAAGGGAAATTGTAGCTCCTGGCGGCCAATTCAGTTCATAAGCCGCATACATTCCAGAGCTTGTAAAAATACACCCCAGCAACACGGCTAGAAACATCATGACCGAAAGCTGTTGCGTCCAGGCGCTGGCAACCGCTGCCGGGATTGCCAGCATCGCGATCACTAGGATCGCTCCGACTACTTGGATCAAGATAACGACCGAGATGGCCACGAGGCATAAAAGTAATAGATATAACAATTTAACGGACATTCCTTGCAGCCGCGCTTGGTTTTCATCGAAGCAGATTGCCAAGAATCTTCGATAGAAAAGGGTTACTAGTCCAATAATCAGAACATCCAAAACGAGCAGCAGGCGGATGTCGTTGTGGGTTACCCATAAAATGTTTCCGAATAAAAAATTGAGCAGCTCAACGTTATAGCCTGGAGTGAGTGCAATGAAGATCACTCCAATGGACATACCCGTTGCCCATAGGGCTGCGATCACGGTGTCTTCCCTTTCTTTGTACTTCAAGTGGATCCAGCCCATTAGCAAAGCGGAAAGGAGTCCGGCAAATAGAGCTCCATAGAGTGGCGTAAAAATGTCCCAGCCATAAGTCCTTTTTAACCATAAAAAGATTCCCATTCCTCCTAATACAGAGTGGGCAATGCTGCCGCTGACTGCAACAATTCTTTTAACGACGACATAACTTCCAATGATTCCGCTAGCAAAGGAAGCGGCAAGACCAGCGAAAAGAGCTAAAAGGAGGAAGGGGTTTTTTGCGATAGCTTGGAAGAAGGTGGTCTCTACCATGTGAAGTGATCCTTAGACGATAGTGGTGTGTGATAAAGACCGAGAGCAAAGTGCTCGCACACCTCTTTTGCCCGCATAGTTGTGACTTGGCGGTGGACGCAGAGAAGTCGTTTGGCCTTATCAATGATCGACTGGAGATCGTGGGTGACCATGACGATGGTCATCGTATGGTTCAAATCGACAAGAAGTTGGTGAATCTCTTGTTCAGCCTTTGGGTCGACGCTTGCCGTAGGTTCATCGAGAAGCAGAATTTTGGGATGGTTGACGATTGCCCGGGCGATCAGAGCCCTTTGGGCTTGCCCTCCTGATAAGGTCCCAAACGATGCTCTTGCAAAGTCTGCCAGGCCGACTTTGTGCAGGGCAGCATGGGCGACCTCTTTAGTTCCTTTGGGATATCTTCCCCACCAGCGGAGCTTGGATAGACACCCCATGAGGACAACCTCGATAACCGAAATGGGAAAGTCTTTGTCAAAGCGTAAAATTTGGGGAACGTAGCCGATCTGCCCCCTGCTATCGGCGGGATCCTTTCCAAGGAGCTGAACATCACCGTAGTCTGGCCTTAGCATCCCCGTTAGTAGTTTTAGTAGGGTGGTCTTTCCACCGCCGTTAGGGCCGAAAATCCCGATAAACTCACCCTCGTCGATCGAAAAATTGACTTTTTCGAGTATGGGGATTTTATCATAACAAAATCTTAAATTTTGAACAGAGATAACGGGTTTTTGCACGATTTATTCAGCTTGTGAAGGTTTTGCAATAATTTGGGCGATTGAGCGTAAATTGTCCAGATAATCTTCCGCATAAGGATCCAATGTTGCTGTTGGAACACCCAGCTCTTTGGCAATCAGTTTTGCTCCCTTATTACTATATTGAGGTTCTAGAATCACAGTAGCTACTTGATAGTGCCTTGCCTTTTCGAGTAAATGGGTCACTTGGTGAGGGAGGGGCTCTTTCCCTTCCATTTCTACGGAGAGCTGAATGAGCTCATAGTCTTGGCAGAAGTAGGCAAAGGCCGGATGGGATACCAAGATCGCAGTTCCTTTCATAGGGGCTAGGAGAGTAGAGATTTCTTGGTCGAGGAGGTCGAGCTCTGCTGTCAGCTTGCCTAAGTTTTTTTCATAGAGGTGGCCGTTGCCTGGAAAAGCATCGGTTAATGCCTTACAGATCGTAGCAGCTTGAACTTTTGCTAGTTTCGGGCTCAGCCAAATATGGATATCCTGTCCGTCATCGTGGCCATGGCAGTGGTGGTGCTCATCCGATGGACTATTAATTTCGCACGCTGGGAGCAGGTGGATTCCTTCTGTTACATCCACAATGCGCATTTTTGGGTTTTGCTCCTGGATGACTTTAAAAACTTTTTGATCGAACGATTCTCCAAGGCGGATCCAGACAGATGCATCTCTTACCTTTTCAACCTCTTTGGGCTTAGGCTCATAGATATGAGGATTTGCCTCTTCAGGTACCAGAGTCGTAACGGGAAGATCAGCTCCAGCAATCCGATTTACAAAAAATGCATAGGGAGCGATGCTGACGAGTACAGTTTTTTCTTTTTGGCTGGGTTTTTCAAGCTCGCAGCCTGTAAAACATAAAGCAATCCAAACAAGGAAAATCGATTTTTTCATAAGAACCTTCTTACATAATGCCGAGTAAAATACCACAACGCGCTACTTTTGCAAAGGTTCTTGTGAATAAACAATCAGTCGGGTAACCTCTGTTTCCGTAGTTCATAAGCGTTCCTTTTCATGTCTTTTTGGAGGAGTGTCCGAGTGGCCGATGGAGCACGCTTGGAAAGCGTGTAAACGTGAAAACGTTTCGTGGGTTCGAATCCCACCTCCTCCGACCCTTAGAAGGGAGGGGCTGACGCTGTTGTTAGCTTATCGGTCAGCGCTTACGCGTTGCTGTAAGCGCCTTTTCTTGAGGCGTTGGCGGAAGAGAATCCCCCAGCTCAATTTCTGCTGTATTTAGCCAGTCCTATTCATTATTGTAATAATAATTTGTTTCATAACACTTTGTGTAAATAACTCCATGTTAATATAAATAAATTAACGTTTTTTATTTTTAATATTCGCTTTCTTCTGAAAAATTCATTAAAATGAAAGTATGTTAATTGATTTGTCCTTAATTAAAAGGTGTATTAATGGTTGCAAGTATAAATTCAAATTTCTCTATTGAAAATTTCAGCGCGCTTGAAATTACAGCTAAAAGAGTTGTCTATCAAGAGGCTAATGAATCGCACGATGTCTCTTTAGTGAGAGAGCTCAACAGTTTAGGGATGAAACCTGAAGTGCCAAGTTTTTCAGGGCCAACAATTATTTCGAATTTTATGGATATTGCTACTAAACATGATACAATTCTCGGCTTTTTGAAAAAATTAAGACAATCTAATAGGCTGCTAACTGAAAAAGAGTTTCAATCTTCTTTATCTGAAAAAAAATGGTTCCAAAAATCTAATTTGAGCCGAATATTGGGTTGTAACCATTTAATGATAGTTATAATGGAAAACAAATTAAAGCATATAAAAGTCCCGATAAAAATTGCGGTTGTTGAAGATGTGGAGTTATTAAAAATTAGTGGTTGGGAGGCCTATTCAGGCTATTATGAGATTCATTCTGATCAAATCAAAATTTATGCAGAAGCAATAAAACCCATAGAAAGAAAACTTTCAAGAGATGAAATTAATGAGTTAATTCAAGCTATTGTAAAAGCAAAATTTATTGATCTATGGCCTGAAAATATTGTAGTAGCAGAAGACGGGGTCTATTTTATCGATACTGAATTTAAATCATTTAATGGATCCATCTGTTGGGAGAAAATGGGAAGATTTGAGTCGGTGATAAGTGAAGAAGATAAGACTTACTTTCAGAAGAAGGTGCGAGAAAAAATGGAAGAACCCAAATCCAAAGAAAAAAATTGTGGATACAATTTTTTTGAATCAGTCCTAGACATGATTAAAGAGTTTCCTCAATCGTTAATTGAAAAAAGCAAGGATAAAATCGAAAAAATTAAAGCTATAGTGTTAAACTTAGAGTATGTGGGAGCAAAAAAAGTAGGAGTCACTTATAACAGCCCAAATAAATTCGTATTCAATCTAAAAAATATTATAATATAATCAGCTTTGCAACTCGCCGATTTTCTTGGCCTGTGCCCATTATAGGGGCTGCTAGAAACTAAAGGTTCTAAAGGCTATACATGATTCGGCACTCTCTAGCAACTTTTTTGTTGTCCTAAATCTTATGATCGGCCAGTGCCAACCTGCTTGATCATTAAGGATGTACAAAGTTGGGTAAATATCTTTTTTACCGCAAATTCTCCTTTAAAAAAATACTTGCTATGTATAGAAAAGCAGCGTAAATAGTAAAATTCGTGCATTTGACTGTTCTATAAGAAATTAAGAGGGGCTGATGCGCTGTCCATTTTGTAATAACGAAGAATCAAAGGTTACTGATTCGCGTAACGCTGCTGAAACGAATGCGGTGAGGCGCCGCAGGGAATGTCTGCAGTGCCTGCGGCGGTTTACTACTTTTGAGACGGTCGATCTTACGATTCAAGTTCAAAAAAGGGATGGGCGCTATGAAGATTTTCGGCAGGATAAGCTGATTCGCGGTCTGGATGCTGCATGCCGCCATACTCGTATCAGCCATGATCAAGTTCGTGCCTTAGCTTATAAAATCACCTCCGATCTAATGGAAAGGCAAGTGCGCGAGGTCCGAACTTCGGAGCTTGGTGAAATTGTAATGAAACATCTGCAGGCGCTTGACACGATAGCCTATATCCGATTTGCTTGTGTCTATCGACGTTTTAAAGATGTGGATGAATTAATGGATGCGATTGAACATGTCAATCCTAAAGATGCTCTTAGTCCTATGGAAAATGCGATCAGTTCTGCCAAAAAAGGTTCTTAACTAAAAATCAAGGAAAACAGTCATGCCACTTAAAAAAGCGGATATCGAACGTTTCAAAAAACGTTTGGAGGAAATGAGAAACCAAATGACGAACCTCTTGCGCGACTCTAAAGAGGATGTCAAAGCGATCGATCAGGCGAAAGGGTATTCGCAGCATCAAGCTGACGAAGGAACAGATGATTTCAACAGGACAATTAGTCTGCAGGTTAGCAATGAAGAATTTAATATATTACGGCAGATTGAGCGAGCGCTGGATAAGATCAATGAGGACACTTATGGCGTTTGCGATTTGACTGGAGAAGAAATACCGATCCAGCGGCTTGAAGCAATCCCTTATGCAACGATGACTGTCAAAGCGCAAGAAAAGTTTGAAAAGGGATTGCTCTAACATGAACTGGCAAAAGGTTTTTCAGTACGTTGCTATTGCGCTGATCATTTTTGCTGCGGATGCGATCTTAAAGGCCTATGTTCACTTATCTATTCCTGTAATGAGCTCGGCTTTGCCGATCTACCCTTATGATGGGATTGGGGTCTTTCATAATTGGCATGGGATCGATTTTTGCATCACTCATGTTATTAATAAGGGAGCTGCATGGGGAGTCTTCGCATCTTTTCAAGAGTATCTGCTATATGTTAGGATTTGGATTATCGGTGGGCTCATTACGTATCTGTTTTTTATCAAAGCAGAGCCTTTTCGCAAACTATGCCTCACGCTCATTGCAACAGGGGCTATCGCAAATGTCGTCGACTACTTTGTGTATGGGCATGTGGTCGATATGTTCTATTTTATCTTATGGGGGTACTCTTACCCGGTCTTTAATATCGCTGATAGCGCAATTTTTTGCGGGATGGCTTGTTTACTTCTTCAATCGGTCCTGCACAAAACTAAAAAAAGTGTGTCTGGAAAACAAAAGGCTGGCAAAACGTGACAACTCTGCGTATTAGCACTCCGCACATCGAAGGCACCCTTCGAGTTTCCAAACAGCTCAAATTTCAAGTGCTCCTGGATGCATCTGAAATGATAGCTTTGCTACACGAGTTATCTCCAATTCATATCTGCATTGTTTCTGAGCCGACCGCTCTTGATCGAGCTTTGATTCCAACGGAAGATTTCTTGGAACAGTATAGTCGCTATATTGCTGGGATCAAAGAAGGGGACCTGCTCGATGAAAAACCACTGCGCCGTTATTTTTCTTCAGGATGGACATCCGATCTCGATACTGTCTATACCATGGCAGTTGGCTCGGACAAGTACCTAGTCAAACCGATCAAACCCCTTATTCAATTGCAAGGCCACCATGTTTTCTACTCGGACGTCGATAAGCAGTTTCATCCGATGGTGCTCAGTCAAGAGAGCGTTACCTGGGGCCTTCAATTTTCTTACCCTCAGTTGAGCCAAGATCCCAAAACATCCGACATTACCAAGGTGAGCAAAGGGGGAGATTTTCCTAACACAGCTCTCTTTGCCGCTTTGACCAAGTGGCTTCGGGAGCACACGCTACCCACGCCTTTTATTGTCGATGGAAAACGAACCAATGCGACCATTCGTTTAGGCAAGCAGTGTTTGAACTGGATCGGAAAACATCCTCAGCTTGTGCAAAAAGGGATTGAGGTTTTTTCGTTTTCCTCTTCTGCTTAACAAGCATGTTTAGGTGATTATGCAAATCGAATTAGTCGCGATCGGCGATGAGCTATTGCGTGGAACAATCATTAATACTAACGGGGCTTTTTTAAGCCGTCATCTGTCTGAAAAAGGGTATCGGATCTCTCGGCACACCATTTTGCCCGATGATCCTGTTGTATTAAACGAAGGATTGCTGGAGATCTTTAAACGCTCTTCTGTCGTGATTACAACGGGTGGCCTTGGGCCCACATGCGACGATCGAACCCGCGAAATTCTTGCACGTCTTTTTTCTTCGGAATTTCAGTTCAACGAAAGCGTTGCAGCTGATCTTAAGAAGCGGTTCGGCGAACAACTAACTAGTTTGGAAGATCAAGCGACGATTCCTGAAAAGGCTAGACCGATTCTCAATCGTGTTGGGACAGCTCCTGGCCTCGTTTTCACAGAGAACGAAAAGATATGGATCGCTTTGCCGGGGGTTCCTCAAGAGATGCGGGAGATGTTCCTGAGCGATGCCCTTCCCTACCTGCAAAAAACGCGTCCCTGCGGCGTGAAAAAAAAATCAGATCAGCTCTATTTTTGCTTGCTTTATGAGAGCCTTGTCGACCCAACATTGCGCATCCTTCAGGAGAAGTATCCTCAAGTAGAGGTTGGGATTTACCCTACTTACGGTTCATTGATGGTCTCTATGAACTCTTCTCAAGAACGCCACCTAGAACAATTTCGATCGGCCTTAGAGCAGAAGTTTGGGTCTTATCTTTTTCAATCGCCGAATGGGAAGATTGAAGAAGCGCTCCAATCTTGGTTTATTCAGAACAAAAAGACGCTTGCTTTAGCTGAGTCCTGCACGGGGGGGCTCATGGCTGCCCATCTGACCGCCCTTCCTGGCGCCTCAGATTATTTTCTTGGCTCATTCGTCACTTACTCGAATACAATGAAAACCGAGGTCCTTGGCGTTCCCAAATTGGTAATGCGGCAGACTGGGGCAGTTAGTAAGGAAACCGTTGCGGCAATGCTTGAGGGTGTTTTTAAACAGAGCGCCGCCAATTTTGCAATAGCGGTTTCGGGGGTTGCTGGCCCAACTGGTGGGTCCGATCAAAAACCTGTGGGTACGATGTGGGCTGCGATCGGAGAGCGTGGAACTCCCCCTGATATCGGGACTTTCATAGCTAAAGGAAACCGGCAAACCCGCATCCTTTCAACGACTAATAATCTTCTTGGGGCTCTTTATCGGAAAGTCACCAAGGGGATTCCTCCGTTTCCATTCTTCTTTTAAGGGAGACGGCCTTCTGTTGATTAAGGCTTTAAAGCTCTGTTGGTTAAATCTCCCTCCCTTCGGTCGTGTTTTTGCATAAATTGACTGTGGGAAGGTTTATGCAATAAAGTCTTAATCTGGTTCTTTTTTAAGCAATATTCCACTGTGGTTTAGAACAGAGCAGTATGGTAAGATGTTTCCACATTTCGACTCAAACTTCTGGGTCTATGCAACTAGTCGGTTTGCAAATTAAAAAATATTTAATAGGTGCTGATGAAGGCGCAATACACACTACTCGATAGCGGCGGGATGCAGAAGCTTGAGGAATTCGGACCATTTCGGATTGTCCGCCCCTGTTCTCAGGCGTTATGGCACCCCCTTCTTTCTCCCGAGGAGTGGAAAAAAGCGGACGCCCACTTTAGCCGTGATGAAGGCAATAGCTGGAAACTAAATCGTCAACTCCCTAAAGAGTGGAGTGCTGAGATCGAAGGGATCCGTTTCAAAATTGCACCGACCGACTTCGGCCATCTTGGCGTTTTTCCTGAGCACAGTCTGCTGTGGAAGGAGATGACCGATTTGATCCAAACACAGAAAGGCCCTACCCATGTTTTGAATTTATTTGCTTACTCAGGCGGAGCGACATTAGCAGCTGCTAAAGCAGGAGCAAAAGTTTGTCATCTCGATGCTTCGAAAGGGATGGTCAGTTGGGCAAGGGAAAATGCTCTGCTCAATCAATTGCAGGAGGCCCCTATTCGCTGGATTGTTGATGATGTGATCAAGTTTTTAAAAAGGGAAAGTCGAAGGGGCGTACGTTACGACGGTATTGTTCTTGATCCTCCCAGTTTTGGAAGGGGGGCTCAAGGCGAGGTGTTTAAAATCGAACGGGATGTGCATGAGACCTTAAAACTTTGCCGCGATGTTTTGAGGGAACACCCGCTTTTTGTTTTCTTTACAACCCACACTCCTGGAATGACTCCTTTAGTGATGCGCTATCTGCTCGATCAGATGATGGCGGGAAAGAAAGGGAGGATCTCTTCTGGAGAGATGATCATTCCGGCAGAAAACGGTTTTGCCATCCCTTCAGGCAGCTATGCGAGATGGACTCATGGATAATCAGATTACGAGTTTGCAAAATCCCAAAATTAAGAGAGTTCTTAGGCTTAATGATCGGCGCGAGCGGAACCAATCGGGTCTATTTTTAATCGAGGGGTACCGAGAGCTCAAACGGGCTGTTGAAGGTGGTATTAAGATCCAGGCGCTGTTTATGTGTTCCGACTTTTTTTTAGGAGAGAATGAAGAGGGGCTAATCCAACAGATCAAACAAAAGGGAGCAGAGGTATTTGCTTGCGCAACTCATGTGTTTGAAAAGCTTTCCTATCGCGACAGGCCTGATGGCCTGATTGGTATTGGCGTTCAGATGAAGATGGGTTTTTCGAAGTTGGCTTGCGCTCTTGCCGATAAAGAAAACCCGTTTTTAGTTGTTGCAGAGGCGATTGAAAAGCCGGGAAATTTAGGAACGATCCTCCGATCTGGGGATGCTGCAGGCGCCGATGGAGTGATCGTCTGCGATCGGTGCACCGATATTTACAATCCAAATGTGGTGCGTGCAAGCGTTGGGACGCTCTTCACTCTTCCTGTTATCGAGGCGGACAGCCTTGAGACATTGGCGTGGTTAAAAGAGCGCAATGTGCGTATTGTTGCTACCACCCCATCGGCATCGGAAGAGTTTACGAAAACAAATCTGAAAGGGCCTATTGCAATCGCTGTGGGCACAGAACAGCTCGGGCTATCAAAGCAGTGGATGGATGCTGCGGATATTCATGTGCGGATCCCAATGCATGGGATTGCCGATTCCCTCAATGTTGCAACGGCAACGACGCTGCTTCTTTATGAAGTCGTGCGCCAGAGGGATTAATGGAAATTATTTATGTCGATAACCATCTCCTTGTTATCAATAAGCGGGGAGGTATTCCAACGCAAGAAGGCCTTGGCAGTTCCGAAAATGCGACTGATTGGGCGAAGGGATGGGTCAAGCATAAGTATGACAAACCGGGGAAAGTGTTTTTAGAACCGATCCATCGGCTTGATAAGCCTGTCAGTGGGCTTGTACTGTTTGCGCGGACAAGCAAAGCATTAAGCCGTTTGCAAGAGATGATGCGTGAAAGGAAGATCTGTAAATGGTATTACGCATTAGTACAGCATGCGCCAGCCGAAGCGCAAGGCGTTCTTGAACATTATCTTGTTCATGACGAACATCGAGCGCGCGTTGTGCCAGCAACCGACCCGGGAGGCAAAAAAGCGATCCTCTCCTATCGGATGCTGCGAGATGTCCCGTCGGGTTTCTTGTTGGAAATTGAACTACATACAGGGCGGTATCATCAGATCCGTGCGCAGTTTGCACAAGTCCGATCTCCAATTGTGGGAGATCAAAAGTACGGCTCTTCCATCATATGGTGCAAAGAGGGGATTGCATTGCATCATGGAAAGCTCTCATTGGTGCACCCCGTTACGAAACAGCAGTTAGTCTTCACTGCGCCCCTTCCTGTCTTCTTTCTCTCCATTTCAAGGTAAGGCATGAGCGGTTAAGGCGACGTGTATAGGCCATCTTGATGAATAAGTTGTTCGGCAATTTGTATGGCGTTCAGAGCGGCTCCCTTGAGCAATTGATCCCCAACAACCCAGAGGTCGAATGTGTTAGGAAAAGAAAGGTCCTTCCGGACCCGTCCCCAGAAAACAGAATTTTGGCCGGTTGCGTCAGAGGGCATTGGGAAGCGGTTTAATGATCGATCTTCTAGAAAGGTAAGGCCAGGCGCGTTTCTTAGGGTTTCAATGATTGCCTCTTGAGTAGCTGGGCGATGGAAGGTGACATTTAATGCCTCTGAATGGGCACGGAGCACGGGCACGCGAACGCACGTTGCATTGATCCAGATCGAGTTATCTTCAAGAACTTTGCGTGTTTCATAGAGCATTTTAAGCTCCTCATCGACATAACCATTTCCACGGAGAGGGGAATTATGAGTGAACAAGTTGAAAGCGTAAGGAAAGGGCATGACCTGTCTTTCAAAGGGAGATTGGTCTAACATCGCTCGGGTTTCCGTCTTTAATTCTTCCATTGCAGCAGCCCCTGCTCCGCTGGCAGCTTGATAGGTCGCGGCAACAACCCGTTTGATGCCAAAACAGCGGTGCAGAGGGGCCAACGCAATAAGCATAATTGTTGCCGAGCAATTAGGCGATGCGATGATCCCCTGATGGTTTTTCATGGCATGGGAATTGATCTCAGGGATGACCAGAGGCACATTTTCTTCCATACGAAAAGCGGAGCTGTTATCGATAACAATAGCACCTGAGTGAACAGCCAAAGGAGCATATTTATGAGCAATCTTGTGGCCAGCGCTGAAGATAGCAATGTCAATATTTTGAAAGCTTTTTTCATCGATTACTTCAACAGGGATCGATTCGCCGCGGAAAACGAGAGTTTTCCCTTCAGATCGTGGAGAGGCAAAACAGCGGAGTCGAGCCAACGGAAACGGCCGTTTTTCCAAAACAGCAAGCAACTCCTGGCCAACAGCTCCCGTTGCACCGACAATCGCGAGCCGGATAGGTGAATTGGTGCCCCGCTCCGTCAGGTTTTGTGAATCCCAAGTGGCTATAACTTTGCGCGATCGATCCTCGCCTTCAGAGGAAGGGGTTTGTCTATTGGAACGCAATCCTTCAGTTTGGCTGTATCTCGCAGCATCCAAATCCACAAAATCTTCCTGCGTGGGGTTACTTCAGAACGAACATTATCCTTTGCCAGCTCTCAAGGACTTACAGAAAAAATATCGGAACGCCTACTTTTGAACAACAATTTTGATTGCGAAAGAGAGAGAGTTTCATTTAAACTTAACGCATACTATTTCATTTATAAATTTTTTATTATTAATTATGACGCGCAAAAAAATCCCTCTTATTTCGCTTGTGTTATTAATTGTAGCTGCAATCGACAGTATCCGAAACTTACCTGCTTCTGCTCTATTTGGTAGCCAACTGATCTTCTTTTTTATTCTGTCAGCTATCGTTTTTTTAATCCCAACTTCGCTTGTTGCAGCCGAACTCTCCGCGACCTTCCCAGAAAAAGGGGGCGTCTATCATTGGGTAAGCAAGGCCTTTGGAGAAAAATGGGCGATGGTTGCCATTTGGTTGCAATGGATCAATACGATTGTCTGGTATCCAACGATCCTTTCGTTCATCGCGGGCACATTTGCCTATCTCATCAATCCCGATCTTGCCCAGAAAAAGTGGTATCTTGTCGTTTGCATCTTGACTGTTTTTTGGACTGTTACGGTGATCAATTTACAGGGGCTTGACTTTTCTTCGCGAGTCAATAGCTTTTGTGCGACAGTCGGTATGATATTGCCCATGACCTTTTTGATTGTTCTTGGAGCGATCTGGATTTTTACCGGCAACCCTTTGCAAATCCAACTCAATGCTGATACGCTGATCCCCAGTTTGACGAATACGACGAATTGGATCGCTTTGATTGCAATTATGGCATCATTTTTAGGGATGGAATTATCAGGGGTCCATGTCAATGAGATCCGTGAACCTCAGCGCAATTTTCCCAAGGCGGTTTTTGCAGCGAGTTCCTTTATATTGCTTACTATGGTCTTCGGATCGCTTGCAATTGCGTTTGTGCTTCCAGAAAAGGATATTAACCTGGTCTCGGGGGTCATGCAGGTTTTTACCAATTTCTTTGAGGTATTTGGGCTTCAACCTCTTGTTCCAGTATTGGCCGTACTGATTGTCGTGGGATCGATCGGCGGGATCACTAACTGGCTTATCGCTCCGGCCAAAGGCCTTTTGCATGCAGCGGAATTTGGCTTTTTACCTCGTTTTTTTACTTACCAAAATAAAAAAGGGGTCGCAGTAAACGTGTTATTGATACAGGCTGCCCTTGTAAGCGGTTTTTGTTTGATTTTTCTTTTAGTTCCAAGTGTCAATGCTTTTTATTGGTTCCTGACGGCGCTTAGCACAGAGTTATATATGATTATGTATATTCTGATGTTTCTATCAGCTTTGACTCTCCACTATAAATATATTAATAGGCCCAAGTCGTTTAAAATTCCCGGGAACAGTGTCGGGATGTGGGTGGTCTGTTGTTTGGGGCTTTTGGGTTGTCTATCAACAATTTTAGTGAGCTTCTTTCCGCCAGAAAATGTTAACATTGGCAGTTCCTTGCGCTATGTAACGATGATTTGCGTAGGCAATTTATTGACTATCACACCTGTTTTGCTTTTCTATTGCTATAAAAGCAATAGGACTCGCAAAGCTTAAGAGACTGTTAACGGATTTTTTTATTTGATGTAGTGATCCCCCTGAAAATGAAGGTGATCTTATGAGAGTAAAGAAAAGGAAGGCGTACACGAGTGATTTGTCGGATGAAGAATGGGATCGAATAAAGCCACTAATCAAGGCAGATGGGGCTTCCACCCCATAGGCTTGCGGCATAGCCGTTGCTTTCTTTCTCTTTCAAATCAAAAAATGTCAGCCACACTGCGCATCGATCCTGCTATGCTAAATAGCACCCAAAAAGGCTACTTTTTGAACCATGCCCATTTTTCTTATTCATAACACTTCCAAAGTTTTTTGAGGATGCTACAGTTATGCAGGAATGTCTATCAATTTTTTTTAAAATCAAAAAGCCCTGGGTTCAACGTGATTTTAGTTGTAGACAATATTTATAATAAAAAATATATTCATTTCCTGTTATGAGGTTCTTGTGTTCTAGCTTTGAACCTGTAGTCAGTAATAATCTTTGTCGATCTACTGAAACTTTTTGCTGGGATTAGATCCTGTAACGTCCACTATTGAATTAAAGAGTGACGATGGTTCTTGTATTATCAGATGATCTTTTGCTAAGCGATGGCAAGATGCTGCGCCTGGCTTTTCAAAAAGATCCATTTACTTTAGATCCTCAAATGAGCGGTGATGAAGTGTCGTCAGCGGTCATTTTTTTGCTATATCGAGGACTGACTCGCCTAGAACCTGATCAAAGCATCAGTTGTGATTTGGCAAGTTCCTATTATATCCTTAATGATTATAAAAAATATGTGTTCCATTTAGGAAGGCATGCGTGGTCGGACGGTTCTTTGATCACAGCCCACGATATTGCGTATTCGTGGAAAAGGGCTTTAGATCCAGAGTTTCCAATTCGCGCCACTAACATTTTTAGTCCTATTTTTAATGCAATGCAAGCTCGCGAAGGACGGTGCTCGCTGGATGAGGTGGGGATATTTGCGGAAGATGACCTGACATTGGTAGTCGAGCTCGAGTACCCTTGCCCCTATTTTTTAGAGCTAACTTCGTTCTGTACGTTGTTTCCTCGCCCAGAAAAAAAAAATAAGAAGATAGAGTTAGCCTGCAGCGGCCCCTTTATTTTGGAGAGATGGATTGAAGGAAAAGAAATTGTATTAAAACGAAACTCCTATTTTAAGAACCCCTTAATCCAATTGGATGCAATCCATATCCGGATTATTCCTAATGAGAAAGAGGCCTTTGATCTCTTTGAAAGAGGAGAACTGGATTGGATAGGGGACCCATTATCGCCTCTTCCAGTTAACTATTTACCCGCATTGCTAATAGAAAAAAAAATCAAGCCGCTTGCAGGTCTTGTTGGTTGTTGGTTTAATTCTCTTACTTCCTATTTCTATAACCGGAACTTGCGCAAGGCGATTGCTTATGCAATTTCTAGAGAAAAGCTGCTGACAAAATTGCTCCTTCCCAATGCTTTATTAGCGACTCGATTCCTCCCTTCTCTTTTGCAAGAAGATGGGGGAGTAGCTGGAATTGATGAGGGTGCTGAATTGGCCAGATCGTTATTCCAGAAGGGATTAGAAGAACTTGGCGAAGAAAAGCTGGCGATCACACTAAGCTATGAAAACAGGGAAGAATTTGCTCATATAGCAATTTTGATTAAATCCCAGGTAGAAGCAGTTCTTCCCATTACAATCCATCTTGATCCATTATGCTATAAGGAATTTTGGCAGAGGATCCCTCGTTATGAATTTGAGATGGGCCTTGCATGTTCCATTTCTCAGTACACGGATGCGATCAATTTTTTTGAGAGGTTTGAATTCAAGAACACGATGCGCAACTTTAGTGGATGGGAGTCTAACCAATACCAGGAGCTTCTCAAGCAGTACCGTCAAACTTCCGACCCGAAAAAAAGACAGTTATTGAGAGCTAAGGCAGAAGCGATTTTATTGGAAGAGATGCCTCTTGCCCCGCTTTATTACCATCATTCGGCCTATCTTCAAAAGCCTCATGTAAAAAATTTGCGTGTTTCTCCGATCGGGGTGATGCAATTTGACCGTGTTGTTTTGGAAAAACAGCAGGAGCTTGACTTTACAAAGAGCGATTACTCGTTGTTTGAAGCAACGCATTCTTCTTAACCTTAAAGGGTTTTTGATTAGATCTCAGAATAAAAAGCCCGACGCTAATGAGAAGAGCTGTCCCGAATAGCTGCGTAGCGTCAAACTGTTCTTGCCAAATCAGCCACCCTAAAAGAGCGCTGTATAAAACGCTAAAATAGACAAAACTCCCTGCTATATGGGCAGGAACTAATGCATACGCTTTTGTGATCGCATATTGGAATGAAACGCCAAAAACAGATATTAAAATGAATGGCCACAAAAAAGAAAGTGTTGTAGGGGTGTTTTCCCAATTCTGATAACAAGGGTAGAATGTCATCAAGCTAGATATTAAATAAAAATAAAAGAGGATGGTAATCGGAGATTCTGTTTTTGAAAGGGTCTTGATGCTGACAGAGGAGATCGCTGTTGCAAGCGCAGCCCCAATCGAGGCAAAGCTGGCTAGATGCACAGTATTGAATTTAGGCTTTAGAATAAAAAAAAGAGAGGAAAACCCGATGAGCAAAGCAATCCAAGAAGCGGAGCTAATTTTCTCTTTATGAGAAATCCAGGCAGCAATGGGAATAAACAAGGGGAGGGTATTTTCTAAAACGACCGCGTCGACAAAAACTAAATGGCGGATTCCATAGACAGAGCAAAAGATCGAGGCAGTAGCGAATACCGCTCTGAAAAGGTGCATCCCAGTTTGTTGAGGCCTTAGTTTGTTGAGGTTGATTAAAAAAAGGGGGAGCAAAAGAAGAAAATCGAAAAAAAACCTTAAAAAAACGATCGCCTCAATTCTGACCGGAGGGGCAAATTTGATCGCTGCTGATTTAGCTGCATACAATAATGGAGCCAAGATAGCAAAGCCAATTCCTCTGCTATCAAGGCCCTTGATTTCTTTCAGCTTCAGCAGTCGAAACCTCCATTGCAAGCACAAGGACATGCTGCTTTTGCATTAGGATTTTTGATAGTAAATCCTTCCTTCATGAGCAACTCTAGGCGATCGTTTGGTGATGATTCGTGGAAATCGATAATTGAGCCGCAGACTCTTGACAGGCTCGTGTCTGGAACATAGATTTCAAACCCTTCTGAAACAAAGACCAAGTCTTTGGACTCGGGCTGCGTTGCAAAGTCCATTACATACTCGTAGCCTTGTCCACAGAAGCCTTGCTTGATTCCAAATCGGATTCCATATTGATTTTTTTCTTTAACTTTTTGAAGCTCTTTAAGTTTCAACGCAGCCTTGCATGTTAAAGAAATGCTTGATGAAAAAGCAGCATGAAATGTACCCATAGAATTCCTCTAATTTTGATGGTTCCCTGAAAAAAAACATGTTAGGAAGGGTCAAATTTTAAAACAAGCTGTAAAGCAAATTCAAAAGGTCTATTCAAAAATTGTTGCGCAAACCCGCCTATTTTGATTATACTTCAGGCTTCTCACATGGGTCGACAATGATTGCAGATATTGAATCCTCCATAAACGAGGCTATTGCAGCTGTAGAGTATTTAAAGAGAGAAGAGAGCTTGGACTTCATATCCAAAGCCTCTGATCTCATTGCACAGTGTTTTAAGGGAGGAGGAAAAGTCCTCATTGCGGGAAATGGAGGAAGCCTGTGCGATGCGATGCACTTTGCAGAAGAGCTGACCGGACGGTTCCGTGAAGACCGTAGAGCCCTTCCTGCTATTGCTCTTTCCGACCCTGGGTACTTGACGTGCACCGGTAATGATTTTGGTTTCGAACATGTTTTTTCTAGGGGCGTTGAAGCTTTTGGAAATCCTGGCGATCTCTTTATTGCATTAACAACAAGCGGAAACTCTATCAATCTTCATCGCGCCCTAATTGCCGCTCAAGAAAAGGGGCTAAAGACGATCGTTTTTCTCGGAAAGACGGGTGGGAAGATGAAGGGGATGGCTGATTTGGAATGGATTGTGAGGGGATTTGCTTATTCGGACAGGGTCCAAGAAGCTCATATGACAGCAAGCCATATCATCATCGAGTTTGTCGAAAAGAGGCTCTTTCAGCCTGCTTTAGCCGAGCAATAGAATAAGTTATTTACTGTCAATAGGTTAGTCTAGAAGCCGTCCTTTATTTTGCATTCTTCGCCTTAATTTTGTCGATTTGCTATACTGTCGGTTTTTCAAAAAACTTGATTTGAGATGAGCGAAAGATATTTATTAGACGTTATTGAAAGGAGGCGGTCTGCGCCACTACTTCGTCCTTTGTTGGCCTTGTCAAGCAAGCTCTACGTGCTTGCTGTCAAAGGGCGCCATTTTGCTTATCGGAAGAATTGGCTTCGGTCATTTTCTGCCTCTGTTCCAACAATCAGTATTGGAAACATCGTCGTTGGCGGCACGGGAAAAACGCCCCTTGTTCAGATGCTGGCAACCGTCCTTCAAGGTGAAGGGAAAATTGCTATTCTTACTCGCGGATTCCGCTCTCAAGTTGAAAAGCGGAAAAAGATTTTATGCATTGATAAAGATCGTATAGCTTCATCCGAAGCCTGTGGTGATGAGCCCCTCTTTCTAGCTCAGACGACTTCCGCTTCCGTATGGGTTGGTCCCGATCGCGTTCTTTCAGCACAAAAAGCAGCTTCTGCGGGGGCAGTTTGCCTGATTCTCGACGATGGCTTCCAACATCGCAGGCTTCGCCGCGATGTTGAGATTGTTGCACTCGATGCTAACGATCCCTTTAGCGGCCATCGGTTTTTACCTCATGGACTTTTGCGTGATCTTCCTGAGAGGTTGCAAGAGGCGGATCTGATTGTTGCCAATCACACCCGCGATCTCGATCATTATGAAGAGGTAAAAAAAGAGTTATCCGCATATACTCAGGCTCCAATTGTTGCAATGCAGCATGAGCTTATTCAATCGCTTTGGCTTCAAGGACGTCGGATAGGTGTTTTTTGCGGAATTGGAAAACCCTACTATTTTTTTGATGCCCTTAAGAGATCTGGGGCGCAAGTTGCCGCAACTTGCGCGCTATTAGACCACCGTGGCTTTCCTCAAAAAAAGCTTCAGGCATTTATCAGAGCCTGTAAGGAAAAAGGGGCAACCAGCATCGTCTGCACAGAAAAAGATTGGGTGAAGTTGCTGTCTAATGAAATGGAACTGCCGATTTACCCAATTGCAATGCGTTTAAGTATCGTTGCAGGAAAAGAGCATTGGGATAGCGTAATCGATAAGATCAAACAGAGGATAAAGGTTTTCAAATGACCGAAGAGATCAAAATTGTGTTACCAAAACTTGGAGAGAGCATCCATAGCGCAACCATTGTGCAATGGTTTAAAAAGATCGGCGATGCCGTTCAGCTCGATGAGCCGCTGTTGGAAGTCTCCACCGATAAGGTCAATAGCGAAATTCCCTCTCCTGTTGCAGGGGTCCTGCGCGAAATTTATGCCCATCCCGACCAAGAGCTGCAAGTCGGTGATCTTCTTGCCGTTGTTGTATCGGGAGCAGCAGCGGCTCCAGAAGCCGTTCTTCCCGGAATCGCAACTCTTTGTATTGCATTGGACGAGAAACCCGCAATTAGCGGTGAAATGAGCGGCTTTTTTTCTCCTGCCCTTCTCAGGTTGGCCCGAGAAAAAGGGATCGGGTTAGAAGAGCTTGATAGGATCAATGGAACTGGCGGCGGCGGCCGGCTAACAAAAAAAGACCTGGAGCTGTACATCGAGAGAAAAAGCGTTGGACACAAATCTTGTCCAGCTATGGCTTCGAAAGCGTCCTCCCTGCCGATAAACGTTGCGGCAAGCGAAGGAATTGAACGGCTTAAAATGACCGGGATGCGCAAGGCAATTGCAGACAACATGGTCCGCTCTTTTTATGAGGCACCGCACGCTACTTTAGTGACCGAAGTCGATGTTACCTCTATCGTCAAGTTGATTCTGATGGAAAAAGACCTCTTTGCGTCTCGGCATGGGTTTAAGCTCACCATTACGAGCTTTGTTGCTCGGGCCGTTGCTAAAGCCTTAAAAGAATTTCCTTTGATCAACTCTTCATTAGAGGGGGACACGATTCTTATGAAACGATTTGTCAATTTAGGAATAGCTGTCAGCGTTGAGCAGGGGTTACTCGTTCCCGTCATCAAGGATGTGCAGAAGCTGGGATTGACAGGTATCGCTCAGGCTATTAGCGAACTTTCTCTCAAAGCACGCTCTGGAAAATTGACCCAAGCTGATATCAGCGAAGGGACAATCAGTATGACCAATTTTGGGATGTCGGGTGTTCAGATTGGGGTTCCAATCATCCGCTATCCCGAAGTAGCCATTATTGGGATTGGAGCAATCTGCAAAAAAGTAATCCCGCTTGAAGATGATGAGCTTGCTGTGCGCAGCATGGTGCATGTTTCTTTGACGTTCGACCACCGAGTCCTTGACGGGATGTACGGCTGTGGGTTTTTAGGCGCTTTGACAAAACATTTAAAAAACGATCAGAGAGTTGACTGATGAGAAAGTTGTATGGTTTGAATTTGATCTCAAACCGATCGATTTTAGCGCAGCTGTTGATGCGAATCGCTGCTTTTTTCCTTCTGCTCCTATGCTGGAGCACTCTAGCTCGAGCGGAAGTCCCACGTTCCAAAAGTGTCGATATTCTCTTTATAGGATATGAAGAAGCGGAGGCTCTTATATGGATTCAGTTGCTCAATGAGTGGAACACAGAGCTGTCGAAGGTTGTTTTAACCATGGGAGCAGCAACCGATCTTGTTAAAGATGTACAATTTTTCGATCGAATGTGCATCTGATCTTAACTCCCGTTTTAGCATGCAACGGGCATTTGCTATCGGGCAACCGATCCTCGACATCTGGGGAGAAACAATCCAGTCGGTCGACATAACTAAAGCATTCAAAAAAATTACTTTAAACCAAGAGACGCCAATTGTTTTGTTTATCGGAGGATATCATGAAAGGGGGAATAACTATCGCGATGCCTTCGATCTGTTTGCAAAAAGCCTCCTTAGGCTGCAAAATACTGTTCAAGTCCTCGTTCAACTGGATCCTCGTTCTGATGGCAGATATGAAGAACAGGTATTAAATAAGCTAGCGCACGATTATCCCAACTTTCCCTGCTGTTTTATTTCCAATCCAGCAACCCACTTGAATCTCCTTGAGGCTCTTGCAATTTCCCGTGTCGGTGTTTCTCAATGCCCGAAGTTTGGTATCCCAAGTTTTTTTGCAGGAAAACCCTTTGTGCACATTGATGTGCTAGACAATGCATTTAGCTGTTTCGCAACTAAAAAAGGATTAATTCCTCAAGCGGTTAGGCCAATTGATGCCACTCGAGCCATCGATGACTTCCTTGCTAAAAAAGAGGTCGATGTTGATGCCGTTTATGAAAAGTGGGGCCTAGTCTCCAACGGGACAAAACAGATGCGCACATTTTTGGAGTTTCTAGCTTCTAACCCGCTCGATCACTCTTCAGCAGAAGAGAAGGTAGAAACTCCGTCGAATTTGTAGAGGTTTTCCGTTTTGATCACATCAAATCCTGAATTAATAACCCCTTGCAGAGTTTTCAAAATTTCTGTGTGGGTTGCTAATTTCTGTTTGTCTTTATGCAAAAAACGGATCCTCCACTGATCCGTGCAGAAGGTCTCCGGCTGGCCATGTGGCCATACTCTAGCCCCTCGGTTTGTGACCATCTGAAGCGACAGAGGTTCCCAGGTTTTCGAAGAGATTTTGCGGATGAATTGATCGGCAGTCTCTTTTGCGAAAACATATACATCAACTCCCACTAGCTCCCGTTTGACAAGGCGCTGTGCGGTGGGGTGAGGCAGTTTGACAAATTTTTTTGAGCCTTGATAGGATACGGCAGGCAGGTGGGAGGGTCTATGACCTAAAAATTTTGCTACCGCATTGGCAAACTCTATTGTGCCAACTTTTTTTTTGCTGGCCCCTTCCTTATAAATGTCGTACGTATGAATGCCCTCTTCAAGGGCTTTTAGCCACGCATTATGGATCAGCTCAGCGACCTCATTTTCCCCCAAATAGACGAGCATCAGCACGCTTGCTAGCATAACCCCCGATGGGTTTGCGACATTTTGTCTAGCCCTCCTTGGAGCAGATCCGTGGATAGCTTCGAACATAGCTCCTCGGTCGCCAATGTTTGCCGACCCTGCAAGGCCCACAGAACCTGAAATTTGGGCCGCCACATCAGAAAGAATGTCCCCATAGAGATTGGGCATAACGATCACGTCAAACGCTTCAGGGGTATCCGCTAGTTTAGCGGCACCGATATCGACGATCCAGCTTTCATTTTGAATATCCGGATATTCTTTTGCGACCTCATTAAAGACCTTATGAAAAAGGCCATCGGAGATTTTCATGATATTATCCTTAATAAAGCAGGTCACTTTTTTTCGATTATAGTGACGAGCGTATTCAAATGCATAGCGGACAATTTTTTCTGAACCGGGCTGAGAGATCAGCTTAATCGACGTGCAGACCTCAGGTGTTTGGCGGTATTCAATACCTGAATAAAGGTCCTCTTCATTTTCACGGATAACCACCAGATCCATCTTGGGATGTTTTGTCGCGACAAATGGATCATAGGAAACGCAGGGACGAACATTCGCGTAAAGCCCCATTGTTGTGCGGACTGTTACGTTAAGGCTCTTAAAACCACCGCCTTGTGGAGTTGTGATCGGCGCCTTTAAAAAAGCCTTTGTTTGCCGTATAGTGTCCCAGCTGGAAGGTTCAATCCCCGTTGGAATTCCTTTCAAATACACCTTTTCTCCGATAGAAATTTCATGGTATTCCAGAGGAGCTCCAGCCTCTTTGAGAACATACAGAGCCGCTCCTAAAATTTCCGGGCCAATTCCATCTCCGTGAGCAATCGCGATAGGTATTTTTGAGTTAGCCATGTTGATTCCGATACTCCCTTTTTTTGATCTCTTTTGTAAGGTTTTTTTTTGAAGACTTCAAGCAAAAAACCTAAACTACTATACTCCGGCCCATAAAACCTCCTGCATAACCGCTTTTCCAATTTTCGCAGGTAACCGATCTTAAAAGTGTGGAGAAAGCCATGGATCTATTAAAAAATATTTTAGAGCAGCAAAAGCAATACCTCCAACACTATTTCGATGCGCTGGATGTTAACGAAGCTAAGGAAGTTGTCGACGCTTGCGCGCGCGTATCCGGGCTTATCGTATTCACCGGTGTGGGAAAAAGCGGGATCATTGCAGAAAAAATCGCCATGACTCTCATCTCCACCGGTACAAAAGCCCTTTATTTGCCACCGACAAATTTTTTGCACGGAGATATTGGAATCCTATCTGAAAATGACATGCTCGTGCTAATCAGTCGCAGTGGGGAAACAGAAGAACTTCTTAACTTGCTCCCCTTTGCCCGCAAGCGTAAAACAAAGCTGCTTGGCATTGTTTCGAATCCTTTGTCGCGGCTTGCCAAAATGTGCGATCTGTCCATCCATCTTCCCGTTGAAAAAGAGTTATGCCCTTTCGACCTTGCACCGACGACATCGACCGCAGTGCAGCTTCTTTTTGGCGATCTCCTTTCAGTTTATTTAATGCGGGTGAAGCAATTCGATCTATCGACTTACGCATTGAACCATCCTTCAGGATCAATTGGTAAAAAGATATCGATTAAAGTGGAGGATGTCATGTTCAAAGAGGCGCAAATCCCCCTCTGCAGTCCCAACGATAGATTGATCGATGTCCTTGTCGAGCTCTCCAACAAAAAGTGCGGAGCCCTGCTCGTCTCCAACTTTCAGAAAGAGTTGCTTGGCATTTTTACCGACGGCGATTTGCGGCGTGCGTTGCAAACCCAGGGTTCTGCCGTTCTTGAAAAGCCGATGAGCCTGCTCATGACATCAAAGCCTCTTTTTGTTGAAAAAGACGACCTAGCTTGGGATGCGTTGAAAAAAATGCAGAGGGATCCGAAGAAATTTGTTATGGTTTTACCTGTTCTCGACAATAACCAAGTTGTTGGCATCTTGCATATGCATGCCCTTGTCCAGTCTGGAATTGCCTAATCGATTTCTAACGAAATTTCTTTACCTGCTTTTCCATTCCTAGTATCCTCGAAATGTCAATATTTCACCCCATGAGTATAAAATGGATTTGCTGAGTTCGAGTTGTTATTGGATTGTTCTCGTGTTTGCAATTGGCTACATGGCAATTATTTTAGAACACTATATCAAAGTTAATAAGGCTGCAGTGGCATTGCTCATCGCAGTCTTGTGCTGGGCAATTTACCTCGCCTGCAGTTCAGTGCCAGTTCAGTCAGATCTTAAACAACTAGGCCATCACGTTTCCAATGTGTCGCAAATCATCTTTTTTTTGATGGGAGCGATGACTTTGGTCGAAGTGGTTGACTCGCACCGAGGATTTAAAATCATTACAGACAAGATTCGAACGACGTCTAAGCGAAAAATGCTTTGGATCATTTCTTTGGTTGCCTTTTTCCTATCGGCGACCCTCGATAACTTGACAACGACAATCCTGATGGTTTCTCTGCTAAGAAAGCTCGTTCCTCAAAAAGGAGAGCGTTTATTGCTCAGCTGTGTCGTTGTCATTGCTGCCAACGCGGGCGGCGCCTGGACACCGATAGGCGACGTAACGACGACGATGCTATGGATTAACGGCCAATTGTCAACTTTTTCAGTGATGAAAGCCTTGTTTATTCCTAGCTTTATTTCTTTGCTGGTTCCTCTTACATTCTATTCATGGAGGACCAAAGGTAAATATACTCCTCTGCTTAAACATGATCGCGAAATGAAAGTGGAGCCCGGCGCTAAGGTAGCGCTCCTCCTTGGTGTGGGAGGACTTATTTTTGTTCCGATTTTTAAAGCTCTAACAGGCTTGCCGCCGTTTATGGGCGTGATTTTAGCTCTTGCTGTCTTGTGGCTTGTCACTGATCTCATGCACAACAAATTTGAAGAGAGGGAGCATTTGAGGGTTCCCCATGTCCTCACTCGCGTGGATACATCGGGAGTTCTATTCTTTTTGGGGATTTTGCTCTGTGTGAACGCGCTTGAAACAGCGGGAATTTTGACCTCTGTTGCTATTTGGCTCGATCAAGCTGTCCACAGTTTGCCCATGATTGCCACGCTGATAGGCCTTTTCTCCGCGGTCATCGACAACGTGCCGCTTGTTGCTGCCACAATGGGGATGTACCCTCTAGAGCAATTTCCTACTGATTCCTCATTTTGGCATATGATTGCCTACGCAGCAGGAACAGGCGGAAGCATTCTTATCATAGGCTCCTCCTCGGGAGTGGCCTTGATGGGGCTTGAAAAGGTTGACTTTGTCTCTTACTTGCGGAAGGCATCGCTTCCCGCTTTGCTTGGTTACCTAGCCGGGATGGGTGTCTATCTGTTCTTAGCTTCTCTCCTTCCATAATTCAATCCAACAAGCGGTTTTTTTCCAGGAAACCGCTTGTAACCACATAATTCTCGTTAGCATCAAGATTTTTTCAGTGCCTAGGAAGCAGCTGAAAAATTGCTTATTTTCATAGAGGAAAATGCATGAAAGTGAATTTTTTAAACAAAAAGAAGGCCGGAAAAATTAAAATAGGGTTTGCGGAAAATTGCGGAGATTTTGTATGTTCTTGT
>CAZOKX010000020.1:0-30881 GCA_964580785.1 uncultured bacterium
GGGTTGGACAGCACACTGATGCTCATCTGAAAAACCCATTATTCAGGTTATTAAGAACGGATCATTTTAAGCACTTTTGGTACAGCATAAGAAAAAATAAAGTCAGCGCCTGCGCGTTTAGTGCTCAACAATGCTTCATAAAACACCTTGCTTGCATCGCAATACCCTTTTTCATCCGCGGCCATCACCATAGCGTATTCGCCGCTGACGTGATAGGCACAGATAGGCAACTTCGATTGAGCGCGCAGCTGAGATATCACATCAAGATAAAACAGGGCAGGCTTGACCATCAATATATCCGCACCCTCTTCTTCATCAAGCATTGCCTCTAGAAGCGCTTCACGGATATTCGCGGGGTTCACCTGATAGGTCTTTTTGTCCCCTAGCTTGAGTTGCGATCCCAACGCATCACGGAAAGGAGAATATAAGCTTGAGGCATACTTTGCTGTGTAAGATAGGATACCGACATCGTGGTGATTATTTTCATCAAGCATAGAGCGGATCGCTTTGACTCTGCCGTCCATCATATCGCTTGGAGCTACAAAGTCTGCTCCAGCTTGGGCATGCACAAGAGCCATTTTAGCAAGGATTTCGACAGTGGCGTCATTAAGCACTTCCCCTTTATCATTCACGATCCCATCATGCCCATGAGATGTGAAGGGATCTAAAGCAAGGTCGGTAATCACGCAGAGTGATGGGATCTCACGCTTTAAGATCGCAATCGATTGAGGAATGAGCCCATCTTCCTGTAATGCAGCCGAAGCTTTCAAGTCTTTGTTTTCTGATTCCACCACAGGAAACAGCCCGATCGCAGGCACTCCGGCAAAGTGCAACGCTTCAGCCTGTTTGAGGATGTGGTCAATCGAAAGGCGATCAACCCCAGGCATGCTGACAATAGGAACTCTTTGGTTACGCCCTGGCAAGACAAAAAAGGGCGCGACAAGGTCCGTTGGCCTTAGGGTCGTTTCTTCAATAAGAGATCGAATCGCTGGGGTCTTGCGATTGCGTCGTGGTCTTTTATGCATAGATATTGGCCTAAAAAGAAGCGCTAGGTTCCCTAGTGTAGATTGTCAGGTTCAAATTTGTCTACTCTTGTGCAAAGTTCCAGAATATCGTGAAAAAGGCCTCTATCTAGATCTTTCAGCTTTTTCACTTGAAGTGTCAAAAGGAATATGCCACTCTTTCAATAAATTCCGATTTACTATTGAGGTTGACAAATGATTGAGGGCTATGAGGAGTTCACAGAAAGCCAGATAAAGATTTTGGAACGGTACGTGACAAATACGTCGAGCAACGTGTTTGTACTGCGCAGCTTGCCTGAGGTCATTAAAGGGGCCCTTTTTTCCCGCTATTCCAGATCTAGTTTAGGTCTACGGTCATTGCTTTTAAAAGATTTTATCCTCAACGAAGAGACAGCATTTTCTGCAATTGCAGGTCCAACGCATCAGACTGGAAGAGAAGATCAATATCTCGAAGATCAGATCATGGCGATCAAAAAAGCTCAAAATTTTTATGATCGGATTCTGGATGGTTATGGAGACGATTCGATCGGGGAACTGGGCGGCGCCCACTTAGCTATTGAGAATATTTCGATGCTTGCAGCAAAAACTGTAGAAGACTGCCGCATTGGAGGCTCACCCCTTGAAAAATCGACCCGCTACATCTATTTCGACCAAAAAGTCGATGGAGATTATCTTTATTATCGAGAGCCTATTCTAATGACATCGGCGTTTCGAGAAGCCTATATCCAAACATGCAATCGGCTATTTGAAACCTATTCCGCTTTGATTCCTCCTCTTACTGAATTGATGGAAAAAAAGTTTCCTAAAGAGCACGACGTTTCGAAGGTTGCCTATACGGCCGCTTTGCGAGCCAAAGTGCTCGATTGTCTCCGCGGCCTCCTACCATCAAGTGCTTTGACCAATATGGGGATGTATGGAAATGGACGCTTTTTTGAAAATCTGATTCAGAAGCTCAGTTGCCACAACCTGGCTGAAATGCAAGATGTCGGTCGAAAATCGTATCAAGAGCTGGCCAAAGTGATCCCTTCTTTTGTCCGGCGAGGAGATCCTTCCCACAAGCATCAACGCTCTTTTTCCCATTATAACGAACAAATGAAAAACGATTTGAAAATGCTTGCAGACCGCTATGCTTCATCATTGACGAAAATGTCAAATCCAGGCGTCCGTTTAATTTCTTATGATCTTGACAGTCTTTATAAAGTAGCAGGCTCTTTATTGTTTGAATATGCAGATGCGGGTCTGCATGAATTAGAAGAATATTGCCGGAGCCTTCCAGATGAAGAGCTCTATCGCATTTTGGATGCTGGCTGCAATTATCGTGAAAATCGGAGGCACAAGTCTCCACGGGCGCTTGAAAACGCCTTTTTTACCTTTGAGATTGTTGCTGATTTTGGCATTTTCCGCGATCTGCACCGCCACCGGATGCTCACCCAAGACAGGCAGATGCTTACTTGTAATTTTGGCTATTTTATTCCCCATGAGATTTTGGAAACGGAGATGGAAAAGCAATACCGGGATGCGATGGATGAAGCTAAGAAAGTTTATGAGCAAATTGCAGAAGAATTGCCCGAAGAAGCGCAATACGTTGTACCCATGGCCTACAATGTGCATTGGTATTATAACGTTAATCTCCGCTCTCTTCAATGGCTCTGTGAGCTCCGCTCTTCTCCTGCAGGCCATCCAAATTACCGCTTTGTTGCCCAAGAGCTGGCCAAGCAGGTAATCAAAGTTTTCCCCGCATTTGAGCGGTTCTTTAAGTTTGTCGATTTTGAGGGGTATGAGCTAGGACGTCTTGGCCAAGAAATTCGGATTGTTGAAAAACGTCTAGCTAGGAGCTCTCATGGCTAAAAAATCTGGATCAGGAAGCGTTATCGGCGGAATGTTGTTAATCGCCGGCAGTTGCATTGGAGCTGGGATGCTAGGACTTCCTATTCTGACCGGGTTTGCTGGTTTTTTCCCATCTCTTCTCATGTTCTTTGTAGCTTGGCTCTTTATGACAGCTACAGCTCTTCTTCTCGTCGAAGTCAATGGATGGTTTTCCAAGCAGGTAAACCTCTTATCCATGGTAGGCAGCACTCTTGGAAATTGGGGAAAAAATCTCTGCTGGATGACCTACCTGTTCCTTTTTTATGCCTTACTTGTCGCCTATATTTCCGGCAGCGGCAGCCTTGTTTCGACAATTGCTCAAAATGCGTTTTCCTTCAATCTTCCAGTATGGATAGGCAGTCTTTTCTTTGTTGTTCTATTTGGATGGGTCGTCTATTTAGGAACGCAAAAGGTAGACCACGTTAACCGAGGATTGATGTTCGGCAAGATCGGTTTTTTTTTCCTTTTGATCATTTTGGGAATCCATTTCTTACGCCCAGGCCTTTTGCTCCGCACAGAGCCAAAATATGTATTTTCCGCGCTTCCTCTTCTTGTCATCGGATTTGGATTTCATAACATGATCCCTAGTTTGACCGCCTATTTGAATGGAGACTTGAAAAGAGTTAGGATCACCATTATTGGCGGCAGTTTAATGGCCTTTATCATCTACCTCATCTGGGAAATTCTGGTGCTGGGGATTGTTCCGTTAAGAGGCCCCAATGGATTGATCGCAAGCCTAATGAACGACCAAGAAGCATCCCAATCTATAGCAGCTATCGTGAGATCCCCGGCCATTAGCATTTTTTCTCAAGGGCTGGCATTTTTTGCGATCCTTACCTCATTTCTTGCTCAGGCCCTAAGCCTCGTCCACTTCCTTGCTGATGGGTTCAAGATCAATTACAAAAAACAGGAAAGCGTAGGGCTGTGCATCCTTGCTCTTGGGCCACCGCTGCTTCTTTCTCTGATCTATCCTCAACTTTTTTTCAAAGCTTTAAACTTTGCGGGCGGTATTTGCGCTGTTGTCTTGTTCGGCATTCTTCCCGTATTTATGGTTTGGATGGGCCGTTATCGGAAGCAAGAGAGCTCTGGATATCAGGTTCCAGGTGGCAAAGCAACCCTCATCGGAGTCTTTGTTGTCGCACTATTCATTTTTATCCTTCAGCTGGCTTCGATGGTGGGGTATAATTTTGTTTCAAATCCTCATACCATTCATCGAGGAATGTAGTGTTTCAGCTGAAGACAGAATTTCTTCCTTGCGGCGATCAGCCTCGAGCAATCGATGACCTTGTGACAGGACTTCGCGCGCAGAAAAAATCGCAGGTTTTACTAGGTGTTACCGGCTCGGGCAAAACGTTTACCATGGCCAATGTCATTGAGAGAATCCAAAAACCGACATTGATCATTGCTCATAATAAAACCCTTGCTGCTCAGCTCTATCAAGAGTTTAAGGCATTTTTCCCAGATAATGCCGTTGAATACTTCGTCTCCTACTATGACTATTATCAGCCAGAAGCCTACATCGCACGCACAGACACATATATCGAGAAAGATCTTGCTATCAATGACCAGATCGATCGAATGCGGCTCAGCGCAACTCGTTCCCTTCTTGAAAGAGAAGATGTCATCATCGTTGCTTCCGTTTCTTGCATTTATGGCTTGGGGCTTCCCGAATACTATAGCCAAATGCTGCTGACTTTGACGATCAATCAAAAATGTCGACGCGATGACATTTTGCTTCATCTTGTCGAGATGCACTACAAACGCAATGATTTTGATTTAATCCGCTCCACATTCCGCGCTCGCGGAGACAACTTAGAGATCATGCCTGCTTATGAAGAAAATTTAGCATACAGAATTGAGTTTTTTGGCGATGAAATCGAGCGGATCAGCGAGATCGATCCGTTAACCGGCAGAGTCAGAAAACGGATCGACAAAGTATCTATCTACCCTGGTTCCCACCACGTCACACCAGAGAGCGTCCGCTTGAATGCCATTCGAACGATCCAAGAGGAACTTAAAGAGAGAATCGCCTATTTCGAAAAAGAGAACTTCCTTATCGAAATGCAGAGAATCCAACAAAGAACAGCGTATGACCTCGAAATGCTCAAAGAGATCGGATTTTGCAAGGGGGTCGAGAATTACTCGCGCCACTTTTCTCAACGTTTACCAGGAGATCCGCCCCCGTGTCTTCTCGACTATTTCCCTAAAGATTTCCTCCTCTTTATCGATGAGTCCCATCAAACTTTGCCCCAGCTTCACGCAATGTACAACGGTGACCGGGGGCGGAAAGAATCTCTTGTGCAGTTCGGTTTCCGTCTTCCTTCAGCATTTGATAACCGCCCTCTGAAGTTTGAAGAAACGCATGCCCGGATGAACCAGGTGATCTTCGTTTCAGCTACTCCTGGCCGCTGGGAAATCGAGCAAGCTGGAGGCGATGTGATCCAACAGATCATCCGCCCAACAGGCCTTCTTGATCCAATGATCGAGATTAAGCCCGCCACAAACCAAGTCGATGATTGCTTAGAGCAGATCCGCCAGGAAACTGAACTGGGCCGGCGCGTTCTTGTGACAACGTTGACTAAAAAACTCTCAGAGGACCTCACTAAATACCTGAAAGAAATCGGCGTAAAGGCCAAGTACCTCCACTCGGATATCGACACCCTTGAGCGGGTGCAGATCATTAATGATTTGCGCAAAGGACTCTTTGACGTTTTAGTTGGAATTAACCTGCTGCGGGAAGGGCTTGACATTCCCGAGGTTTCCCTCGTTGCCATCCTTGATGCTGATAAGGAAGGGTTTTTGCGCAGCGAGACTTCCTTGATCCAAACATGCGGAAGGGCGGCGCGCAATATCAAAGGCCGCGTGGTCATGTACGCCGATAAGATCACCGACTCAATTCGCAAAACAATAGCTACAACGCAAAAACGTCGTGCTGTCCAAGAATCTTATAATCAGAAGCACAACATCACTCCTCGCTCTGTAAAAAGAGACCTTATCCAAAACCTTGAAGAAACATTTGGAGAGATAGTGGAACCCCTTCAAGAAGGTCAACATATTCCTTCAGCACATATTGATGCCCGTGAGATCGATCAAAAAATTAAAGAATATGAAATTGAAATGCGCAGAGCTGCAAAAGAAATGAGGTTTGAAGATGCTGCTGAACTCCGGGACCTCATGCAGCATTACAAAAAACTCCAAATACTAGAAGGACCTTAAAATGAAAATAATCACTTTTGTTATTTTGCTGATGATTGGTTCAGCAACTCCCTTGAAAGCTTTTTTCCCCTATTACCAATTCCCGCCGACTACGATGACTCCGGAGATTGCTTCGGAAAACATTTTGTTCAATCGGATTTCGCCGCACGATAAACGGTATCCAACTTTTCAGTACGTGTTGAATGAAATCACTAAAAGAAACTTTAAGACAATTGTTGAAACGGGCACAGCACGAGGTGGAGAAAGGCATTGCAAAGGAGACGGATGTTCCACAATTATTTGGAGCAACTGGGCTAAATTATTTGATGGTTACGTTTACTCTATTGACATCGATCCCAAAGCGCTTCGTGAGAGCGCACAAGGTTGCCGATGCTGTTTATCTCATGTTGAATTTATCTGTTCCGATTCGATCTCATATCTTCAAAATTTCGGAAATCCGATCGATTTCCTTTATCTGGACAGCTATGACTATGACACCAATGATCCAAATCCTTCTCAACAGCACCATTTGAAAGAGATTATTGCAGCTTATCCATTTTTGCACGAACAGAGTATTGTTTTAATCGATGACTGTGGCCTTCCTGGTGGAGGAAAAGGTAAGCTCGTCATTGAGTTTCTCTTAGAACGGGGATGGAAGATAGCACTGTCGGGTTACCAAATCGTGATGATTTATAAGGAATGAAATGCACAAAATTGAAAAAATTTTATTAAACCGTGTTTCTTCAGCAGATAACCGTCATCGTTTTAAGAAAAATTGCCTCGCAATCTGCAATAATTTCCAATAAACTCAACCAAAGGCTTAGGTTGGCATGGAAAATAGCGCTTCTTTTTTCTCTCAGCAAGCAAAAGACGGGGTCCACAAATTTCGGATTGATGCAGCCATCCAATGGCTGCTTTTGTTCATGGTGATGTATTTCCCTTTTCAAAAAAGATTTTCAAGCGCTTTAAGAGCGCTCTCCTACTCCTTTACTTCCTCTCATGTCGACCTCCCATCATTTTTTTCAAAAAAGATGGACTATTACTTCACCGACTTACTAATAGTACTAACAGTGAGCCTGTGTTTGTATCGTAGGCGGCAGACGATCCGAATTTTTTTGTTCAGCGGATCTTCTAAGTTTTTGATTTTATTTTTCACAGCAGCTGTGCTATCTGTGACCTGCTCGATTACAGCAGATTATCCGATCCAGTACTACCGATTGGCTCAACTTTTTCTTTTTCTGCTGCTGTTCTGCACCTTAGCTGATGTTTTAAAAAGTTCTCAAAACAAGCTGCTTGTGAACCGGATGCTATGGGTATTTTTATTCGCAGCCCTAGCTGAATGCGGCATCGGGATCAGCCAGTATTTTTTACAAGGATCTTTAGGTCTGAAGTGCCTTGGAGAAGTTAACATTTCAGGTTTTCATTTTCCAATGGAAGGAGGCTATCGCTGGATCATTGACCAGTGGATAGCAGGGACAACCCAAGGCACGGTCTTATGCCGCTGCAGCGGCACGTTCACCCACCCAAATATTTTAGGCGGATTTATTTTTGCCTCCCTTGTCACCACATATTATTTGATTGTTGTGGAGGACTGCAAAGCAATCCGCAGGCTGTTATATGGAGCAATATTCATTCAGATATTTACATTGAGCATTACTTTTTCTCGGGCGGCCATCATTGCAACAGCGATCGGTTCTTGCATTTGGCTTGGAGTATCGATAGGAAAATTTGTTGGAAAGGAGAAATGGAAGAATTTATTTTCCGATATCTTGGCCATAAGGAGGTTTTTAGTGATTGCTATGGTCATGATCAGCACATTGATCTGCCTATCACTATTCTATAACCAGTTTTTTTACCGCGGAGGTATTGTCAATTACAACGAAGTCACATCCAATGCGGACCAGGAAAGAATCATCTATCAAAACATCGCTTGGGAGATGTTTAAAGACCACCCAATTATTGGAGGAGGATTCAATAATTACCAAATTTTGAGCCGAGACTATGCTCCAGAGAATAATTCTTCCGTCCTATTTGCCAAAGTCCATAACATTTATCTCCTCATCCTTGCCGAAACAGGTTTAATGGGAGCAACAGCGTTCCTTTTATTTCTTATTAGCCTGTTCAGAAGGGTTTTAAAGAGGTCAGAGGACGAAATGACTAGGGCCGCATTATCGATATTCGCTGGTTTTTTATTTATCGGCCTATGTGATTTTTATTTCTTACATACCCACCATGGAAAATGCCTCTTTTTCCTATTTGCTGCACTGCTACAGACCGATTTAAGAAGTTTGAATAGATCTGCCGCGACGCCTGAGTTTCCGATATATTGAACGAGCAAATCCGTGTGCAAAACCTGGTATTAATAATAGGGGCAGGCTGTTGCACCAAAATGATGTGATGCTCCAATACCGGGGAAGCATTGCAGCAAAAGCCCTAAGGGAGAAAAATTTGACGCTTCGAGTTGCCTTGATATTAACAATCCTTGCCATAATATGGATTTTGCATACTTTATTAAGGCAAAAGCGATGCAGAGAACTTCGAGGCTTAAATAATCCATCAGCAATGTTCTGATATTCCACCACATCCAGCAAAAAACGCTTATAGATCCCCAGTTGCGCTGCGAACGAGTCATTAGCTGTCCGGTATTGGACGTAGGCTGAATGCAAATAAAGCCACTTTGGCTTCATTAAAATCATCTTGGAACAAAGAAATAAAATGCTATATGCGTTATAATATTTTTCAATATTAGGTGTGGATTGAATGGCTTGCTCCCATAGTTCTTTGCGACAAACCTGTCCCGACATATATCCAAAGTAAATAAAAAGGTCTCTAATACAAGAGCTGGCTTCTAGATATAACCGATCATCCACGAGAGCTGGCAAAATTGGTTCGTAAGGATATTCTATTTTTAATGTAGGATCAAAAATTTTTCGGTTCACAGAAACGCCTGATAAATCAGGCGTTTGATCTAGGACTCCTAAGATAACATTGATACTCCCATAATCAATGGCATCATCATCCCCGAGAAACCAGAAATATTCTCCATTAGCAATTTCAGTTGCTTTAATAAAACAACGATCTGGCCCAACGTTTTTCTCAAATCTAAAAAACTTGATAGAGGGATGCTTTTGTTGATAGGCTACAACTACTTCCGGAGTATTGTCGGTTGATCCATTATCACAGATAGCAATTTCAACTCGGTCAGTGATTTGGGATAGCACGCTTTCTAGAGCAATGGGTAAACAATCAGCTCGATTGTAAGTTGGAATGCAGATAGTTAGCTTATAACGGATCATTTTACTTCAAGGCCTCTTGTAGGTTGACATCCATTGTTTAATAACATCAAAAATTGGCTCAATCAGATTGTTATCTATAAATTGGAAAGAGTGGGTTGTTGAACGGTTAGGGTTCCAGAGATTAGAGTGGTTCGTGCTTCGAAAGATAACGGCGCAGGGCACATCAAATGCTGCCGCTAAATGAACAGGAACTGAGTCGACAGAGACGATCCCTTGCGCATGCTGAATGTGCTGAACGAGTTGGTCCCAATCAAGTCGATTGCATAGATTAAAGGTAGAATTGTTTGAGACACGATCAATAATCCCCTTTTCCCGATTTCCCATTCCCGTAAAATAGACAGTGTAACCAGCACATTGACATTTCAGCTTGAGGGAATTCCAAAACTCAGCAGGAAGCTCTTTTCGATCGTCTGAAGAACATAGGTGGAATAGAAGATAGGGCTTGCTAACTAGTAGAGGAGCCTCTTTTTTTGGAGAGATTTTAGGAAGGATTTGTTCCCTATTGGTCAAAGAAATCTCAAATTTTTCTAGTAAACTTGGGTAGCAATAAGGAAGATATTCCTGGCAATTCCATTCCACGGGGAAATTGAGTAACCCGGAGTTTCCGCCCGATGAAAATCCAACTCTTATTGGAATCCGCGCCCTCCAAAAAAGCGGAATAATGTTGGGGATAAAAGGCCTTAGTTCGATGGCAGCATCATATTTAATTTGCGCTAATTCATTAGCAAGCTTTGGTTGCTCAGTAAACACGAACTTCGCATAGTATAAAAAGTTTTTCCAGAGAGGCTGCCCAGGGACAAACCAACTATGCACTTCATGGATCCAATCTACAGAAGGACATGTCTCCAAAACGACTCTCGATTTTTTAGAGACTAAAAATCCAATCTTACAGTTAGGAAATTTAGTTCTGATTTCAGCGATGACACCAGAAGATAAAACGACATCACCTAAGGCGCCCCAATTTGCGAGTAAAATCTTTTGAGGAGCTTGTCGAAAATTGCACTTTATTTTCAAAAAAAAGGAACGAGTTAAAAAAAGATGGTAAAAATGAAGTAACCAATAAATGATTCTGAATTTTCTACTAGTGACAAAACAATCTTTTTGATTTTCCATATCTAGCAATTAGATTAGTAACATTTGAGAGTACACTCAAAACCCATATGCTGTCACCACGATTTTTCCTATGAAAAAACCATTGACTTCAACGTCATTGCGGACTAACCTCGTGGCTAAACCGAATTTAGACGTGTTATGAAAACAGTTATCGTTCAAGCTTCTTCTGGGTGGTCGCGCATCAATTTTCGTCAGCTTTTTACGTATCGACAAGTCTTGTACACGCTATTGCGGCGTAACTTGAAAGCCCGCTATGCTCAGACCTATTTGGGGGTTGGCTGGGTCTTGTTTCAGCCTCTCTTTACCGTCCTCCTCTTTTCCGTGATTTTCGGGAGATGGATGCAGATGTCGAGCGATGGGATCCCCTATTTTCTTTTTGCATTCACGGGGCTGATCTGTTGGATCTTTATTTCGAACTGTATTCAACGAGCAAGCACCATCATGTTAATGGATAGCCGATTAATCACAAAAATCTATTTCCCTCGGCTGCTAATGCCCATAGCTTCTCTTTTAGAAACCCTTATTGAAGTATTTTTTCTAGTCGCCATTCTATCGATTCTTTTGTTGTTCAATCCCACCCTTATTAGCTGGAAAATTGCACTTTTCCCTTTGTGGATCATTCCTCTTAGCTTGTTAGGATTGGGAATGGGTTCCCTCTTTGCTTCATTAGGAGTCTACTATAGGGATGCGGTAGCTTTATTGCCCTTCTTTTTGCAAACGTGGATGTACTGCTCTCCGATCGTCTACTCTACTTCAGCTGTCCCAGAAAAATGGATCTCATTATACCGATTTAATCCGATGGCTGGAATTCTCGATGCGATGAGGTGGAGTTTTCTCAATGCCCCAAATTTTCCTACAATCAGTTTCATAACAGCATGCTGCACATCCCTTTTTATCAGTATAGCAGGGGTGCACATATTCTGCAGATTGGAACGCAACTTTGCCGACGTTTTATGAAACCTCTTATTGAAGTCTGCAATATTTCTAAGCGGTACCGGCTTTCTCCAGAAAATACTGAGCTCCGCCAGCGCAGCTTAAAAAAAACCCTGCATCGCCTTCTTACTGGTGGTTGGAAACGCAATGAAATGGTCGAGTTTTGGGCACTAAAAGACCTTTCTTTTTCCCTTTATCCAGGCGAAGTTATTGCCATTTTAGGACACAATGGATCAGGGAAAAGTACCCTTCTTAAGTTGATGTCTAGAATCATTGAGCCAACTCACGGAAAGATTTTCCTCAAAGGGCGCTTAGGCGCTCTGCTTGAAATCGGGACAGGGATGCATCCCGATCTCACCGGTTTAGAAAACATCTACTTCTGTGGCGCTCTTCTCGGAATGAAAAAAAGAGAGATCATCCGTTATCTGGATGAGATCATTTCTTTTGCTGACATCGAAGCTTTTCTTCAGACCCCCTTTAAAAAATATTCTAGCGGCATGGCTTTGCGCCTAGCTGCCTCAATTTTATTGCATTTACGAACGGATGTTCTGATTTTAGACGAGATCCTTTCTGCGGGAGACTTCGGTTTTCAAACTCTTTGCTTTGATAAAATCAAGAAAGTTGCCAGTGATGGCAGACTTGTCCTTTGCGTGAGCCATCATGAGGACTGGATCTCATCCTATTGCCAAAGGGCTCTCTTATTAAGAGACGGGCACTTGATGGCAGACGGTTTACCCGTAGATATCTTGAAGCAATACCACTGTCAAAAAACAACTGAACGACCCGATGTGTTATTGAATGCGCAGTAAAATTGGATCGTGAATAAATGATATAATGGATGCTAATATGAGAAAAAAAGCCTTTCTTACAGGAATAACCGGCCAAGATGGTTCCTATCTAGTCGAGCTCTTATTGGAAAAAAATTATGAAGTTCATGGATTGATCCGCCGCTCATCCACATCAAATTTGGATCGGATCAACCATCTGCTTGACGGCCTACCCTATGCAGATCAGCTTTTTTTGCACGAGGGAGATTTGACAGATTCTTCCAGCTTAGAGCGGATCATCGGCAAGGTTAAGCCTGATGAAGTCTATAATTTAGCTGCCATGAGCGATGTCAAAGTCTCTTTTGATGTTCCTGAGTATACGGGAGATGTCGACGGGTTAGGAACTCTCCGTTTGCTAGAGTCTGTTCGCAAAAACTGCCCAAAAGCTCGGTTTTACCAAGCATCCACTTCTGAGCTCTATGGAAAGGTAAGAACAATCCCTCAAAACGAACAGACCCCATTTTATCCACGCTCCCCTTATGGGGTCGCAAAACTCTATGCCTATTGGGCCGTTGTCAATTACCGCGAAGCCTATGGACTTTATGCATGCAATGGGATCTTGTTCAACCACGAGAGCCCGAGAAGGGGTGAAAACTTCGTTTCCCGAAAAATAACGCGTACAATAGCACGAATTCAAGCCGGGATTGATACGGTACTCCAAATAGGCAACTTAGAAGCAAAGCGGGACTGGGGATATGCCTTCGATTTTGTCGAGGGAATGTGGCTGATGCTCCAGCAAGAAACGCCTGAAGATTTTGTTTTAGCAACAGGAGAGACGACGACAGTAAGGCGTTTTGTTGAGATGGCTTTTGAGGAAGTTGCTGTTTCAATCCGCTGGGAAGGTGCCGGAGTTAACGAAAAAGGTTACGATGCCCAAACTGACCAACTAAGAGTGGCAGTCTCACCAGAGTTTTTCAGACCATCGGAAGTAGATCTTTTGATAGGGGATCCTACAAAAGCAAAAACTAAACTTAACTGGGCTCCAAAAACAGATCTTCGAGAACTTGTGCAGATGATGATACGTTCAGATCTTCAGCATGTATCTAATTTGGGCTTAAGAAATAAGAACCTACATACGAGTTCTTGCTGCTAAGAGCCAGAAAATTGAGATTGGTTCAAAGGATAAAGCGGTGAAGACAGCACTTGTCTATGATTGGTTAGTAACAGTTGGCGGAGGGGAGAAAACTCTCGATGCTATCGCGCAACTTTATCCGTGTCCCATCTACACTTTAGTACATGATCCTAGCAGAATGAAAGGGACTTCTTTAGCGCAATCTGAGATCTACACCTCCTTTTTGCAGAAAATGCCTTTTGCCAAGAAATGCTATCGCTATTATTTGCCCCTTTTTCCTCTAGCAGTTGAGCAGTTTGACTTGAGAGAACACGATGTGGTTATTTCCACGTCTCATGCTGTTGCCAAAGGAGCATTGACACAGGCTAGCCAGCTCCACCTGTGTTATTGCTTTACCCCTATGCGCTACGCATGGGACCTCACCCACCGTTATTTAGAAGGGATTTCAGGATTTCAAAAAATAGCTGCGAAATGCTCTCTTCACTATTTGCGCAACTGGGATATCGCATCTTTAAACAGGGTCGATCAATTTGCTGCAATTTCTCATTATATTGCGCGACGCATCGAGAAGGTGTATGGACGCAAGGCGACGGTTATTTATCCTCCTGTCGATACCCATTTGATCGAGCTAAAAGAGCGCAAAGAAAATTTTTTTGTCACCGCTTCTCGTATGGTGCCTTATAAGAATATAGAGCTGGTCGTCGAAGCTTTTTCATATATGCCGGATCAGTGTCTGATCGTTATTGGAGATGGACCTGAAATGTCCAAGGTCAAAAAGAAAGCAGGAAAGAATGTAGAGATTCTTGGCTACCAAAGCGATCAAGTGATGCGAGATTATTTAGAAAAAGCTAAAGGATTTCTTTTTGCGGCTGAGGAAGATTTTGGGATTGTCGTTGTAGAAGCTCAAGCTGCAGGCACCCCTGTTATTGCATTGGGCAAAGGAGCTGCATTAGAGACGGTTATTGATGGAAAAACCGGGTTATTTTTCAAAGAACCGACCGTTGAGCACCTCGTCAACGCCATTCAGCGGTTTATTAAGATTGATTTTGATCCCCGTCTGATTCGGAAGCATGCATGTCAGTTTAGCAAAGAGCGATTCCAGCGAGAATTTAAGCAGTTTGTGGACCACAACATCGAGGCATTCTATGAAAGTTATCATCCTAGCCGGCGGTAGCGGAACAAGGCTTTGGCCCTTTTCAAGGAATGCTTTTCCAAAGCAATTTTTGAATTTTGGTGATGGGCAGTCGTTAATGCAAAAGACAATTCAACGATTCCTCCCTTTAGTTGCACCAGCTGATATCTTAATCATCACCAATCAAGATTATTATCATTTAGTTAAAACTCAAGCTTCCGCTATTGATCCTCTATTAGAGAGGCAAATCCTTGTTGAACCAGATAAGAAAAATACAGCTCCGGCAATCTGCCTTGCTGTCAAATACTTACAGGATTTTTTAGGGTGCAAAGAAGATGAGTGTTTTTTGGTCTCTTCTTCTGATCATTTAATCACGCCTCAGACTGTTTTTCTTGAGGGGATGAAACACGCAGAGCAGGTCGCTAAGCAGGGATGGCATGTAATCTTTGGAATTCGTCCCCATAAACCAGAAATTGGATATGGCTATGTCAAAGGCAAACCAACAAAAGACCCTTCCGTTTGGGAAGTTGAGAGCTTCGTTGAAAAGCCGGAATATTCTTTGGCGCAAGATTATGTTCTGTCCGGCGATTATTTATGGAATTCGGGGATCTTTCTTTTCCAAATCGCCCCTTTTTTAAAAGAGATGGAGAAATATTGTCCGAATGTGGCGTCAATTGCAAAAGGGTCTTTTAAGGAGCTTGGCACAAGGTTCTCCGAGATGCCGGATATCTCGATCGACTACGCTCTAATGGAAAAATCAAGCAATGTAATGATCCTTCCTTTAGATGTGAGCTGGTCTGATGTCGGTTCTTGGGACAGTGTTTATGACGTTCTAGAAAAAGACGTTAATCAAAATGCAAAAGTTGGAAATATCCTAGATATCGATACAAAGAACTGCCTGATTATGGGAGGGAAAAGGTTGATTTCAACTATTGGGTTAGAAGACATTTTAGTGATCGAAACGGATGATGCCCTTTTTATTGGAAGAAAGGGGGAATCGCAACGCGTCAAACATTTAGTTGAAGAGCTAAAAAAAAGAAACGCCAAAGAGCCTTATGAACATGTCACATCCCACCGTCCCTGGGGGCATTTTACGATTCTAGAGGAAGAGGAGCGCTATAAGATCAAAAGAATCGTTGTTGAGCCCAAACAGAAGCTTAGCTTACAAAAGCACTACCATCGGAGCGAGCACTGGGTTGTTGTGAAAGGGGCTGCCAATGTCACTATCGGAGAACAGGAAAGGCTTGTCCATGAAAATGAAAGCATCTATGTTCCCAAAGGGTTTGTGCATCGCTTGGAAAACCCTGGAAAAGTGAAGTTAGAGCTAATCGAAGTGCAGGTCGGCGAATATGTTGGCGAAGATGATATTGTGCGGTTGGAAGATGTCTACCAACGGAGTTAGCCATGATGCCCAATCTGGACCTGTTAGACAACTTTTTAAGGTCGTTTGCGTGCGACATCGGCATGTCGTTCAATCTGTGTTCTTCCTCTTCTTTTTTTTCGTAATTGCATTTCCCAAAGGTGGATTTAAAGTTCATGGGATCCCCTTCACCTGGGGCTACATTTTTTTGACTACTTTTTCAATTTTTTCATTCTTTAGGAGTGGTTTTTCTTTTTCAAAGCAACGAATCATCTCTCTATTTTCTATTCTCCCTTTCGGCCTGTTCGGGATTAGTGCGATAGGCATACTTGGAACAACCGATTTTGGTAATGCTGCATCTTTTACCGTTTCTTTTCTGTTTTTGCCACTTGTATTCTTCCTCTCGTTTTCAAAGTATTTAGAAGAAGTCGATATTTCTATTTTTGAGAAAATGCTTGCAAATTCATTGTTTTTTGTTTCCCTTTTTGGCGTGTTTGCGTTCTTTTATAAGATATTTTTTTTTGAATTTTTGTTGATCCCCCATCTAATGATCCCTATTGAAGACATTGAGAATTTTGCCTTTACCCGAATGATAGATCGCGGGAATATTTTTAAGCTGGTTTCAACATACAATAATGGAAACATTTACGGTATATGCATGCTGATGTTTTCAAACTATTATTTTTATTTTGAAAAATCCTTGGTTAAAAAAACAATTTTTGTCCTCGCCCTGATTTTAACACTTTCACGCACTGTCTGGATTGGCCTACTCGTTGTTTTTTGGCTAGGATTTTTTTTCAAAGAAAAAACAAAGTCAAATCTTATCCGATATCTTTTGTTGTGGGGATTTGGCATAGGGTTATCAGGAGCTTATGTTTTCCTGTTCAATATTAATACGGGCTTTCTTTTTGATGCCCAATTGGGCGGGCGGTTATGGCAATTTGAGACTTTAAAAACCTTTTCGCTCTTTCCCTCCTCAGCCTATCAACCGATATGGGAGATTGTTTATTTAGGAATTTTGGAAAATTTTGGATTTATAGGGCTTCTCCTTTTTCTTTTCGGCATGCTAACTCCTTTATCTTTATATTTTTTTGGTAGAAAACCAGAGAAAGGCAATCAACGAAGAGCTGCTCAAAACAAAATAGCTCTCGGTTTAATCGTTTATTTGATCCTTTGCTGCTCTGATGGCGCCATGCAATACATTCCAACGATGGCCATTTTCTGGTTTCTTGCCTCCTTTTTATTTTTAGAAGGGAAGAAAATACCAGAAGTCCAGGTAAGAGGGAAATAAACCCATCTTTTTTACCTGACCATTTCTGTTAGTCTCGCCAAAGCTCAAAGATCGTTTTGAGGTACCCCTGTTATAAGAAAATTTTCAACTCATTGCGTGAGCATTGTTTAGAGCGTATTTAACGAGGATCTGGCGCATCTTTTCAAAAGATGGAGTAAAGAGCTTGAGCTCTTCGAGAATCTTTTGAAAGTTTTTCATTTCTTCGTCAAAATAAATAAGAGCTCGTTCTTTGCCGATCAATCGGGCAATGCTGATCTCCCGCTCTTTCTTTTCATCTTGCAGCATGTCGCCAAGATCATCCGCTGTCTGAAAAGCCATTCCAAAATGGTAAGCAGCCTTTCGGACGCGGTCAAGCTTGCTGAGATCGCCTCCGCCAAATACCCAGCCTAAGACAAAGGAAACTTCAAACAGGGTGACCGTCTTCTTATAGATCACTTGCTTGACAGTCTCAAGGTTTTGATTAGGGGGAAAGAGATCAAGAAATTGTCCGCCGGTAGCTCCAAGGATCCCGGAGCAATGAGTAGCAGCTTCCAAAGCAATTGCACAGGCACGATCGCTAAATTGGGAAAATGGGGGGCCTGATTGGTACATCACTACTGCATTCGCGTGGATCTTTTCAAATGCAGCCGTGATTAGAGCATAACTTGCAAGAAGGGCGATTGATTCCCCATAGACCTTGTGCAAAGAGGGCTTATCTCTCCGCTCATCATCATTGTCCATGCATGGCAAATCATCAGCAATCAGAGAAGCTGTGTGAAAAAACTCAACCGATAGGGAGGAGGGATAGACATTCATTCCATTGCCCAATGCTTCAGCGATAAGCAACACAATTAGAGGGCGAAACCGCTTTCCTCCGTTTGTCAGAGCATACTCGCAAGCGTCGCGTAATTTTGTTTTTTCTCCAAATGCAACAATGCTTTTAGCAATTTCTTGCTCGATCTTGTCGCGATGAAAAAAGAAATGGGAAGATCCGCTTTTAGATATGTCGGTCAAATTTCGTTTCGGTTCTGTATCTACTTTCATTTCTAGATAGCTCCGTTTGCCGCTGTTTGATATTTAAAGTAGGGCCTGGCCTTTCCTCGCTCTGGAATGAAACCGTGCAGATTGACGCAAGGATAAGAGATCGCCCCACGTCCCATTAGCGTGCCCGGATTTGTGACGCAATTGCATCCCAATTTGGCCCCATCTCCAATGATTGCTCCAAACTTCTTTAGTCCTGTTCTATATGGCTTACCCCGCACAATAACTGTTACAGGAGAGTGGTCTAGCTTTAAATTTGCGCACTTGACACCGGCTCCTAAATTAACTCCATTGCCTAGAATTGAATCCCCCACGTAGTTAAAATGGGCAGCGCTTACGCGATCAAGTAAGATTGAATGCTTCATTTCCGTATCATGACCGATAACACATGCCTCCCCAGCAATCACATCGCCGCGAATGTAGGCCCCGTGCCTAACCTGGCAGTTATTTCCAATGATGCAAGGTCCTTGAATGTAGGCCCCCGGTTCGACAACGGTGCCGCAGCCGATTGAAATCAACTCAGGATTAACCAAATGGGCAGATGGGGGAATATCGACCTCAATTTTTCCCAATTTCTGCTTTTTCAGATAATCAGAAAGCCGTTCTAAAGCTTCCCAAACATAAGAGCATCTATCAAAAAGTTCCGGATGGGCAAAATGCTCTAACATGAAAAATGCTGATGGAGATACTAATTGAGACATAACTTGTCTTAGGTTGGTAGAAAAAAGCTTAGAAATTTTCCGTTAAATAAAGGCCCATATTATCCAATATTGGTGTTTATGTCAGAGGGAATTTATTCAAAAATTTTATTGCCTAATTTAAGGGTGATCTTAACTCCAAAAGAAAATAGGAAACGGGCTCTTGGATTCTTATAAGAAGATAGATATATCTATTATTCTCTTCTTCTTCTAACATTGTGGAGATGTTGATAACTCTATTCATTTTCATATGAAAAAAAGGTGTCGATAACTTGTTTAGAGCCTGATCATGAAAATAGGGATTATCGACAATCGACAACTTATCGACAACCTTTCATAACAGTTCATGACAGACTTTTCCACAATCCCTTTCCACCAGATCCGATGCGGCTATTTTCCAAGCTGTTCAGGATGTGAGATCCAGGATCAGGTGACTTCACCGCATATCTATAACGAAGTAAAAAAATTTTTTCAATCTATAGATCCATTTCTGACTATTCCTCTTCATAATCAAGAAATTATTGAATGGAGGACGCGGTCGAAGTTAGCAGTCCGTGGAAATGAGATCGAACCGGAGATCGGTTTGTTTAAAAAGGGGACCCATGAAGTGGTTTCAATCCCTGATTGCCCCTTGCATCATCCTGCGATCAATAAAGCCTACCAAGCTGTTAGGCAGATGATCATCGAGATGAAACTTCTTCCTTACCGGGAAGATCAACTGACTGGAGTCCTCCGCTATCTTCAATTTGTTGTGGAAAGAAAAAGTAGGCGCGTTCAGCTCAGCTTAACAGTAAACCGGCACGGAAAAGATCCGGTGGTTGATCGGTTTGTCAAACAGCTTTATCAAGAAAGGGTGTTTTTGGGGATCTGGGTTAATTATCTTGCTGAATCAACCAATCGGGTCTTTGGAGAAAAATGGGAGCTTGTTGCTGGAGAGCCCTACCTTGTGGAGAATTTGTGCGGACTGACTTTTTTCTTACATCCCGCTTGTTTTGCCCAGGCGCACCTTTCTTTATTTGAACGGATCTTAAGATCAATCCAACAGTCGGTTAAAAAAGAGGCTAACGTCGTTGAATTCTATGCTGGTATTGGCATTATCGGTCTAAGCATTGTCCATCTAAGCCGGAAGATCATTTGTTCGGAGATCAATCCTTATGCCGAAGAGTGCTTTCATCTTTCACGTTTGCAACTAAAGCCCGAGGTCCAAAAAAAGATCTCTTTTGCGTTGGGGAGTGTGGAAAAAAAACTCGGTCTGGTTGATGAGGGGGAGATCCTGATCATCGATCCTCCGCGAAAAGGACTAGATCCCCTTTTGCTAGATAAAATTCTAACAGCTTCTCATTTGAAGCAATTGATCTATGTTAGTTGTGGTTTTTATTCTTTTAAAAGAGACTGTGAAAAACTGTTAAAAAATGGGTGGAAAGTAGAGAAGGCAGAGGCTTATTTGCTATTTCCAGGGACCAACCATGTTGAAATACTGTGCGTGTTAAGGCGATAGCTTTAGTTGTCCGTTGCACGTGGATCTTCAATTTCCGAAAACCTTTCTTTTACCGAATCGAGAAGTGCTTCTTTATCAGCATTTTCATCAACCGCTGAATAAAATTCCTGCGACTACTTGCGGCTGATCCTTTCATAGAAACCCATTAGCTCTGCTTTGGCCAAAATATGGCTTTTCATCTCCTTCTCAACATCTGATTTAGTTGCGCCTCGAGGTAGATCGAGCATGCAGTCTAACGCATAGATCTTGAAATAATAACGATGCTCTCTGTCTGGTGGACAAGGACCAATGTAGTTTAGTTGATTCCCTGTATTGATCCCTGGCGTGCCGTGGGGCTGAGAGTTTTTGGGGATCCTTGATGTACTAGGAGGGATGTTAAAAACAACCCAATGAACATACATCCTGTCCTTGCGTACAACTTCAGGAACATCTGGATCATCCATGATTAGCACTAAGCTTTTAGTCTGAACTCCTAACTCTGATATATTGAGCTCTGGACTAATATTCTGCCCATCACAAGTGTACTCGCTAGATATTTTTCCACCATTTTCAAAAGCTGGAGAAGTCAACAACATAGTTACCTCGGTTGGTTGGGTTTTTGCAGGAGGGAAACCGTCGCCTTTTGCGGCTTTTCATGCGTAATCTTGATCTGAACCGGCGTCTGCAAATCAATCCAAATCCCTTGCAGTTGTGTCTCCTCAGGATCTTTTTGATGAAGACCTAAAATGGCTGTGGGCTCTATCCGGCCCGAGGAAAGAATTTTGAATGAGGCATAAGGTGACCTAGCGTTATTGAGCGTAATGAAGCGGGATTCTTTCAGTGGCTTTGCTTTCTGATCAATAATTGCAATTGGCTCATCGGTTTTGAGTTGGTAAACCAATCTTCCCTTTTCGGGATAGATCAATAGCTCGCACTCAGTTTCATGGATGACGGAAATGAACTGCGCTTCTTGAAGGGCCAAACAGATGTCAGTTGCCTCAGATTGAAACTGATGGTGGCCAGTCAACCGGGTAATATGCCAGCCGATTCCTGTAGCGGCAAGACCGAGTATGAAGAGGGCGATCATGATTTCAACTAGAGTAAAGCTTTGCTTACCCTTCTTGGAACTCTGTTTCCTCATTTTTGGAATGTTGCCCCAGGTTAGCCTTTTTGCGGTTTAGATAATTGTCGTGAGGTTTTGATTTAATCAAAATATCTGTGCCATACTGGTTGGGGTGAATATCAAATTTTTGATTCCAGCCATCTAACAACAGCTTATTTGGTTCTTTTACAAGACCTGAGTTTTTTAGGAAACGGGGAATGTCGGAAAGCACCTCATCAATTGAATATCCCTTTGCAACCTCGAGCATCAGAATATCGTGAATCTTCTCGACAGAGCGGGCCGTTTTAAAGGCTTTTCCTTCTTCTAAACTCCCTTTCATGTTATACCCGATGACGCTTCCAATCAGTCCGATTAAAAAGATCACAATCATGATCTCCAGCAAAGTGAGTGTCTGTTTTTTACGGCGCAGCATGACGACGGTCTCCTTAGTTTTACAATTTTTTTAGTTGATAAATGAATTGACATCTGTAAGCGGCAATAGGATCGATAAGATGACAAATCCGACAATTCCTCCTAAAATCATCAGCATGGCGGGCTGTAAAAAAGTCGTTAGCTGGTTTAGGTGCTTTTCTAGCTCTTCTTCATAAATAGTGGACAGGTTGAGAAAAGCTTCTTTCATTTTACCAGTCTCTTCAGCTAATGCAAGCATTCTCATTACAAGGGGGGGGAGGATGTTTTGAAACTGGAGGGCAACGCTCAATCTCTGCCCTTCCACAATCTTTTTTTCAGCTTCTTGAAAGACCCGTTCCAAAGTTAAGTTGTTCAGCATTCGCCGAGAATGAACAAGGGCTTCTAAAAGGGGGATACCGCTGTCCAATAGGATGGCCAATGTCCGACAAAATCGGACAAGGCTTGAATGGAGGAAGATTGTTTTTAGAAAAGGGATCTGAAAGCTTAACTGCTGTAAATAGAGCCGGGTTTTTGGTTTTTTGAGAAAAAACCACGCCAAAAAGAGAAAAGAAAAGGATGTAGAAGCGAGAAAATAGACGTGCTGGTTCGCCCATTTACTGATGTTAAGGACTAGTTGGGTTAGTGGATGCAAGCTTCTTCCTTCAAGAAGCTCTCCCATCGAAGGAATAATAAAGAAGAGTAGAACGCAAATGATCAGAAAGCAAAACGCTCCCAAAAAAGCTGGATAGGTTAGTGTGGATAATATTTTTTTTTTAAGGTTCTGCTGTCGATGGAGCAGTTGGGCGAGCTGATCGAGCACCTCCGCTAGATTGCCGCTTTGTTCGGCAGCTTGAACCATTGAAAGATAGATCTGATCGAATGTTTTAGGATAGCGTTTGAAGGCAACCGATAGATGTGAACCGCCTTTAAGGTGGTCGCATAAGTCTAAAAAAAGAGGGTGTTTAGGATGTCGGCGATGCTTCTCTTCAATGGTCACCAAGCTCTCATATAATGGAAGGCCAGCTTTTAACAGCTGGGAAAGCTCTCTTGTAAATGCAAGGAGCAAAGAGGGAGAAAGGACTAATTCTTCAGTTCGTTCACCGACAGCGAAAAGCTCGGTGATATATATTTGGTTCCTGCGGAGCTTGTCCTTGGCAACGGGAAGAGAGTCGGCTTCGACAACGCCATTGAAGGCCTTGCCTTCTGCTGTAACAGCTCGATATCTGAATAAGGGCATAATCATCTCAGCTTGGGGTAACAAACCTACGACTACAATAGGTTCACTTATTCTCCTTCACACCCGCGGGTAACGCGGAGCACTTCCCTAGAGGAAGTTTTTCCTTGGATTGCGAGTAGCCCTCCTTCTTGGCGCAAGCTCATCATCCCTTTTTCCATGGCTACGCGCTGCAGCTCCATGGCATCTGCGCTCTTGAGCAACTGCTGTTTAATTGGCCCAGTGACGACCATCAGCTCATAGATCCCATGCCTTCCTTTATATCCCGATTGGTAACAAAAAGGACATCCTTTCCCTTTATAAAGCTGATTATCGATGAGCTGGTCCCGAAAAATTTTAAGCTCAGCAAGCTCTTGATCCGAGGGGATATAGCTGTGGGTGCAGAGAGGACAGTTCATGCGGACTAAACGCTGAGCAAGGACAGCAACGACAGAAGAGGAGAGGAGGTAAGGCTCGATCCCCATATCGACAAGGCGTGTTAAAGCAGAGGGAGCATCATTGGTATGAAGGGTGCTGAGAACTAAATGCCCTGTAAGTGAAGACTGGATGGCAATTTCTGCAGTTTCTTTGTCGCGGATCTCTCCGATCATGATCACATCGGGATCTTGGCGCAAGATGTGCCGAAGTCCTGTGGCAAAGTTGAGTTGGATTTTATGGTTCACGCCAATCTGGGCCATTCCTTGAAGCTTGTATTCAACAGGATCTTCAATGGTCATGATATTTGTTTCAGAAGAATTGATCTCTGAAAGGGCGCTGTATAGGGTGGTGGTCTTTCCGCTTCCTGTTGGTCCGGTAACTAAGACAATTCCTTCGTTCAAGCGGACCTGCCTTCCGAACTCTGTAAGAGTAGGAGCCCTCATCCCAATCTTATTCAACCCTAAAAGGACATTGCTCTTATCTAAGATCCTAAGAACGATCCTTTCTCCATATACAACCGGAACTGTGCTCACGCGAAAGTCTATCTGCCGGCCACCCAGTTTCAGCTTAATCCGTCCATCTTGCGGGAGGCGGTGCTCGGCAATGTCCAATCGCGCCATGACCTTGATTCGCGTGATCAGCTGCGATTGATAATCTTTAGGCGGAGAGTGGCGTATTTGAAGGATGCCGTCAATGCGATACCGGACTCCAAGCCCATTTTCCATCGGCTCAAAATGGATGTCTGAAGCACCTTGCTGGATCGCTTCTGCGAGGATGACATTTAAAAGCTGAATGACAGGAGATAGGGCGTTTTGTTCCAATAGGTCATAGCCCTCCTCTTCATCTCCACTGAAAGAAGGTTCAAGGTGGAGGGTAGCGATCAGCTCAGAGGCAACATTATCTCTTTGATGATAACAGAGCTCGATTGCCTCTTCGATCGCCTTTTTCGTAGTTAACATTTCCTGGAGCTCTAGACCTACAATACAGCGAATCTCTTCTAACACTTCTAAGTCAAAAGGACGCAAGTGGGCAACGAGGAGCTTCCCTTCACACTGATCGATAGGAAGAACGGCGTGCCCTTTAGCAAAGGCATAAGGAAGGAGTTGGACCTTCTCTTTAACAAAAGGGTACTGGGTCAGGTCGGTGCAAAAGGGGATGCCGAAACGCTGAGCGATGTCTTGAAGGTCAGCATCTGTATTACTAGTCATTGTTACCAAAAAATATCTGCAAACTTTGGCGAAAGAATTTTTTCCGCTCTTTTTGGCGGGATTCGATCAGGCGTTCTAAAAATTCAGGGATATCGCCAGGTCTTTTCTTTAATTGTTCAGTACGGATACGGATCAATTCCTCTTCAGGGTCTAGTACAATTGTCGGTGTAATGAAGAAGAACATCTCCGTATTGTTGCTTGTCAGCTTTGTTGAGCCGAACAGCTTGCCAAGTCCTGGAATTTCTCCAAGAAAAGGGATCTTCTCATCAGTGTCTTGTGTTGCTTTACGGCGCAATCCACCCAAAATAACCGTTTGTCCGTCAACGACACGCACTTCGTTTTCAATGTGGCGCCGGTCGACTGTAGGGCGGTCGTCTTTATTGGTATGATTTTTGGGAGTGTCAAATGTGATGTTGGTCTGCAAGGTCACAAAGCCCTTCCCATCTCCCATCTCATCTTCCTGATCAGGAAGATGAACTGTTGGCGTCAAGATAATGGTAATCCCGTATTGAGTTCGCGTGAATGATTTTTCAAAAGCGATCCCTTTATTGGTGTCGACAGGAGCTGCTCCATTATTGATCGATACCTCCTCTACAATGGCGATCTGCGCTGGAGTTTGGTTTACAGTAACGACTGAAGGGGCTGCGTTGAGTTGGATGTCTTCTTGGGTCATTAAGAAGCTATAGGCAAGATCATAGGCAGGAAAATGTTTTGAGCTGCTTCCTTTAAGCAAAAATTGGAGAACGCCTGGGCCCGAAGGAGCCACATCGGATGTCCATTGAATTCCATTTTTGTTCGATCCCAACTTCAAGATGTTCATCCCAAAGCTGGTCTGATTTTGATAGCGTTTTTCAAAAAGCAAAACTTCGATCTGCACCATTTTTTTCGGAATATCAAGCTTACGCAGAAGGTCTTTGATCTTTACCAGGGCGTCTCGGCGGACCACCATGAGCAAAGTGCCCGTTTTTGGATCGGGAATGAAGTGGTCATTTCCAACTTCGAGCTCAACAGTTGAATAGCTCCCCGCTTTTAGTGGCGGAGGAGAAACAACTAAGGGCGGGGTTGGGGCATAGCCATCAGGCGTTTTGAATTGGGGACCTTGTGAAGAATAATTGAGTTCTGCTTCCTTTTGCCCTTCTGTTGGGGATGTCAATAAAGAAGCATAGACCTTATCTAAGACTTTCGAAAGATCATCAGGATTACTATGGCGGCACTGGTACAGATAGATCGTCATTTCTGCAGGGTCATGCAGCTGCTCTTCTGTTTCTTTAACAATTTTTTCAGCGCGTTCCACAACCTCTTCCTGTCCAATTAGAACTAGGGAATTACCACGAGTTAAAGAGAAAATGCTAAGCCCATCTTGCTCCGTTTTAGCAAAAGGAGGACGATTTTTTTCAATGGCCTCGCCAAAAAATGAGGTCAGAATTCGTTCCATCTCTTTGACAGGCATTTTAGAAATAGGAATGACCCGCGCCATTTTTCCAGGAGCGTTCTGCCAGACGGTCTGGTAAAGACTGATCAGCTTTTGGATCTCCTCTTTCGATGAGACAATCGCAATTTTAGGGCCTACTTGATAAATAAATGTCTGTTTGACGTCGGCAAACCTTTCAAAAAATTGAAAAGCGCTCTTTACTTGCTCCACGGGAGGAGTAAAAACGTAAAATAGGCGGGCATGATCGGAGATCCAGTTGAGATCTTCGGGTGAAGACGCCACATGTTGAATAGCGGAAGGATCTTGCTTCAGCACATAGAGCTGGCGCGCATATGCATTGAGTCTTTTTACACCGACTCCGCTATGAGCCAAAATGATTTCGAGGACATCGCTCCAAGACTCCCGAGGGATCGGAATATTAGAGTGCATATTCAATTTTACTCCGGACATTTCGGGAGGAACAATATAGAGATAGTCCAATGCTCCATACTCCATCACCAATTGGGCCAACGTAGTCTCTTCCTGGTCCCAGATAGCGTACCCCTCTTCGTCCCTTTTAGAATCTTGAACAGAGGCGTCGTGCCACTGAACTTCCAAGCTTTGAATTTGGGAACGGAGGCCATTTGTACGTTCTAAAAGACTCAGGTATTCTTCCTCAGAAGACTCGTTATTGGGGAGCTGCCCTGCTTGCTCATAGCATTGTTTCAGCTCCGAGCGTAACGAGATCAGTCTCTGATTGACGTCTTTGACTAAAGCATCGAAGCTTAGGTCCGATTCTGCCTGTCGCGCAGAAGATGCCGCTATTTTCTCTGAAATGCTCTGAGAGAAGCCCAAAGGGGCTATAATGAAAGCGATGGCGCCAGTAAAATAAAAAAAAAGTTTAGCCAATTAAAGCTCCTTGAGGCGCAAATGGGATCTTCCGCTTTTTTCGAGTTTTTCCCGTCTTGTTTTCGATTTCAATCGGCACCGAAATGGGTTGGACTTGTGTGCGCATTTCATCGAACAGGCTCCCCTTTAATACCCAACGGCCCTGCTCTTTTTCAAGGGCATCAAAAATAAAAAGCTCTCCTTTGATCTGGTGGTACAGACAACTTTCAATCTCTTCTCTTCTTCGCAAGTTGCGCCAGCCTGCTCCAGTTTTTAACATCCAATCCCCTTGTCTTAGGAGAACTCTTTTCTTCCCTAGCATGCAGCTGATTTGTGAAGCTGTCCTTAAACGAGGCTGTGAAAGCGTTGCTTCAGTTTTCTGGTTCAATCTCCCGCCTTGTTCGATCGGCAAGTCCACAGGAGCAGGGTAAAAACCTGTCTCATCCCAGAAAGTCAGCTCAACTGCGCGAGGGGAAACGGTCCTAACTAAAGCAACCGGCTTCTTGGAAGATAACTCTGACAAAGGAGTCTCTTGCCATTTCCCTTCTTTCCACATCAAATAATCGCCTGCAGCGACAAAAATAACGTAGGAAGCTCCACTCTCAGATAATTCGATCTTGAGCTTCTCTCTCCATTTTCCAAACTCTCCAGCGCCATAGTTTTGAATAAGCAGGTCTTGTCCCCAGCACTTTGCACTTTTCAAAAGGGCAAACGCTTCTTGGGCTAAGGGGGAATATTTCTTTTCCCGGACAGCGCTGGCTGAAGTCGGTACCACAAACTGCCCCTTTTCCTCGATGCCATGGGCCGAATCAAGCTGGCCCAATTTTTTTCCGGCTTCGATTAGCACTCTCCCATTTTCTAGGAGGATCGGCTTGATCCATAGTGGCTGGAGGCCTTCGGAAAAGGCAAAGGTGCCAGAGGCGTCATTTTTTTCAAGAAAGAGCGTCTTTCCGCTTATCATCTCTTTAGGCGCACCTTCAGTCTTTAGTGCCAAAAGGATCTGGACCCCACCCTCTGCTGCATCTGGGCGACTGTTGTGAGCAATCACCAACAGCTCTTTAGCTAGGTGGGAGACCCAACCCCAGGTCTGGTGAGGGTTAAGCATCAAAGCTCCGCCGCCAATTGCCTCATAGGGAAGCGGCGCCTGAGCAAATGCGGAAGGCATCTTTAACTCTTCAGAATGGATGGTCTTTTCCCATGGATAAAAACAGAGCATCGCTAATTCAAGACAAACGGAAAAAGCAGCAGCAATAAGAAGTACTAAGTTACTTAATTTCAAAAACCTGTCTACGTTGAACTTAGAATAAACGGTAATAATCACAGCAGATGTCCATTCTCTTCAAATAGAATTATATAGTTTTTCATTATGCTCCTTTTTTCGACAACGCTTTTTGCAAAAGTTGTCCCAAGCGATACTGGTCTTCTTTTGCACCCAATTTTTCTGCTCGCTCCAGACCTGTTTTTGCGATCTGAACCGCACCTGAATAATCTCCGATCGAGCATTTCAGCTGGGCTTCCAAATAGTCCACCTGCATAGCAATTCGAGCACCTAAAATGTTAGAACGCACTTCACGAATGATGTCTTCTGTAGCGGAGTATTCTTTTAGAAGTAGGTGTACTTTGCCCAAACGGACCATCGTACGAATTACATCATCAGTTGCATTGATGCTTTCAAAGTTATGTAGTGCAGACAAATAACAGGCTCGTGCTTGACTAAGATCTCCCTTTGGATTGTCGGCATGAGCAGCCCCCCAATTGAAATAGATTTTTCCTCTGAGGTGCGGGTTATCCAATGCTTTTATTTCATAAAATTTCGCGGCTTCTTCAGCAATTTTAATGGCGTGAAAATAGGACATTTGCTGAGCTATTTCGTCCGCTTGCTTGTCTGCAAGGGCGCGGTGTACCGCGGATTCGAGATAAAGAGCTCGAAGGAAAAGGGAAGGATCTTCAAATTTTTCAGAAAGCTCATGGCAGCGGTTGGCATATTCAAGAGCTTTGGCATACTCTCCTTGATAAAAAGAGGTCGATGTAAGCTGCGCACAAATTCTAGCCTCATCATTCATCCTCCCAGATGCTCGAGCAGCCTGCAAAGCACGCAAGCCTTGAGACATGATTTCATCCCAATTTTCCGCAATCGCTAGGCGCTCAAAGTAGGTATCAATGATATCCATTGCTTCACTAGAGCTGGAAGAAAAGGAAGAAGTATTAAAAATCGCATTCATTAATTCTTTATTTTGCATCAGCAGCAATGCCGATTCATTGCTCAAGATTTGACTCAGAAATTTTTGTTGAAATTCAGCAATTTCAGAGACATACACGGGTTTTGTGTGCTCTATTGCCGTGTAATGAATGCCTTGATATTCAATACCAAGTTTGCTGAGTTCTTCAAGCTCCACCACATTTTTGAGTTTATCATCGATGAAGACGACTTTTTTTGGTTTTTGACCAATTAGGGAGAGGAATGATTTAAAGATATCGATCTTTTTATTGTAATCTCCTACAAATAAAATCCCTTGAGAATACAATACGGGGGTTTGCGATGGAATGATTACTTCATTTTGAGAATAAGGCGACGATTTGGAAAAATCAAAGCCTAAAGATCTTACCTGCCGAAACGTGGCATCTACTACGGAAGGTTGTCTATGAGTACAACCCATAATAATGATTCCTTTATCTTGCAGTGATGAAAGAATCCTAACGAAGTTTTCTTCAACAGGCTTAACTTGACAAATATTCTGTGTTTTTATCCAATCTGGGTAAGCTTCACGAATCGCATCTTCTTGGGTCATCCCCAGTCGCATTTTCTGTTGAATCTGGCCATAAAACCAGTTTGCATGTCCTAAAGCTTGAACCGCCTCAAACATGCAATTATCGAGATCGACTAAAAACCATGTTTCTTCATCAATGAAAGGAAGAACATCCTCAACATGGCGTGTTTCAATGATTGCAGCTTTGAGTTGAGCCCAAGAGAAGAGGAGCGTAATTAAAAAAATGGATGCTCGCATAGAATCTGCTCTTCTATTATGGGTTTGGGATGGGTAGACCTGCTATTCCAGTCTTCCAGCCGATGTAATTTTTTAGAGCTAAAGGTCGAAAATTTCTAGATGAGACTCCTTTTGACATGAAAACTCCAAAAAAATGAAAATCATAACAAGAAGGCTCTTAATTCTCAAAGGCAAGTAGGTTTTCTTGGTATATCCAGCGAGCTATAGAGTCAAGGGTAATTTCAGCAGCAGCCGAATGACTTGTTGAATCCACCCCTTTTCATTGCTACATTGGTCTGCTAAATCATCAACTCGCTTATCAAGAGGCCTGTCGCTAGTAAGCCACACAAGTTCATTAAAGCGGATGCCGTCTTCCCAAAGTTGCTTAAGATAATCAAGCCGCGTCTGCATGCGAGAAGTTGTTGCTCCGAGGATTAAAGCTTTGTCGTACATCTTGTAAAAAGGTTTCCATGGGGCAAATAGTTCTTGTTCCGTAGCCCAATTCAACACGAAAAGCCTTTGAGCGGGGAAAAGTAAGGAAAACCATTTTTTCATGACGGATATCCAGGTAAAAAGATAGATGCATTTGCACACACAAAAATCCAAAACAAGGCGAGTCCTCTCAAGAGCCGACTGACAAGAACAGTATCACACTACGGGGACAAAGTTCAAGAGTCTCTTTTCCTATCAAAAAATTTACAAATCTCACGCTGCTATCGCTTCCGCCAGCTTCTCCAGAGCTCAATCCGACTGAACAGGTCTGGCAAACGCTGAGGGATATGTATCTGGCGAATCGTTGCTATAAGGATTATGACGATATCGTGCAGCCTTGTTGTGATGCCTGGAATAGGTGGGTCGATATTCCTAGGAATAGACTTCTTTCGAAACTAAAAATTCGAGTATACTTGCGCGCTAAAAACAGAG
>CAZOKX010000021.1:0-29880 GCA_964580785.1 uncultured bacterium
AGAGAGGAATTCCAAAAGAAGCTAGCCCAGATTCCGGAAGAAAGGAGGATCTACAACGGCATGACTTCAGGCTATTTAGGGAGTCTAAAACACAGATTCATCCGGCGATAGAGGTGGTAACCGACACTGGGTATCAAGGCCTCCAAAAGATTCATGCAAAGACACAAATGCCCAAGAAAAGGAACAAAAAGAACCCACCGACAAAAGAAGATAAGAGAAGCAATCAGCAGAGATGGATTTTGGGCGCATGCAATTTTCCTTGATTTTGAACAAAGAATTATAAGGAACTGCACAAAAAAACGCTTGGTTTTTCACTAGAATTTCATAGAAGAAAATCGACTAAATCAGGGGCGACTATTAAGTTGTTCACGCAGAATTTGCAAAATTTCTCAAAGACGGGTAGAGTGGAAGCTTGTGCTATCTTCTATAGAAATTTATGAACCAGCCATTTATTCAGTCTTCGTGGACAAAACCCGATGAACCTTTCGAGGTTCCGTTGCGTCCACAAACTCTCATCGATTTTTCCGGCCAAGACTCCGTGCGCGAGCGCCTTGAAGTGTTGATCGCTGCGGCAAAAAAGCGGGGCGAACCATTAGGTCATTGCCTTTTTTATGGACCTCCCGGGCTTGGGAAGACGACTCTTGCGAACATCATTGCCAAAACGATGGGAACACAGTTAATCGTCACATCCGGGCCCATCATTGAAAAGCCGGGGGATCTCGCTGGAATTCTAACTAATTTAAAAGAAGGCGATATCCTATTTATTGATGAGATCCATCGAATGAACCGCGCTGTGGAAGAATATCTTTATTCTGCAATGGAAGACTTTACACTCGATCTCATCATTGACAGCGGCCCTGCTGCCCGCAGCATTCAGGTCAAGCTTAACCGCTTTTCGTTAGTTGGAGCAACAACCAGAGTCGGTCTGCTTAGCTCTCCTATGCGTTCCCGCTTCACCTTTAATTGCCGCCTCGATTACTATTCTCCTGAAGTTCTTGAAAAGATCCTCACCCGTTCAGCTCATATCCTGAATATCGAAATCGATCAATCGGGAGCCTTGTGCATTGCACAGCGCTCGCGCGGAACGCCGCGAATTGCGAATAACCTGCTTCGGTGGGCAAGAGATTATGCTCAGATCAAAGCGAACAACAAGATCAACCTAAAAATTGCAGAGACAGCGCTCGATATGCTAAGCATCGATTATCGTGGACTTGATGAGATGGACAAAAAAATTCTTAATGTGATCATCGATCATTATCAAGGGGGGCCTGTGGGGATTAATACCCTTTCCGCTGCCCTTTCTGAAGAAGCCCATACGTTAGAAGAGGTCTATGAGCCTTTTTTAATGATGCAAGGATTCTTAAAAAGGACTTTACGCGGCAGAGAAGTCACCGCGTTAACCTATCAACATCTGGGGCGCCCGTTGCCCTCCAAATTTAATCAGGGAGTCTAACCATGAAATGGACCAATGCTCTAATTACATGCGGTCTGTGCATCTCCGTTATTGCGCCTTCTATTGCGATTTCGGCTGCCACCGCGCTTCCAACAGATCTTTCTCAGCAAGAAAAACCTGCGACGATCAAAGTCTTAATTTCGTCCCAAAAAGACAGCGTCCTTTTGGAGGTCAAAGGGCGATATGTCGTCTATGATCCCTTCACAGGCCTTGAAGTAGGCAACGGGATCTCCACCAAACGAGCCCAGGTACTCCCGCGCCAAGAAGGGCTTCAATGGAAAGAGTTGTTCCCTGGCATCAACCAGATCAGGGTCGTGCCCGGCGACTCGCAAACCACGATCCTTGTCGACGGGATCGAATACCGAGGCTGCATCGAGCTCTACGACATGAATGGCAAGCTCAACATCGTTAATGAAGTGGACATCGAAAGATATCTAAAATCGGTCATGACAAACCAGTTTTCTCAAGAATACGATGAAGAAGTGATGGAAGCAATTACCATCACTGCCCGAACCAACGCCCACTACCTAGTCAATCGCAAACCCAATGCATATTACCATGTCGAAGCGCAAGACGTCGGATACCAAGGCCATGCGCTTACCTTGCAAAATCTCCACCTAGACAAAGCGATCAACAATACTCGCCATGTCGTGATGACTTATCAGAACCAACCCTTTGCGGCGACATGGACTAAAGATAGCGCAGGAAAAACAGCGGATTTTGCTGCAATTTTCAGAAAAGCAATTTCGACTCCTCATGGAGTTGCGTCTCCTTACGCTGCCTATGAACGGCAAAGGCATGGTTGGTCCTTTGCAGTGTCCAAGCAGGAATTAGGGAAGATGGTGGGCGCAGCAAAGGTCACCGCTATCGATCTTTATCAGGATAAAGATTCTGAAAAAGTTTATGGAATTCGTATCAAAGAAGGTGAAAAAGCCTATGACATCGACTTTTTTAAGCTTCAAAACTGCCTTGGTGGAATGCGATTGCGCAGCAACGATTTTACTGTCAAACTCAACGGGGATCAAATCGTTTTCAACGGTTTTGGTGAAGGTCATGGGGTCGGTTTATGCATCCTCGGCGCACTTTCAATGGCGGAGCATGGCGCAAACACGCAGAAGATCCTTTCGGCTTTTTTCCCTGATACAAAGCTCGAGAACATCCGCACATTTTCGCCAGAGAGGCAAGCCACTAAATAACAGATCTTGAAGCGGATTGCACCCCCTCTGCCGCATTGAGCCTAAGATGAAATACAACCAATTAACCGGTCAGCCCAAAAACTTTATGAGGTTGAGCAACTTAAATAAAAATTTAATTTTTGTAAAATAGTCTAATAGCTCTTGGCCCTTGCCTAGAAAAGGAGCTGAGTGCTACCATTAGACCTTATTTTTTGCCGGGGACCCTCTCGAATCAAACGGTCTGAACCAGGTCAGGATCGGAAGGTAGCAGCCTTAAGGATGCGGTTTGATGCGAGGAGAAATCTCCGGCTTTTTTTATTTTCAGAAAGAGTTGCAAAACTACTTTTCTTGAAACAATCGATACTAGACTTCTTTTAAAATTAAATTTTCGAGTATACTTCCCTGCTTTCGTGAAAGGGGCTGATCTATTTTATTAAAACTTTAGTTAAAAACTAATGGTCATCCCTCCAAGCAACCCATGAATAATGACTGCACCGTTTGGATCAATCTGTTTTCCATCTCCTGATGTTAACCGTTTGCCCATTTGATCTTCTGCAGTTGCAACGCTCGATAGAAAGATCATCTCATATCCAAAGTGGAAGTTAAGGTGGTCTTTAAATTGAAACACAAGCCATGCTGCGACATCAGCAAAACACCCATTTTGCCATTTTTGCTGTTTTAAATTGCGCAATGTCACTGTATCATCGAGATCTTTTAATAGCTGCTTTTGCTCTTCATGGTCGATCATCAGTCCAAATTTCGCAAAGATTTCCCAACTGAAAGTCTTTGTAGGATTGACTTGGAAATCAAGACCTGCCTGAACTCCAAACGCATCGCTCTTAGTATGGATCTTGTAATGGCTCTTACCAGCAGGTCTCATATAGGTGATGACAAAACTTTCATTAAAATGGAAGTATCGGAGCCCGAAAATGCCAGACAAGGAAAAGTAATCGATATTGCGAGGAGTCCAATGGCGCCAGTAATTTGCTTCTGTGGTCCAAAATCCTGTGTCATAGTCTCCTTTGGCCTCATTGGCAAAGATGTAATCCCCATCGTAATTGATATCTTTGAATCCAAAGAATAGACTTGCATCCCCCTTCTTTTCTTTGTGTCCATCCCAATCATTAACCCAAAGAAAATTAGCTTCTAAGCTCATTTTGGGATTATTGCGATAGGTCACCCCGACGCGGAAGCCCGGTTCAAATCGTTGATCATTGATTAATGCACTCGTTCTTAGAACAGCAAAATCATCGCAATTTGGGCAAAAGCGTTTTTTGTCCAAATCATAGATGAGAGACTTACCCGTCGAATGCTGGCGGCGCATATAGACAAAATCACCCGTGATGTTCCAGTGATCATTTAGGGTAAGGTCATGGGCTGCCATTAGAGGATCAAAATATGCTATCAGCAGGGTCGCTGTAAAGAGAACCTTCCAAGAAAGCATGGGATATTTTGATGCATCTTTCGCTCTTTTTTTTCTCATAACTTTCATAAGGATCCATCCACGTATCTATTAGATCTACTAGTAGGAAACTAATTTTTAAGTTCACATCTATATACCCTAAACTAGGCTCTGATTGCAATCTTCTCGTGCAACTCATTGAACACCAAATTTTAAAACATTAATTATTAGCTACTTAAAAATTTCCACTCTCGATTTCGATACTAAGAAATTCAATAGCCAACTCTTTTCAGATCTTATTTTTAAAATGACCATTTTAAATCGAATAAAAACAATTAAAAATCAGAGCAAAATTAAATAACCTTTGCCTTCAGTTGATTAATAAATCAATATTTAATAAGCGAAAATAAAACAAGTTAGTAAAATTATAACATTGTTAAAGTTTGTTATTAGATTGAAATTATAAGATATTAAATGTACAATCAAATTCAATTAAATAAAAAGGCGATTATTATGTCCACACCAACTAATAATGCTACAAATAACGGTTTATTCATTTCATCAAATTCTACTCCCATCCCACAATCTTCCTGGTTGAAAAAAGGCCTTAATGCAACCTCAAGTTTCATTTCTGGCACAGGACATTACGCAACACGTCCCATTGCATGGGCGTTCAGACCAATGGGAGACGGCCTAGGTTCAGGGGCTGTAAGCGGAGCGGAGCGAGAGCTTACTGCCATGCTCCAGCCCAACGGATCTGTTGCAGAACAAGTCAAAACATTACTCACCAATGCATTGATCAAAAGACCTCCTCAAGAACTCTATAGATTAAAAGAAATTTTAGATGCGGTCTTAATCCGATCACAGCCCCTAACGCGTGAATTAGCAAAGCAAGCTCACGATTGCATCGCATTATTGAATGAAGAGGCTTTGCAGAAACTCGCTCCCGATCTTTCACCTCAAGGTAAAGAGCTAATTAGAAGGATGGATCTGATGTTCCAGGCCCTTGTTCGTGATGAGCCCATTCCTCCAGCTCCCCTCTTGGATGCTCCCCTCTTGGATATAGCTCTTCAAAGAGACAGTTTTGAGATGCTTTCCGAATTGATCAGTATCATATTAAAAAGACAGGAAGGTTCGATTGTTGAAGCGATGGCATTTCTTGAAAAAGCACTCGTTGGAGATGGGTGTGGGATTATCGGTCAAGCTATCGATATCCTTAAGTCCAAATTACTCGAAACTAGTCAAACTTCATTGAAAACTGTCGAAAAAAAGCTATCCGAATTATTCAGTGAATCCCCTCATAGTTTAAGGGGCATGTTAGATGAACAAGAAAGAAGGGATGCCAATGCCGCACTTGCGTTACTGCGTCAGAAGACAACCGCTTCGATTCATGCTCCTCAAGAGGGATTAAAAGAAGAGGAAAAAGCTCTTATTAAGCAAGCGATTCGAATTGCCAAGAACAAAATCACTCTGCGCACAAATCAAGAGCTTCAAGTCTTGATCGATCAGTTAAATGCCCCTACAGGTCTGCTCTGCACATTAAAGAATACGCTAAGCATATCGAACAAAGAGACTCTAATCCGCTTTCAGGCCCTCCTGGAAAGAAAGTTGTATCCAATAAATGGAGTAGAAACATCGTGGAGTCAGCAGGAATCAGCTTGGCTAGCAGAAACGTTACAACTTATTGCCGAAAAATACATTGCTTTCCATGAGGCTTCTATCAAAGAAGGAATCGATCTCGTCGAATTAAAACTAAATGGCGATGAAGGAGTACTCTCAACAATTCTTGACCCGCTTAACGAAGAAAAAATCAGGCTTTTAAACCAAGCAAGAACACGGTTGCGGAGAAATTGGGTTGGATTAGGAAGTACGGTGCACCAGCTTGCTCAGCACCAGTTCCAAGAAGTGGACCGTCCCATTTTAGAAGCAATCCAATTCTTACAAACAGGGCTCAAAAACAAGGAGGAGGCTGTTCTCAAAGATGCCCAACTCATCATTGAAGCTCGTTTGAACGTGGATGAATCAACAATCGAAGAATCTAAAAAGCTTAATGCAAACGAACGGTCATTGCTACGGGAAATCAATAGCTCGATTAATGGAGAACCAGGCAGAGCCGCAGACCTCCCGGGCAACACCTACGCGACGATCCAATCTCAATTAAACGCTGGCTTGAAGATCGTCCAAATTAAGAACTCAGCAGCAGCACACGCTCTTCAAGCAATAGCTCTCGAGCAGCTGTGCGATAAGATCAAACGGGAAAGGGCAACTCTCTCCAGGCTCGAATTGGGCTTGACAGACCCGACTCCAAGGGTCTTATTGCCTTTGTTAAAAACTGCTGAGGAGCAGTTGATCGCTCAAAAAAGCCCCCTGACCTCCTTGGAAGCTCGGATTGACAGTGACACGCATGACATCATTACGCAAGCTATCGATTTGCTAAATGCAAAATTGTTCGATGCTGGAGGACCAATCGATGGCTTCAGGCGCACTCTTGTCGATGATGGAGGAATCTTCGATCAAGTTCTGCGCCTTTTAAATACTCGCCTTCTGGACTCAGAAAAGGGAATTCTGACCCAAGCCGTGACCTATTTGAAGACTGAACTGAATGCTCTTGTCGAGGTAAATGGACCCCTCGACCAGTTTAGCGAACGACTCAATGGAACGACACATCCTGCATTAACCCAGTGCGGATCTTCGATGGCTCTATTGAAAAATGGAATAGACAAACAAGCCACAAAACCCTATTTACATACACTGGCGGTAAATCTGATAAAAGACATCGATACGCTTGAAAGAGAGCAGTTAGCTGTCTTTTTCCGCGCTCCTTTGCGCGATGGCGACTTATCGATTTTAACCAACTTAAAAAGATCCCTCGCCGGTTTTTCGCAGCTTGCTGCGCCAAACACTCAAGAGGTAACTTCAGCATTAGAACACGCTATTGCAGTCATTAACCACCATTTGAAAATCCAGGGAGGACTCGTGGCTGGAACTGCAAAAGCCTTTGCTGACCAATTGACCGATTCGGTCTTGCAACGCGGAGGCTTTGTGGACCGTTTAGGCAAACAGCTTACCGATGCTCCGCACCCCGATTTAAGCGCTGCTAGGGAATCTCTTCTTAAGCTGCAAACAGCTGTTACCGGGAGAACCCCGCGAGCCGAGCTAATCAGGCTTGCCGCTGGTTTGGCTGAGGCAATCCAACAATTATTAGATCATCAAAATGGGGTCTTCCAAGATCCTCCTTTGCGCGAAACCGATATCGAGACGTTTCAAGCCTTGCTGCCGCACTTGTTAGGTTTTCAAGCTAATATTTTGCCTAGAAAAGAGGAGATCCTCCCTCCTCTTAAAGAGACTCTCGTGATCCTCAATCACCACTTCTATGCCCAAGCAGGATATGTCGAAAGGGTTACCGATGCCATGGCAAGAGGCTTCGAGCCGTTCCTAAATCGCGTTACAAATCTTCCAAGCGCAATCTATAACGCCGTTTTAGGACGTAACCCAGAAGCTCCTGGACCGATTGAAGAAGCTCCCCCTGAAGATGAAACAGGGCAAGTAACGATCGGAATATATTTGAGACAAGCAATGGAATGCCTCGCCTCTTCTGCCGCTTCTCAAAAAATGGTGGAAAGCATCGCAACTTCGCTCCTTTACGCTTTAGAAAGCGCTCTTGAATCGATTGAAGGAATGGAAAATTTTGAGGCCCCCCGTGAAACGCTCAGAAGGCTGATCATCCAGGTCACTCGAGTTCAAACATCTGGTTCTATCAAAGAACTTCAGGGGGTGCTTAAGACCGGTTTAGAAACGTTAAACACCGTTAACATCTATATTAATGGGCTCAAAGTTCCAAAAATTGGAACGCTTGGAGAACCTGTTCAGAACCCGGAAACTCGGTTTTTAGAGAACATATCTGAGCTTAGAACAGTTTTACAAAAAAATCCCGAAACGGGTTCCAACGAAGAAGTGGATTGGAAAGTTAAAGTGCAGGAAGAGAAGGAAAAGTTTGTTAGTAGCGCAAAAAGTTATCTAACCATGAGGTTCGTTTACGAGAAGATCTTTAGACTAACCCCGGCTAGCAATCAGATGTATTCCACCCTTATCCGCGATGCAGAAGGACAAGAAGATCCAGATACTGCTTTAAAACATGCTTTCTTCAGACATCTGGAGCATGCTAACATAAGCTGGTTTAAAAAAATTTTTGCTTATCCAGCCTATTCAATCTCCTCCTACTTACTTAATAAATGGATTCAAAACTTGACCACGAGCTGTTTAGAAGAAGCATTTGAATTCATCGATGAGAACAAGATCGATGACTTCAATAAACTGAAAAGCAGGTTCATTAATAGGGTCACAGACTTCTTGGTAATCCTTGGAGCCGCCTATGGAAAGGTCGCGCATAATCCGCAACCTGGAGGCCGCATCGTTGAAGCGTTAAAATGGGAATTGGATAAGCCTGAATGCAACTTTGGCACAAGTACTTCCGATCTTTATGAAAATTTTGCAGAAGAACTCATTAATAAATGCATCCAAAATCCCCTTATTTCTTGGCTAGTCAATAGACTTATCCCCAATAAAAAGGGAATCATGAACGCAATCGTAAGCCAAAGTATTGGCTCGCTGATAGGCACCAGCGGCTCCGTCCATCCATTTAATCTTGTCATAGCCAGTCAACTCAGAGTTATTCTAGAGATTCTGGAACAGAGGCATGCTGAATCCCAACGGGATGAAACATCTTTTCACCAAGACGCATTTTCAAAACATAAGAGAAACGATCTTCAAGAATTAGTCGAAAATATTTTTGACGTCTTAAAAAAGAGCAAATGCCAAACACAGGATGAACTAAGAGATGTCGTTGATGGAAAGTCGTTGACTCAGAATGCTGTGAACTTTGTCGATAATCTGTTCATTCAAGATGTGATCCAAGAAGCCGTGAACATCATGGCGCTAGCAATCCGGACCTTTGCCAAGGAAGATCGGCTCCATAAATTAATATATGAATTCATTAGAGTTGGGAATAATTTTTGCCAAGGCACTGAATCCTATACGCTTGATGAAGTCAACGAAAAAGAACAGGAAATTACTGCCCTGACGGACAAGATGCTTGCCTTGTCGGTCCGAACTGCTGTCGCAAGGAAGTTTGACTTTACAGGGACAAAAGAACAGCAAGAAACAAACCGGCAAATCAGTGATTTAAGAAAAAAAACAGAGACCCTGACCGAATCAGCTTCTAACGATCTGCAATCTTTAGGTGCATCGGATGACCTCAACTCGACCGAGTCAACGACTAAGCTGAAAGCAGCTCTTCAAGAAGCTCTTTTATATCAAACTGAATGCTCCAATGGGTGGTTTCAAGCTCAAGAAAGCCAGTTGAATACCGATAATAAAGAAGCGCTAAAAATCCACTACCGTGCAGTCGCAGAGAATTCAGCTCCTTACGTTAAGGACCTTTCAACAATGCGCCATGCCCAAAAGGAGATCGAAGAGCATGCCGAGCTATACCCCGAGCTCCAAAGCATGTTGCAGATCAGTCACGAAATCGCGCAGCGTTTATGCGGCAACACCCATACGCTTGCAGATATGGCTTGGGCGCGCGATCAGATTACCTTCCTGGAACATCATTTAGAACAGGCCAATCGCGTTCGAAACCAAGGTGCGTTAACACAAGGATTAACAGGATTAATCGGCGAACTCGCTTTTTGCCTTAATGAACTACAACACTTGCTTGCCATTATGGAATTTGGCCTGCAACAAGGAACAAGAGATACCTCATTAGTAGCTCAAATCGTCCGTGAAAAGCAGCAAACGTTCAGAGCCTTCATCCTACCTGCTTCGATTCGCACCAACATTGAAATGCTCAAAAGCGAGATCCGGAGTTTAAACGACAACGACTTGAGCAAAAAACTTTTTGCCCAGATCCAAGCTATCCAAAGCAGTAGCTTCCAAGAACAGCTCGATAACGCCTTCGATGAATTTAGACGCCTAATTTTAGAAAGATTCGAACAGTCTGCCGCTGAAATCAATCCAAAAAAAGAGAGGATCCGAGATAAGACCATCAAGATCCAAGAACTGATCAACCGATCTAGCTTTCTAGAAAACAATTACGTCCAAATGCGTATCCAGACGATGCAAGAATCTCTTGTTGCAGCTCGTGAGAATCTCAAATTAATGACGCGTAGCTACGAAACCTCAGATAATCGCCTTACCGACGCTGAAACTAAAGCGCTGAATCTGAAAAAGGTGATAAAAACCAATATTGAAAGCCCTGAGCTTACAGATTGTGCAACCCAGCTTTTGATATCGATCAAAACCTTGATGCAGGAAGAAGGCTCCGTATTCGAACGATCAACTTTTACCTCTGAACATAGAGAAACACTGATCCGTGGCTTGCTCTTTCTGAATAGACTTCAGGATCAAACTTTCCCTGGTCAAGATGTTGAGGGGAGAGAAAAGAGAATGAAAGAACTCGAAGAAGATGCCTTGCAGAACCTTGCTCCGATATTAGAAATCTTAAACATCCACATGACGGAACAATCACAGTACAATGCCTTCAAACCTGTGGCCTACGTCAACAAAGCTCTAATCGACATGAACAGCTTTAAGAACTGGGCAACAGAGCTTGTCTTTAGACGTGTTAAAGATCACGTCGACGGACTAATGCAATTTATCCGGCGCGAAGAAACCCAGAAACATGGAATACTACACCACATGGCCTTAATTCCTTATCTTCAAGCTAAGAGGAAATAGCAATCCCTTTTCAAATCAATCTAACGATGATTCCCACTTTCGAAAACATGCTTCATAGCGGCCTAACGCCCGCCTGAGAGCACTTTCACTATCGACTCCCGACTCTTCTGCTTGAGCGATTTCTTGAACTATCGCCTCGCCCACCTCTTCTTCCCTTACCTCTTTTTTCGACATAAGGAGCTCTTGGGCAACAGGAGCTTGCGAACGAATGATCTGCTTAATGATTTTCTGCGCACGCGGCAAAGCGGGAAGGGTGGCTGGGATCCCATCCAAGCAACTTTTTCGAGCTTGGTCCCCTTTCTCTTGCTTTTTGATCTGTTCCCAATTCTTGACGATGTCGTTGATATGGTCAACCTTGACATCCCCAAACACATGAGGATGGCGTCGGATCAGTTTTTCTTTGGCTGTATTAATGATATCTTCCATGTTAAACCTCCCCTCTTTTTTGGCCAGTTTTGCATAGAAAATAATCGTATAGAGCAAGTCGCCCAGCTCTTCAATGATCCGCCTGTCTTCATTAGAGTCGACAGCTTCAATTACTTCATGCGCTTCTTCTAGCACATAAGGCTGTAGGCTAAAGAACGTCTGTTTTAGGTCCCAAGGGCAGCCATCGGGACTTAGCAACTTCTCAGCCACTTCAAGTAGTTCGCTAAATTCTTTCATGGTTGCAAGCATAAAACGTCCAGCAAAAAAAACAGAAGCACTTTTTGCTTCCTGGTTCTTGATTGCTAGGCTACTCGCTTTGGAAAAATGTCCAAGAATTCTTGTTGAATTTTTTTACTCTCTCTAAATTGGGTTAATCTGTTAACCTAGCCGGTTCGGCTATTTTCTCAAAACTCCAATAAACCAGGATCCAAAATTTTAAGTGCTTCGACATGTGACAGCTAGAACGGAGCCTGTGCTCGATTCTTCCAGCTTCTTAAATCAATCATTCCCACCGACACCAACACCTCCTTCAAGCACCCAATCATTTTTTACGCGTATATGGCGTTGGGGCACAAGCACTGCTGTAGCGCCAATGAACTGGAGCGCAGCAGCGGCAACAGAAGGTGCATCGATGCGCTTTGGAGAAATATTCGAGAAAAACGAGAGTCAAATTCTTTCAAGGATACAAGGAGCGATCGCCCAAACTCTGTTAAGACAAGCGCCCCCAGCCTTTGCTGCAGCGCGCGCCGCTATTGCTCGTTTTCTTGGAAAACCCGATTCTACACATCTTGCTGAAGTGCGCGGGCAATTGGCTCTGGTCAATCCTGATCAGCATCCATCTGTGTATCAAGAGATCTCTTCAGAAGGGCAAGAAAAAATAAGAACGCTGCTTTTGGCCTTGGAAATGAAATATCCAACAATCCAGCATTCGATCTTGGTCGACGAAATCTCAGACCAATACGCCCTTTTAGAAATGGATGATACTACAAGGAACCATCTCAGCGAGGCACTTACGATCCTATCGCTTGCAATCATGCAATATAACGGATCGTTGGTCAGTGCCTTAGACTTTTTAAACTCAGCATTTTTAGATGAAGAGACTGGAATTTTCCAGAGAGCGATCGATTCTTTAAAGCACAAAATTTTTGAAGGTGGCGGGCTTCTCGATGAGTTGTGCGGAAGGCTTGTTATCCGCAACGGCAGCGTTCTTGAACAAGCCCTGCAAATGCTCCGGTTAGAGCTCACTTCGATACCTCATGAGACGATCAAACACTGCCGGATCGCCCTTATCCTATTGAGACAGGCTTTGCAGGTGGAAGCTGCGCGGGAAACCCTTTCTCCTCTCATGGTCAATGCGATCCGCCTGTTAGAGGAATTAGATCGCAACAAAGAGGAGATCTTTAGAATTCGGCCCGTGATTTCAGAAAAGCAGTTCAAATTGTTGGAAGGGTTTCGAAAGTACCTGCAGGAATTCATAACGGATGAATCACTTTTTTTTGATTATGGTGAAATCCAAAGGCAGTTCCAGCCCGTGTTCCAATGCGTTGATCATGCGTTTAATAGTCAAACAGGAGCAGTTGGAGAGTTGACCCGTGTTGGAGATCACCTAGCCGATCGGCTAGATCAATTGCTTGAAAGGATCGAAAACCTCCCCCAGAGGTTGATTTCGAATACATTTTCTCAGGGTACTGTGCCAAATACGGAAGCAACGACAGCTTCTTTGCCCAAACGAACAACTGGTCCAGTAACAGAAGGAGGGCCCATGCCTCTTTTAACAGAGCCAGAACACACGAGCAGTTCGATCCCCTATAACAACATCTTGGAACAAACCAGCTCAATCCTTTCTCAGATCATGGCGACCGCCTGCCAAGCTGTTTCGCAACGGGCTGCCGTTTCCTTGGCAACGATGATGGCATTTGTCTTCCATAAAATCAAAGAACACCTCGAGGAAAATTGCGAACACCCGCATATCATTGCTGCGATCAATCCGTTGATTGAGCGAGTGAATACAACTCGAAAAAATGGCTCTTGGTCTGAATTAATCGGAACCTTGCAAGAATGCATGCGAGTCATGCAGCAGCAGCAAGTGTATCTTCAAGGGTTTCGACTTCCTCTCAATTCAGTCCGTTCAAGCCCTTCAGCAATCCCAACATTTCTTGCCAATATTTCCAGCCACAGTGCAGCATTGCATGACTTAAGGCCACCCTCTGAGCATGCTGTTTCTCGCGCCATGATCGCTGAAGAATCTCTTAAGCTGACGCTAAGAGTTCCTGCCTATGGCGCGATCAGGCTAACTAACGAATATCTTTTGAGGCTTGCTCCCGATCACCCTCTTTATGCTTCTCTTGTTGCCATTCCTCCGAATACGCCAACTAGATTAATCAATGAAGTTTTTAAAACTCGATACTATGCATGGATCGATCAGAGCAATTGTTCCCTTGTTTCCAAATGTTTGGCCAAAGCAGCTTACTATTTAGCTGTTCCTGCCTTCAATTTTTTTGCTGAAGCCCTCATCTCAAATACAGTAGCCTTTTTTCAACAATGGCAGGACGCTTCCGAAGACCATTTGCATCCGAAAGAGATCCACATTATTCAGCAGCTAAGAAACTGGCTAGCTCCCCTCAGCGCGTCCTATAACGATGCAGCGGCAACTCCAACTGGGCAAGTTCGCGATTTTCAACGAATGCTTGAGCTTGCCATCCAAGCACCGGAACGCAACGGCGGGCTACAGCCTGCCGAGCTCTACAGCGCATTCTCAGCGACAGCCCTAGATATCTATGGGCCAAGATTTAATTGGAGAAGTTCCATTACCAAACATTACGATGTTCAAATCCCTCCAACGTCCTCCCTCTATTTCCTCAATCCTCTTCTAACGACTCTTAATGTCTTTTGTACCTGGACGATCAATGCCTTTCTATTCGTTCCCGAATGGGTTGCTAATACTGTCATGAATTGGGGAACGCATCTCTTTTTAAGATATAGTCCCCTGCTGGAAAGAAACCTAACCAGAACCGTCGATGCGCTTAAATCCAATACAAAGACCTCTTATGGATTGAATCAAGCTTTCTATCTCCTACTTCAACGGGTTTGGAAATCGATGCAAATCAGCATGACCTCCGAGAGAGAACATATTCATCTGCAAGATGAATATTCCATGAGTAAAAAATTGGAGATCTCGTGGCTTGCTGAATACCTCCTTGAAGTCCTCAATAAAAGCCGTTACGGCACACAAGATAGGATGCGTGCTTATCTTGAAGGGAGGCTTTCTTTTAGAGACCGGGCTGAAAGAGAACTTGATGATCTCTTCTTGCCCGAAGCGCTTGAAACGACTATCGGTCTGATCCTCCTTTCTCTAGATGCATTGATGAGTGAAGAGGCTCAAAATGAGTTCTTGTTCCACATGCTTGCCATCGCAAATAGCGCAATGGATATTGATGAGCCCGTTGCTGAAAAAGATTGTGTTCGACTTGAAAAAGCAATTCGTGATCAGATCGATGAAATTCTCGAGGCATCGATCTTATATGCCATCCGAGAAAAATTCGATTTTTCTGGAGAACGGCAAAAAGCTGGAGTCCACCAATTCATCCAAGACCTTAAAAATCAATCAACAAGTATTGCAAGGACCCTTGGATCTAATCTATTACTCATCGACCCTTCCATTCCAACTAATCCCAGAACCCACGCTCTCTTGCGGAGCTTAATCGGGGCCTCTGTTAATTTCCAACAAGAACGATTAGACGCATTAAGCCAAGCCGACGGCAATCGTTGCTTCCATACGGAAACAAAACAAAGGCTCAATGACCTGTCTCAACAACTAGCTAACCATCTTAGGCCTATCACAGACCATCTCAACCAATCTCTTAAAATCTATGAAGAAATAACGCAAACCGAGCAAGGGGAACATTTATTGTTAGGGATCGAGGAAAAACTAAAACAGATCGAATCGATCCTTTCCCTGGAAAGTGTTCAAACAACGGATATCGACCACTCCTCCCGTCACACTGCGAGCATTCAAGAAGCTCTCTCCGAGTTTCAATCCCTTTCCCATCTTTTTACTAACCAACAACAGCTCAATCCTGATTGGAGCCAGCTGCGGTCTGCAATCTCTAAAGCTCAGTCTACGCGCCACAATATCGACATCTTGATGCAGACCCCCCCCCTATTTGAACGGATCCTCGTTGCTAAAACCCAACATTTAGGATCGGCCACCCTTTCTCCTGAAACAAGGGAAAATGAAAGGATCCTTGCAACGCTCATCCAAACCTTACCAGCAAGTTTCCTTCACCGCAGTCTTTTGGACCAAGTTTTAAATCTCGTGCATGCAAGGACTCGGGAAGACCTTACACAGGCTCATGAGGAATACCATCGGAACCTTGGCTACATGACCCAAGAGAGTGAACAGACTCTGCAGCTCTTAAAAAACCTTGCATACTCTTCTGCACAACGTTTAAAAGAAATGATTGCACAATACCGCCATTATGCAGCAGAACGTACCGTTCAGAGCCAAAATGGACTAAAAAACCAGCTTGACCTTCTGGCCGAAGATTTAAGAACCTTGAACGGATGGGCAGAAGAAGTCCAGGATATTCCTATTTGGAATTTTTTTGTGTTCGACATGCACGGAATTACCGATATCACCACAAGTCTAGCTTATAATCGTGCAAAACAAAAAGTAAATGAATTAACACAAGCCCTTTATCAGGGGCATAACTATATTGGAGCTATACATCACCTGTTCTTGCTTCCCTTTTTAAAGAAGTATGGCCCCCAACATCTGAGGCAAACATGAAACAATTCACAGCTACGACCTATATTCTGAACGAAAATCAAGTTCTCCTCCACTTCCATAAGAAGCTTGGAAAATGGCTTCCACCTGGAGGGCATCTCGAAGAAAATGAAACGCCTCCCGAATGCGCGATACGGGAAGCCAAAGAAGAAACTGGCTTGGACATCGCCCTTATCCAAGATGAGCACTTGTGGGTGACTCGCTCGAATGCCACAAGCTTTGAAAGGCCCTTCCTATGCCTTCTCGAAAATGTCCCTGCCTACAAAAATCAGCCTGAACACCAACACATCGATTTTATCTACCTAGGCAAGCCGATTGGAGGTTCCCTTGACCCCGATGCTATTTCCTCCACTGGCCTACGTTGGTTCACCCTCGATGAGGTCCTCTATCTAAAATCCGACGAAGAGATCTTTAAAGAGACCCAGCAAACGATCCAGACTATTTTCAGTTTTACAGATGCACAAGCATCTGTAATTACCACTGAAGGATAAGCTTTCGATAGGAAGTTCTATCTTTTCAAGAATCCGCCCATTGCGCATAAGGAAATTATTAGGTGACACGATAGATGGGTATTGTGAAAGGATTATTTGTTGCATCAACAGGACAGCATGTCGGTAAAACAACAACTTGCCTCGGCCTTTTTTCCGGCCTGAAAAAACGATTTCCCCATGTCGACTATATGAAACCGGTTGGCCAGGAGCACGTCGAGATCAAAAAAGGATTGAGCGTCGACAAAGATGTGTTGATCTTCAAAGAGCATTTCTCCCTGGGGGCTGCCTACAAAGACATGAGCCCAGTCCTGATCCCTTCCGGATTCACCCGCCAATTTCTCGATGAAAAACTCGATGAAAAAGAGCTGGTTGATCGAATCAACAACGCATTAAAAGCCCTTCATAAAAAAAATGGGTTTGTCCTCGTTGAAGGTACTGGACATTGCGGCGTCGGGTCGATCATAAATTTAAATAATGCACAAGTCGCTTCGCAGCTCGGCATCCCTATGATCCTCCTCGCCTCCGGCGGGCTTGGCTCAGCATACGATGAGCTCATGTTGAATAAAACAGTGTGTGAAATGCATGGAGCCAGGGTGCTCGGCGTTATTTTGAACCGGGTACTTCCTGAAAAAAAAAGCATGATTGAACACTATATGCCGCTTGCATTGAAGAGATGGAAGCTCCCCTTGATCGGTTCGATCCCCTTCGATTCTTTTTTAAGCAACCCTTCAATGAAAGATTTCGAGAACCTGTTTGAGACGGAACTTATTACGGGAAATGAGCACCAATTCCGCCACTCCAAACACATCCGGCTTGTCGCAACTTCAGCGGAAGCCTATCGGAATTGGATTGCCAAATGCCAGCTGATTATTACACCTGCTAACCGGGAAGATATCATCCTTGCCACCCTGTCTAAACACTGGGACACCAAAATTGCAAATCCGCGCGAAGACCTCGAATCTGCTATGATCCTAACAGGCGATCACCCTCCAAGGAACTACATCATTGAAGAACTGCAAAAAGCTTGCATTCCGATGCTCTACACCCCTTTTCACAGCCACACAGCAATGAAAATGATCTCCTCATTTACCGCAAAGATCCAAACGGAGGACGTCGAGAAGGTCCATGAGGCTATCGAAGTGGTCGAGAAACATATCGATTTTGATCTGCTTGATCAACTTCTGAGGTAATACCCCCTTTTTACCGGAGCATCTGAACTGTCATATTTAAAAGAGGATATCTCTTAGATCAGCTCTGTTGCGATGCTGTCGTAAAATAACATCCCCTCTTTAGTCATCGAATAGACCTCTCCTAAATGCTTAATCCATCCCCTTCGCTCCAGCGATTGCATACGCTTAAAGAACTCATTGGGAAGGGTTCCATGCGATTTTTCAAAAAAGGGAATGTTTACCCCTTCTTTTAAACGGATCCGGATAGCAAGCAGCTCGTAAAGGTTTTGCGGATAGCAAAGACTTTCTTCAAAATCAGTTGGAAATGCTCCTTCCAATAATGCCTCAGCATACCGACTAAGGTGGCTGATGTTCTTGAACCTTTTCCCTTCCCAATAGCTAAAAGCGGAAGGGCCGAAACCAATAAAGGGGCGAGCGGTCCAATAACCTATATTATGGCGGGAATGCATGCCGGGATGGGCAAATGCAGAGATCTCATAGCGATCGAGCCCCGTAAACTCGATTGCCTCGATTGCCTCTTGGAGGAGATTGAGGCTTTGTTCGTCGTTGGGAAGATGAGGCATTAGCTCGTTTTTTTGTTTAAAAAAAATTGTATTAGGCTCAAAAGTCAAATTATAGAGAGAAAGATGGCTGATCGGAAGCTCCCTTAAACGGCCTAAGGTCGACTTCCAACTCGCTAAGGTCTGATGGGGAAGATCGTACATGAGATCAATCGATATGTTACTAAAACCAGCCCGTTCTGCAGCTAAAATTGCATCAATCCCTTTTTGGGAAGAATGCTGCCTGTCTAAAACGCAAAGCTGCTGGTCGTCCAATGATTGAATCCCTATGCTCAGACGGTTGATGCCTAGATGGCGAAAATCGCTTAAAAGGGACAGTTTAGAGTCTTCAGGATTGGCTTCTAAAGTGATCTCGCAGTTGGAATCGATTTCTAGGCCAGAGGTGAGCACAGGGCCGAGGATAGAGTAAAGCTGCTCTGGGAAAAGCCTTGAAGGGGTCCCGCCGCCAAAATAGATCGAGACGATTCGCTTGCCTTCGAGTTGCGGCAGGCGGTGTTTCCATTCCAAGGCAATCGCTGTAAGAAACTGTTCTTTAAACAAATCTCTATCGGGCAAAACAAAAAAATGGCAGTAAGGACATTTTTTGGAACAAAACGGGATATGAAAATAGAGGCTAATATCCCGAGAATTTTCAGAATTCCAATCACCAATCATTAGCATCAGGATCTTCTAGAATACCCCTACGCCAACGATTGCGGTCGCTAAAGGGATCGTCCTCTTCCTCTTCTTCAGCTTGAGTCCCCTCTTCTTCTCTCTCTTCCCCTTCTTCACCGCTTGCCGTTGTTTCAATGTCAAACGATTCTGTCTCCATATCAAGACCTGCATCGGTAAGCCCTTCCTCTGCGATGTCGATGTCAGGAAGGCTATGTGGCTCAACAGCCTGTCTACCGTGGGCTGGCCGCTTAGGAACACTAAACTCTTCAAGCTCTCCGTTTTCTTTTAAGAAACGCAGCCTCTCTTTTTCCTCATCGATCCGATCATAAAGAAGACGCATTTCATCTTTGTGCTTTTCCATATCTTTTTTAGGCACCAGACCTAGCCGAAGCCACTGGTCAAGATCTTGAAGTTCTGACTCGAGCTTTTTCAGACGTTCACTTTTGATATTCATGCTGGCCTATATCCTTAAATTAAAAACATTCTATCGGAGGTTCCACAAAGAGCTTCACGCAATGACCTCTATTTATCGAAGCAAAAAATTTTCTGCAACGACATTATAAATAAAAAACTCCCAGGATTATGAAAGTCTCTCAAATAAATTTCAAGAAAGAGATTGCAGCTAGACGTTAGCTTTGTTATATACCCAGTTTGAGAACGTTGAGGGAAAATGGGGCAAAAAGATTTTTCGTATGCGAATCTGGCCAACTTAAGCGCAATAGAAGCGATCTACCAGAGCTATAAGCAGAACCCCAACAATGCCGAGCCCTCCTGGCGCTATTTCTTTGAAGGGATGGAGTTTGGATCATCTGCGACACTTACTTCTTGTTCGACAATCCAAGAAAGCCCCGATCTGAGAATCTACCTACTGATCGATGCCTACCGGAAGTTCGGCCATCTAATGACCTCATGCAACCCGATATCGACTGCAGCAGTCAAAGAGCCTGCTGAGCTCAACCTACAGAGATTAGGGTTTAAAGAGAGCGAGCTAGACAGGCAATTTCCGACCTGCGGATTTCTTAAGGAACGCTCTACTTCTTTAAGAACAATCGTCGATGCTCTAAAAAAGACCTACTGCAGCAAGATCGGTATCGAGTACATGGGACTAGGATCACCTGAGCTCGAAGCTTGGATCCAGAGCAAAATTGAACCTTTTTTTCCCTTGGAACTAAGTAGCCAAGATAAGGTGCGAATCATGCACCAATTAAACAAAGCTGAGCTCTTTGAAACGTTCATCCACACAAAATATGTTGGTCAAAAGCGCTTCTCCCTTGAAGGTGGAGAGACAATGATCCCGATGCTTTCGGCAATCATTGAAACGGGCGCCGAAGTCGGAGCGACCGAGTTTGTTTTAGGGATGTCCCATCGAGGAAGGTTGAATGTGTTAGCCAATATCCTCAATAAGTCTTACTCATTGATCTTCAATGAATTTGAAGATTTTTATGGGCCTGACCAAATCGAGGGAACAGGCGATGTCAAATACCATAAAGGATTTGAGGGGACCCTTAATACAAGAAAGGGCAAGAAAATTCCGGTTACTCTAGTTGCCAACCCTAGCCATCTCGAATCGGTCGATCCCGTCGTTGAAGGAATTGCGCGCGCCAAGCAGGAATTATTGGAAGGTCCCTCAAAAAAGAGGCAGAAAATCGTTCCTGTCCTGATCCACGGCGACGCTGCGCTGGCAGGACAAGGTGTCGTTTACGAAACGATGCAATTTGCTAACCTCAATGGCTACAGCACAGGCGGCACAGTCCATCTGGTAATCAATAACCAGATCGGTTTCACCACTGTTCCCAAAGACTCCCGGTCGACACTGTATTGCACAGAGATTGCCCGCTCCTTTCACTCTCCCGTTTTCCACGTCAATGCAGAAGACCCTGAAGGATGCATCCGGATCGCTCAACTGGCAATGGAGATACGCCACAAATTTAATTGCGACGTGTTCATCGATCTCAACTGTTACCGCAAATATGGGCACAATGAAGGCGACGAGCCCACATTCACTCAGCCACTAGAGTATGCGATCATCAAAAGAAAAAAATCGATCCGTACATTGTTTAAAGAACAGTTGATCAAGGAAAACGTGCTCGATGAAGCCCAAGCTGGGAAGCTCGAAGAGGAATTTAAAAAAAATCTTAATGATGCCTTGCAAGAAACATCAAATCCTTTACCCCCTAAAGGAAAAAAGGAAGCTCTTTCTTCCAGAACCCTACTAAGCCAAGTCTCAACTGCCGTTGATGAAGCGACACTGAACAAGATGGCGGAGCGGCTGTGTGCTGTTCCCGATGGACTCAAGATCCACCCCAAAATCCAACGTCTGCTGCAAGATCGGTTAGCCATGGTCAAATCCGGCGCCCTTAAACCAAGCATCGATTGGGGAATGGGAGAATGTCTAGCCTACGCATCACTCGTCAATGAAGGTATCCACGTCCGCTTATCCGGACAAGATGCGCGCCGCGGAACATTTTCCCATCGCCATTCGATTTGGATGGACCAAGTCAAAGAGCAAAAGTATTTCCCCCTTTCCCATATCAGCGAAACGCAAGCGCCCTTTGACGTGTACAATTCGCCGCTCTCCGAATATGCTGTGCTCGGCTTTGATTTTGGCTACAGCGTGGCCTATCCCAACGCCTTCGTTATCTGGGAGGCGCAGTTTGGCGACTTTGCTAACGGTGCGCAGATCATCATCGACCAATACATCGCATCTTCTGAGCAAAAGTGGGGCCTCAATACAAATCTCACCCTTCTTTTGCCTCATGGCTATGAAGGGCAAGGCCCAGAACACTCCTCCGCCCGTATTGAACGGTTTTTGCAGTTAGCAGGCCATGATAACACGCGGATAGCCAACTGCACAGAACCTGCGCAGCTCTTCCATCTGCTGCGAGCCCAAGCATTAAACAAAACAAAAAAACCGCTTATTATCTTCACCCCAAAAGCCCTCCTGCGCCACCCGCTCTGCGTCAGCAGTGTGTCAGACTTTACCCAAGGTTCTTTCCATGAAATCCTCGACGACCCATTAAAACCCAGCACGCCAAAAAAATTGCTTTTCTGCTCAGGAAAGATCTATTATGAACTCTTTGCTCAACGGCAAAGACAAAACCGATCTGATGTGGCCATCATCCGTATCGAACAGCTCTACCCTTTCCCCAAGGCCGAAATCAACAAGATTTTCGAACAGTACCCAGGATATGTTCAATGCATTTGGGTGCAAGAAGAACATCAGAACATGGGAGCTTGGGAATATATCCACCACTGTTTTGACCGTCCCATTTTATATGTTGGTAGGGATCGGAGCGCATCCCCTGCTGTAGGATCGCACAAACAACACAGTCAGCAACATGAACTACTCATGCAACAAGCTTTCGAGGTAACCACATGAAAATAGAAATTAAAATCCCTTCAATGGGAGAATCTGTATCAGAAGCGATCGTCAGCACTATCATTAGGCCATCAGGCTCGCTTGTTAAAACCGACGAAGAGATCCTCGAGCTAGAAACGGACAAAGTGAACCAAGTGTTGTATGCCCCACAAGGAGGAAAGCTCACCCTAACGGTCAAAGCTGAAGATCAAGTGACAATCGGCCAAGTGATCGGCTACATCGACACATCTGTGGAAAATCCCGCTTCCGTATCCCCTGCTCCCACGCCATCAGCGCATGAAATACCAGAGCCAATTCCTCAGGCAATGCCACAACCTCCTCAAGAAAGCGCACGTAAAATGATCCCCGATTTTGTTAAAGAGGTCAGAAAAAGCTCCGAGGAAGCCCCTAAATCTGCGGTGCCTAAAATGGAAGGAACATCAACGCGCAAAAAGATGACAGGCCTTCGCAAAGTGATCGCCCAACGCCTTGTCGAAGCCAAAAATCAAACTGCAATGCTCACATCCTTCAATGAAATCGATATGTCGACCGTCATGGAAATCCGCCATCGGGAAAAGGACACTTTTATCAAAAAGCATGGAGTCAAGCTCGGGTTCATGTCCTTCTTCGTTAAAGGAGTCGTAGCAGCCCTTAAAGCGATCCCTGAAATCAACGCAGCAATCGATGGAGATGAGATCATCCAATACTACACCTACGATATCGGTCTGGCTGTTTCAACAGAGCGAGGTTTAATGGTCCCTGTCATGCGTAATTGCGATACTCTCACCTTCAGCGGCATCGAATCTTCTCTAGAAAAGTATGCAAAAAAAGCCCGCGAAGGGACGATTTCAGTTGATGACTTGCGCGGCGGCAGCTTCACGATCACCAATGGCGGCGTCTTCGGCTCGCTCCTCTCCACACCTATCCTCAATCCTCCCCAAAGCGCGATCCTCGGAATGCACTCGATCGTTAAACGCCCCGTTGTCGTTGATGACCAGATCGTGATCCGACCAATGATGTATGTAGCATTAAGCTACGACCACAGAATTGTCGATGGAAAACAAGCGGTCCTCTTTTTAGTTAACTTAAAGCAGATACTGGAAGATCCGTCTCGCCTGCTGCTCGACCTTTAGATCTAAGACTCGGGAGATCCCTATGCCAGAAGATTTTGATGTTGTTATCATCGGCGCTGGACCTGGAGGTTATGTCGCTGCCATCCGCGCTGCGCAACTGGGGCTTAAAACCGCCTGCGTAGAAAAAAGGTTTGAGCTCGGCGGGACATGCCTCAATGTCGGCTGTATCCCATCAAAAACTCTTCTCCAATCCTCGGAACTCTACTGGAAATTGCGTCATGAAGCAAAGAGCCATGGAATTGAAATTTCTGAAGTCGGCCTGAACTTCAAACAGATGATGAGCCGCAAGCAAAAAGTCGTTACCGGATTTAATGAAGGGATCAGCAGCCTTTTAAAAAAAAACAAAGTGACCCACTATGCAGGCACAGCCCAGTTGGCGTCGCCTCATAGCATCACGGTCGAAAGCGGCCCTTCTAAAATCGAGCTGAGTGCCCGCAACATCATCTTGGCAACAGGTTCAGAACCAAATGGGCTCCCCTTCCTCCCTTTTGACGAACGGAGAATCCTTTCCTCAACAGGAGCACTATCCCTTGAGAACATACCGAAAAAAATGCTCGTTGTCGGCGCAGGAATCATCGGTGTAGAGCTCGGATCGGTCTACTGTCGTTTGGGGACAGAAGTGATCTTCATCGAGTTTCTCGATAGGATCTGTCCAACGCTCGACAACAGCCTCTCTAAAGAGCTGCAACAGTGTTTGACCAAACAAGGGATGCACTTCTATTTAAGTTCAAAGGTCTCTTCTGCTGAAATTTCAGACAAGCAGATTACACTCACTGTTCAGAAGGCAGACCAAAGCAGCCAAATGATTTCTTCCGAAGCCGTCCTCATATCGATCGGCAGAAAACCACTTACTGCAGGCCTTGGCCTCGAAAACATCGGGATCACAACAAATCCAAAAGGGTTCATTCCGATCAATGGACAGTTCCGCACAGCAATCCCTCATATTTTTGCCATCGGCGATATTGTCGATGGACCGATGCTGGCCCACAAGGCATCGGAAGAAGGCGCAGCCGTTGCTGAAATCATCGCAGGCCATCATCCACTTGTCAACTATGCAGCTATTCCCAGCGTCATCTACACCAATCCGGAAGTGGCAGCTGTCGGGATGACCGAAGAGGAGGCCAAGAGCTTTGGACTCAATCCCACCTCAGGCACGTTTCCCTTCAAAGCAAATTCCCGCGCGCGCTGCACAGGAGAAGAAGAAGGATTTGCCAAGATCGTCGCAGACCCTGCAACAGATAGGATCCTCGGAGTTCATATCATCGGGGCCCATGCCTCTGAGCTAATTGCCGAAGCAGGACTTGCCATCAGCCAACAAGCAAAAGTCCTCGACATCGCCAATACTCCCCACGCTCACCCAACCCTTTCCGAAGCGCTCAAGGAAGCAGCCCTCGCCGTTCACAAGAGAGCCATCCATAAATAGGCTTCTTTCGAAACTAAAAATTCGAGTATACTTGCGCGCTAAAAAACAGAAAAGGCAAGGAAGTTGTGAAGCAGTAAAAGACCTGCTTTTTGGGCAACTAAAGAGAATGATACCGTCTTGATCTAACCCAATAATTTAAAGAGAAAAAAGAACGAGCAATCGAACCTATCCGAGTAATCATACGGTACATCTTCGGCAAAATACTATTAGTTAATAAAATTTGTTGTGCTCCAGCGCCAGATCCTTTAATCATTCTGGCAGAGCGTCCATCCCTGCCATTGCCAAGAGCAAACCCCAGTTTAAATAATTCTGGTTCTGAATTAACCATTTCGATAAGGCATTGAACCGTTTTGGTGTCTGCTTCAGACTCTTGGACGTAAATACCAATTTCCACCTGATATTTATCTACAATTTCTCTAAGAATTTCGAGACGAGCACCTTCTTCTAAGTCAGCGCCATTGAGCATAAGCATTTTTGGGAAACACCCCAATTCGACGCTCCTTTGAAGGTCCCAAAGCCCATGAAAAAAAAGAATCGTTTCAGATTCGGTAACCTGAGCTATTTGTCGATGAGAAAACGATCCAACAAAGCGCACATTAATTTGAAACTTCCTTTTGAGGGCACGAACAAAGCAATCGATATCATTTGCGGTAGACCAAACTGATTTAACATCTAGGCATACGGAAGGCATCCCTTCGATTTTTCGATTACTAAGAGCATTAAAGCAAGAAGCGGCCGTTTTATAGCCGTTTATCCATTTAGTGACCGACGGAGCTGTTTTCAAAAAAAAATTTCGCATAAAGGGAAGCTTTCCAAATAGAATTGCAAACACGCTTCCATGCCCAATAACAGCTTTTTCTAAAGACCCAGGTTCCTTTTTGTCTATCCACACATCCAATTCTAAAGGTATCAAGCCGATTCTGAGCTGAGCTAGTGCAGCTACGACACAGCTATTCTCCATACACAACGTGATCTGTTTTGCGCACGAACCGTTTAATACCCTCTCGTATTTATCAAGAATGCCATTACATTCCATAAAACGATTAGGCTCTATTTTTTTGAGCACCTCCGCCGATGAAGGATCCGCTAAGACTTCGGTTCCCATGCCAAACCCACTTCCATGGAGATAGGGGTGAAGATCCTCCCTCAGGTTAACTAAGGGCGCCAGTGGATCAACATGGCGGCTGTTAAGTATCATGCTAATAGCTTTGGGATTTACCGCAGCCGCACGAGCCCTTGACGTTAGGATTCGAAATTTTAAAGCCAGAACCGTTGAGCCCCTCGGTATAGTCGATTTCGCAGCCCATAAGGCGGCTCACCTCTTTTTCATTGACGTGGATATCAATGCCATGGGCAGGGAATACGCGATCGTCTGCACGAGGTTTTTCCGAATAGTCGAGGACATACTCAAAACCACTGCATCCACCTGCTTTATAGCCAAGGCGAAGACTCCAGCCCTGTTTTCCTTCCTCCTTTAAAATCTCGATGAACTTTTCCGCAGCTTTTTTTGTCATCGAAATCGTATTTAAATCGATTTCTTCAGCTAAAATCTCATTCAGCCTTTCGACAAGGTCATCGATCTCTTCTTCAGAAAACCCATGGCTGAGCATTCCCGCCTCCAGAGTCTCCCAAGTTGCTGCGCCACAGCCTACGCAATGGAGGCCTCTATTGGTCATTTCTTGAGCTAGCTTTTGGCCCTTCTGAGGAAAATTAGAAAAAATATCTTCAATCGTCATATCCCGGGTAATTTGAATCGAAGGTTGAGTCTTAGTCATGAGCAGTCCTTATAGATTTAAAATTTAATTCTTACACAGCCGCCTTTAATGCGGCACTGACAAGCAAGCCTTTCAAGGTCCTGCTCCCCTAAAAAGTCTTTTTCTTCTTGTGTGAATTCTGAAAGGTTCTCCATTCCATCGACAACCTCAATCACACATGTTCCACACACACCCTCTGTGCAGGCGAAAGGGACGCCCGCTTCTTCACAAATTTCTTGGATTGTGGCTTCATCATCCACTTCTTTTTCTTCACTAGTATTTTCAAAGAGCAACTTTGCCATTCTATAACCTGACATTAAAGAATTTCAGTAGGGAATTTAACACATGCAACGAGAAAAGTAAAGAAAAAGCAGGGGGCAGGTTTTACAACCCGCCCCTGTTAAAAGACAGAAATGAATAAAGTTGCGTTATTAGATCAATTCAGGCCGTTCGTGAGATAGGGAACGATCTTCAGCAAGTAGTTCCTCAACGGTCTCTTTAAGAGTCTTAATTCCCTCTGGAAATCCGCATCGAACCAGCATTTCATTAAGATACATTAATTCAGCCTCAAGAAGATCGTTTTTTGTCTCTAAACCAGCAATCTTTGAAAGCAATTGATTTTGAATATTATCCATTTATATTATCCTCACCTATTAAGGAATTTATATTATATTCTTATAAAGTAATTTTACATCAAAACAACTATTAATTTCAACACTTAATCACACATTAAATAATACATAAAAGGCATTAAATCACATATCACAAAAAAATGATCGATTGTTAATTAAATTTAAAATAAACATGAACCATATCTTTACTTAATGTGTAATAAAAAACAAAATATATAAAACACTAATCATCAACATCTTGAGAATTTATTTTACTTGAATTTGATTAAGATAATTAAATATAATTATCGAGACACTATTTAACATTTAAACAGAACAAAAACAGCAAAAGGAGATTTAACATGTCAGCTATACTTGTTCCAGAACAAACAAGGCAGCCTCCTTCTGGAAGCTTACCAAACATAAACAACCTTTGTGCAAACGTTGATTTTGTAGAAAGGTCTCCGTCAATGAACCCAGAAGACGCTTCTCCTTTTCCTCCCCCTTCCTTCGACTCAACTGTGGATTCCATTCATTCTTTGACGATGGGGGCTCAGTTCGAAGGAAAACAGTGTACTCCTTCAACTTCCAAGGGCAAGGCCGGTTTGCATCAGTCTATTTACCCAAAAGTACCTGAGATCGTCAGATCATGCGACTTTAGAACACCTGCATGCATCGCTCAACTCCCCCCTGTTGTACCCAACGAATATATAGCTACAGAGCAAGTGTTATCCTGGCAACTTTTAGAGCAGATCAAACAGCTAACAATGGATTCTTTTGATAAATACCATCCTTGGAAGTATGATGAAGAGCACCCTGTCCATGCAATCATCGATCAAGTCGTAAGAGAAGTCACGAGCAAGTTTTCTCAGGACGACTCAGCCCAGGGAATAATGGACAGATTTAGGTTATGTGAAAAAGCGATCCATGAATTTGAAAGATTGCCCAATTTAGCTTCGGCAGGGGGGGATGCTGCAGCCCTTCTCGAGCTTGGAATACGCGATCGACTTGTAAAGCGTATAGAAGTATTTGAGGCAACCCGTTTAAAAAGGGAATACAAATCGACCAAGGTCATTCCAGAACATTTTCTGAAAAACGCATCTTTCTTTCTTCGTCAATTTGTGATGCGCGGCGGACATTATCGGGCATCGGAGGCAGTTCTGAATGCAGAAGGCCTCTTTCTTCCTATTTACCACAGCTTCTGCGAGGATCTTGAAGAAAAATTCAACCAACAGAATATCTTTACACTACCTTTATCAGAACAATTTCCCCGAACCCAAGCTCTTATTGCGAACCAGCTCCTGCCTTACGCATCCAATCCAGATATGTTCAACCATCTTCAATGTGCTGTTCATCTTAGTATGGTCCAAATCTTCACAAATCAGTATACTCCTCTATTTAAACGAGCCTATGAAAACGGCGAACCCTTACCTTTTGACTTACACAAAATCCTAGATGGCCTCCACGACCTTGCTTTCGACAATCAAAAATTTTTTTTAGACAGAGATCCTCGCAAAACGTTTATAGAAACTGTTTTTGGAGGAGATGATATTATAGAGTTGCGACAGCGAGCCGCTAAAGCAGCTATAGAAGGGGCGTCAACACTTCTAAGTGAACCTCTTCAGCCAAGAAATTTTTGGCAAAGGCTCATTAATCCCTTTGGAAAACCGCTAGTTCCTAAACCTTCTGTTATCGCCCAAGTTAGTGAAAAAGAGAAGCTCCAAAACCTCGCAATCGACGATTTAGAAAAGTACATGACAAGAGTTATAGTTGAACCAATCAATCTAACTTTTCCGAAGCTCCCTGGAAATGAAAAACCCGTTTTGTCCTATGTTGATATCGCTTTTCCTGATGTACTAGAGTCCACTGCTTCCAATGAAGATCTGCTTAAACAATTTCCAATAAGAATCCAGCGCGACATATTACGCCACCTCCGTTATTCTAGAATCATCGGACCAATTGAAAATTGTGTTGAAGCTACGTTTAAGAAAAATGTAGGCAAAAAGAACGTTCCACACGTCAACATTTTGTACAAGGAAAAACTCTACGCGCTTGAAGAGGAACTCAAAATAGCGAAGCAGACTCCGGAGCAGCAGCAAGCCGAAGAGCTCTTAAGATTATACTATAAAGGAAAGCAAAATGAAGCGACCTTCATAGACAAGCTAAGCGCATTTCCTCCAAGCAACGTGTTCTTGTACCTTTTTTGGCGCATCGCGGTGAAAGCCAATGTTAAAATCGCTGAGGGTGAAAATGATTGGGCTCGCGAACACTACAAAGACAAGCATTTCGTGCACCTGACAATGCATGCTCTCGAATGGTATTTGGGGGCTTAGTAAAGTTCAAAGACTGTTTGCAGAGAACCCATTGGTTCTCTGCAAACACACGACTTTTTTGGGGAAACCCCCTTGTAACCTTTTAACAGCAATTCCCGTTAAATAAATTTTCGCAATGAGCTAAACTGCTTTCCTAACTATTTTTTCGCAAAGTTGAGGAAAAGGCCATGGCTATCCACGCGGTTGAAAAAAAACAACTCTCAGCAACAGGGATGTTGCATAAAGTGCGTTCCGTTTTCCAACAAATTCCAGAACCGCTTAGAAGCTCCAAAGGTGTGAAAGCACGGATTTCATTATCTGACTGTTTGATGTCTGGATTAGCTGTTTTTGGGTTAAAATTTGGCCTGGTTCAAAGCTGGGTAACAAATCTGCAACGAGGTGCCGCCTAAAAATTTA
>CAZOKX010000022.1:0-29134 GCA_964580785.1 uncultured bacterium
GGATCATCAAAATAACACACTCTAAATCCTCCCCTTTTTCCCTTGTTGGCGGATTTAAGCCTTATTTTACGTACCCCTCCAGTTCCTGGAATAATATCGCCACTTTCTGGATCCCTGATTAGCTCTTTTTTTAGAGCTTCCAAATCTTCTTTTAAGACCTTCCGTTCAGCGATAAGATCATCAATCGCTCGAGCTAAGGCCCGTGGTTCGATAATTTTCCGTTTCATTTCTAATTATACTACTCTGTTCGTTATTTTGTAAACAAGTCAAATGAGAGATTTTATGCAATTTACTTGTTATAAGCTACTTAAGAAATATTCCTCTTCGAGGCTATTACCTAAGCACCTACATCTTGAGAGCTTATTTCCGCGGTATACTGTGATCTAGAAACGGCTATCCCATTACATAGAAGCCCCTTCAAGACAAGGGCATATAAAAAGAATTCTGGGTTGTGGTCGCAGATGAAAAGCAATGGTATTTGGACTGGGACGGCTAAGGCAAAGCTCGCATTTTTCGATAGGAAGAGGTTGGAGAGATAGGTTTGAAGAGGAGTTGCAAGAAACTTGCATCCAAGAAGAATGAGGAAAAAATGTAAGGGGTTCCATTGGAATTTTATAGCCAGAGATAGAAATATCCCATCGAACAAGATTTCAGCTACATAAGCCCATAGGAAATAACCAGGCGTCTTCGGATGGAGCGCACACTTTAGCCATTCAACAAAAGGGGTGTTTTGGATCATTCTTTTATAGAAAAGATACTCCCCGAAAATGACAGCGGCGAGATAGGTGGGAATCAAAAATCCTAATGGACTGGGCATTCCTCTTAAGAACAGGACGAGAAGAAATACAAGATGAGGGGCAAGTCCTATTGAGGTACACATTCCACTCAGGATTGCAATTCGGGATGTAGATTGGTTCATAATCCTCCTCTAACAAGGGGCTATATTTTAAGTTAATGATTTTACGGGAGTTTATCAAAACAAGGAAATCTTGTAATCTTTGTCTTGTGGCCTTACAGCCTCATTTCCGACTCATACTCCCCTAATTCCCAAGGACACATCGAATAGACAATCGAAACCTTAACCTAGGGGCTGTATGCTTTATAGATTTATATCCGCCGCTCTTGTGCTATTCCCTTTATCAGGGTGCTCGCCTGCATTCCTCTCCACAATGGATGATATTGCAACACAAGACGCGATCTCTTTGACAATTGATAGAGAAGCTTTTCAGAAGGACACCGATGTGAAGATCTCTATAGAGGTCATCAATAAAGAACCTTCCGTTATCGTGCCTGTTCAGCCTGTAAAATAGGCTAAGCCGTAGCTATCAATCCTTCGATGGGCAAAGACATGGCTGTCGCTTCGGCGGTGCCTTTGTTTTTTGCCCGTTTTTCAACATTCTGTTGTTCGGCTTTCCATTTATTGAACGCTGTCAAGAATCCTGACTCGTTGGAAACGGCTGAATTGATAATTTGAGCTTCTGTCTTATTGGTAGCCTGAGCGATTTTACGGACATAAGCCATTTTGTCGTCCTCTCGCAAGTGTTTTTGGCAAAACTCCTCATATCCTTCTGATTTTTCAAGTTCGATCTGTTTGGCTGGCTCTTGAGGGGTTTCTTCGGGGCTTTTATATACCTCCACTGAGCGAGTAGATAAATCGGGCATTGCTGTAGGCACAGCCCCATCTTCTTCCCCTAGCTCACCTATGGCGTAGGCATTCATAATGACATCCGGCATAAATTTCCTAGCCCCGCCCGAAAGGCAGCGACTATAGACCATGTCTCTTGGGGATTTTTTCCAATTATCCTTTCCGAGATAGCCCGCTTTTGCTGCCATTTCAATCGTGTATTCATACTCGAAGGTACAGTTGTCCTTTGGGCGGTCAGAGCGCCAGAACCTAATTTTACACGCTTTTTCGTCGAGATGGACGACATCAGCTCTGTGGCCCGCATTGACGATCATCATATTCATGAGCTGGGCAGATAAGCTCACAAGACCAGAAAAGGTGTACATACCTCCGTTTAGGCACATCATTAAGGGTAAATTCATCTCTCGGGCTGTAAGATAGATGGCGAGCACTCCTCCTGGTCCGAGTTTTTGGTAGTAAGGGCAAGTAGCCAGGACTTTGCAAACAGAAACAATCTGATCCATTTCTTGTCCAACTGGCATTGCGAAAGAATTACGGATGGTTAGCTGACTCATGGTAGACTCCTTAATTTTTGATTCTCATGCTGATTTCTTCTTTTTCTAGGATTTTGATCCCTGGTATATTTCGAACTCCCTGCTTGACCGCTTCATCAACCTTCTTGTTATCCAAAGATAGGTAGTCTCGAGGAACCAAGAGCTCGTTTTCTAGATCCCAAACCCACTTTTTTACTTTTGTAAGCTTGCCATCCTCGACGAACATCTCTTTCGATTTCGCAATGAACAAGGCGTTATTCGTGGATGCTGATTTTTGAAGATATTCATCGAGCTTGCTTTTGAGGTTGTTCTCAATCTCTTCTAGTTTGGCTTCGTATTCTTTGACGATCTTGTTAATGGCTTTCTGGAAGTCAAGATGAGGGCGGACGATAGACAGCCTTGTCTCGTCCAGCTGCTTGCGGATTTTTCTGGCCTGCAGACTCATAGAGAGAGCTTGGCTAGCGCTTTCTTCATTTTCGATTACATGATCTGAAGCACGAGAGATTAGGGGTGTGAGGTCCAGCTTTTTGCTTAATAATTGCGTAGCTTGTCCAACAGTCATGCCACCGGCTTGAATATTCATTATCTCGTTTTTCTTAATCGCTTCGTTGGCTTCTTCAAAATCGAACATATTATTAACTCCTTAGTCGAAAAATAGTGTGAACAGGAAGGTCAGTAGGCTCCCCGCTCCTGCCTTCCTTTGTCTTCCGTTTTTTGTAAGAGGGAGTCTAATTTTGCGTGAGATCGAGCTCTTTGCTCGGCTCAGGCCCGCTAGTTTTTTCCAGCTAAATCCACCTTTCTTCATGGCTAACCTACTTTTTGGATTGATGTATGGTTGGGTGTACAGACGACTGGGTGTATGGTTGACTGGATGTCCAGCACACTCTCCCCTTCTTCATATTCGTGAGCAAACTCCTCTTCCCAGGTTTCAACGCAGCTATCCGAACAAAAATCTAATTTTGAGTCGTACTTTGTTCCAAGCGAGTCATCAGAATTAAAATATTCAGTGCACATGGCGCATTCAATGGATCGCGGGCCGTACATTTCATCGATCATTCGATCGGTTTGGGCCTCGTAGGCTATTTGCATTCTATCAATCCAATCCATCGGTATTCCTCTTTTAGACTCTACCTTTTCTTTTACACGATACGATATACGTAGCGCCTATTTATTCCTACTAGAAAAGCACTATTAAACCCAAAAAAATTGACCTTTGGAGGCTTGTAGCCATGTTTTTTCATTCTTACCTACTTGAAAAAGTGGAAAAGCTCAGCTGCACTAAGAAAGAGGCGTTCATCCCTTTCGTGGTCCGTATATTCAACGAGTTTAGGAAGTTTGCCTTCCTTGTCTAAGATCAGGCAAACGCGACGCGTAATATCAATGCCCTGGCTTACGCGCATTAGATATCGATAAGCGGCTGTTTGAAGTTGCCATGATTGACTGGCTTGTTGGGGGGTCTTTAAATCTACAAGGGTTTCGGTGGTATCACCTTTAAGAGTCACGATGAGGTCGAGCTTTCCAGATATAAGGTATTTACTGCAGGAAAGCCTCATCTCGCTAACCCATACTTCTTTTACCATTGAATCAAACCACTGAATGAAACTGTCGACGTAGGGTTTGCATTCGTCATCGACTTTTTCAATCAGCAGGTTTTGGACGTAGAGCTCGCAGTATTTATGGACGCGTGTTCCTCTGTCTGCAGCTTTTTTGAGGACTGCTGCGTCTATACCATCAAAAGAAGTATAGGGTTCAAGTACTTCTGTAACCCGTGCGTAGCCCGGTGGAATATCATCTGAGTCTGTCATTGTTGTCTCTCTTAGTCATTTAGTTGAGAAGAGAGGACAGACTATCCCCTCTTCCTTATTTCTTCTTTTTTTGCTCTAATTCCTTTTCATAAGTGATGGACAGCTTACGAAATTGCCCTCCAAGCTTTTCTAAGTCAAGGAGTAACAAGCGGACACGAAGAAGACAGGACACAGTATATTTGCCGGATTTCTCTTTATCTTTTTTAGCTTTTACCAGGTCATACTTGATCGATTCGGTTAAGCTAATGATCTCTTCCATTGACTGGCTAAGATCTAAAGATTCTAAAAACCCTTTGTCCATCTTCTTTCTTTCCATAATCGTGTCCTTTTTTCCTTGAGGAATTGGTTAGTTTAGCGCTAGCATAATACCAATCCCCGTGAAGATTCCCGAAAGGAATGGAAGGGGCATAGGGATAAGCATTTTGCGAAATTCCACCTTTAGGGGGGCTGGTCGCCAAACTTGACCCCCTAATTTTCTTTCACAAAACTTGATGTCTCCTCTCGATAAATAGGATCTATTTTGACCCCTTGTTTGAGGTAGATTAACCTTGTCTAGTCGCATTATTTCTCTCAACATTTTGGCTCCTATTCACTGTTTTCAACTTCGGGCTGTTGCTTCCCAAGAAAAGTATTTTGGAGGAGCCAATTTTAGCTTTTAATTCTCGCATCGTACTCCTTTTGATACATCTTGAAAACCAAATTTTTTTGACTTTGGAAGCTTGTAGTCGAAACATTATCCCAGAGCAAGATTTAAGCAAACGAAAAGATTTACAAAAACGTTTTACCCAACATATACTGCGCGAAACTAGGGAGAGTCTGAACATGGATCAGTCAATGGAATTAGAGCGTTGGTTGAGGAAAAACAATATGGAAACTAACGAACTGGCCAGACTTTCTGGGTGCACTCGTCAGGTTATCTGGAAAGTCAAAAAAAATGAACCAATTGTTGATGAAACGGCGCAAAAAATCTATTTCATTACAGGAGGCCAAGTAAAGCCTGTTTCTCGGTCAAAAGGCAGGCCAAAGAAAGATAGATCTAAAATGGCCTCTACCACGGTTAATACAAGGGAGCTTTGCGAAGTTTAAGCAATGGCAGCCACAAAATACAAAGTCAATGACGATGAATGCATAGAATTTAAAAGGAAGGCTTTGGCTCGTCGAGCTATTGCTGCAGCATTAAAAGAAGGTAAAGTTAAAAAGCCACCATCCTGCGATCTTTGCACTTTGGAGCATGATAAGCTTGAAGCCCATCATGTTGACTATGGCTCTCCCCTAAAAGTTTACTGGCTTTGCAAGACATGCCATGGAGTTGTCCACAAAAAACACCACCCTTTGAACCCAAATAATAATATCCAGACGTCAACGCCTACTGCTTGGAGAAGAGACGAAAATCAGGTTGTCTCTTTTGCTCTTCCTTTCGAAAACTTCGTTGTGATTAAGAAACTAGCAGATAAGCAGCAAATTTCCGTTCCAAAGCTTTTAAGAGGGCTCGTACTTAGGGAATTTCCGGTAGATGATGATCAGATAAATTTTGATTCAGAGGCAAGAAGGACAAATGACAACACACAAAATGACCAAGTCCAAAGAGCACAGAACTTGGATAAGAATCAAGATGCTATGCTACAACAGAAACGCCAAAAGCTACAAGAGTTACGGAGGGCGCGGCGTCCAGATGTGTCCGGAATGGAAAGCCTCTTTTCTGAAGTTTTTAGAGGACATGGGACCTAGGCCGGAGGATTGTGATGGTATAGAGTTAATCGATCTTGACGGAGATTTTTGTAAGGCCAACTGTAGATGGGTTGGACCGCATAATAGGAGGCCAGTCTCTGAGATGCCTGGCAACCGAAAAAGACAACAAAAGGTATACAAATCGCCAACGATGGTTTGCATTAGAATTGAGAAAAACTACCATGAATTTCTAAAGCGTTTGGCTGCCGATAAATCGGGGAAGACAGGCAAGATTTATTCAGTAGCTAGGATGATCGGAGAGATGATTGAACAAGAGGCTCCTATGCCGCTCCACGCTTATCCAGATGATCAATACCTTGAGAATCTCTTAGCTAGGATCCCTGTCAAGAAGAAGAAAGCAGGAAAATCACCGTTTAAAAAATCGATCTTAGTAATGATCCGAGCTGAAAAAGCTTACCACAATTTTTTCAAAAGCCTCGCGATTCAAAGATCTAACCAAACGGGAGAGATTTATTCTGTCTCACAATTGATTAGGGAAATAATTGAAAAACATGCTCCAATGCCAACTCCAAAGCAGTTGGATATGTTTAGTGCAGAAAGCTCTTAATTTCTATGAAAATATGTACGTCAAAATTGGAGATTGACGAGGAGGATTAAATTTATGGCCAAGCCACCTTTAGATGTCTACTCACTCAAGCAATGGGAGGGTGACCAAAACAATTTTGCCGTGCTTCTTAAAATTAGCTCTAAATGGCAGGTGAAAATAGGAACTGCCGACAATAATTTCTCAACAGAAGAAAATGCAACGCGAATAGCTGAAACGGGCCGCCCTATTTTTTTCGACAATGCTACTCCTTACTTTCCTGATTTTCCTATTAAACGAGCAGAATATCTCGAGCCTTTAAGCGGGCAAAACGCATATCCGTAAATGGAATGTGATGAGGAGAAAAGAGGCTTTACAAAAGTGGATAGCCCTAGGATTAGCGGCCTAGGGCTTTCCAATGTGAATGTGATCACGGGTTATTGAAGGCTGGAACCTTCAAGGCTCTTAATTTAGCGGTTAAGAGCGGTGAAAGATAAAGAAGCGGTGCATAAGACTACACATTACTTCCCTGTCGTTTTTTTCACAACGAACGACAGAAGTTTACCACTGTTCGGGTTTTTTCCTACAAGGGTAAATAATGTCTATATATATGAACGCCCATTTTCCTTTCATAGTAAAATTTTTTTAAATGAAAGGAATACAAAATCATGGGGATCATCCGTACTTATCATGATAGGGAAAATCCCTACGTTCAAATTAATAGCGGATCAATCAGAGATGTTCATTTAGATCTGGCAGCGACTGGACTCTTTGCCTACATGTTTTCTTTCAGGGATGACTGGCTGTTCAATATTCCGGACCTCTGCAATCGGAAGAAAGTGGGTAAACGGGTAGTTTATGGGGCCCTCAACGACCTGATTGAGCATGGGTACGCCATTCGGTATCAAGACTCAAAAATGACTACTGTTGATGGAAAAACAAAACGGCATCTGGGACGGATGGAGTATCTCATGTTTGAGACTCCCCTCTCTTATGCCAAACGCAAGGCCGTAGTTCTTAAATCAACCAGCGCTCCTTATTTTCCTGATGATTCAAAGTTTAAGGAGGAAAATCCTGAAACGGCAAAAAAAGAGGCGTACGAGCCTTATAGTGAGCTTTCTCGTTTTGAGCATGCTCAGGTTGTGTGCCCTCAAGTTGAGCGTACTCAAGATGTGCCCCTAAGTAACAATGAAAGATCAAGTAACAATGAAAATAGAAGTATCATCAAAGGCAAAGAAATCAATGAGGAGTCATTGCCTTCTTCGATATCTGGTAAAAAGCCAGTGAAAATGCCTTCAGTTCAGTTAAAACCAGCCAAGACCCAACAGCCAAGGTCTAGTGGTAAAAAGAGCTTCAAGCTTACGGAAGAGCAAGCTACGATCTATAATTGGCTCAAAGAACAAGGTCTCAACACGGATGACGATACCTTGAACTATTGGTCTAGGAAATATCCCTCACATCGATTGAAGGAAGTAGTTAGCTTTGGACATTCTAGAAGGGCCTCAGGCCAGCATATCCCCAATCTTGGTGGATGGGTGCATAAGCTCTTGATGAATGGCCTTGCCGTGGTCAACGATGAGTGCAAAAATAACCGCGAATTTGCAGAAGAATTCGCAAGAGCAAATACATGGGATGACCTAAAAATCTATGAGAAATACGTCAAAGATGAAGTGACCGGAGATGATTTACCTTTAACGATGTCCAGTGAAGCTTTTATCAGAGCTTTAGAGTCCTTATGTCAAAAAAGTCAGCTCTATAAAAATATCTGAAAAATAGTTTTGTATTATTCGGGTAAAGTCTTTATTGTGAAAAGTATGCCCACAGCTGCAAGCTTTGGGCTGTTTACTTGCTTATGAAATGGCCGCCGTGGTATGCGGGAGTCAACAAAATTGGCGAGAAATTAAAGATTAACAAAAGGAAATCAAAGAATATGGAAGACTTTCAGGTGGAATTCCTAAGTTTTGAAGAGACTCCTAATGAAAAATACTTAGGCGTGGCTAGATTGAGAATTTTTGGCAAAGTCATTTTATGCTTTAAGGTTCAAAGAACCAAAGACGGAAATGGCATGTTTGTTGCTATACCGAGCTACAAAAAAGTAGATCAGACTGGCGAACAGTGGTGCCAATGGTTTATGCTAGACTCATCGAGCCAAAAGGAAATGGTTGATAATTTGATTAAAACAAAAGTCAAAGCCTACTTTAAGTCAAAGTCGGAAGACAATTCAAATTCGGGTTCTGGCGGTTCATTTTGCTCACAAAATGGATTTGTTGGACAAAGCCAGCCTTCTGCTCAAAGAGCGGCTTCTGCGTCAAATGGATGGGGTTCTCAAGCGTTTGCCCATCGGACTGCATAACTAAAGACTCAAATAACGCTTCTACTCAAGTTACCCTCTCTCCCCAATTACTCCTCTAAAAATTAGCTAGCACAAGATTAAAAAAAGCAACCACTGTACAAGGCTGTGCCATGCCAAATGTTAGACATGAGGAATCACTCGAAGGGATCACAATACCTGAATTGACTCAGGCTCTTTCTTATTCTCAAGAGATTGAGGAAGAAGATCTGTCCCAAAAAAGCGATAGCCATGCTCACAAAGCTCAATATCGAGAAGACCTATAGAAATAGGTCTATTCTCTATTGAAAGGCACAGCTCCTTGAGACTTTGGTCAACAGGAGTAATTTATGCCACTTCCCACTAACGTTTTTGAGCAAATCAATAACTTAGCCTCTACTCTGGGCACCAACGACTTTTATGAGCAAAGGTTGGACAATGACAGTGCAGGGAGGCCTCTTTATGTAGGCTTTTCCGCTACCCCTAATGAGAGTGTGGATAGTCCGTCATGGTTTATCCGCAAGTTGAGTTACGACAGCAACAATTTTATCAGCCGAGTCCAGATTCCGGATAACGGGCCTGGGTTTATTTATAGTTGGACTAACCGCTCGTCCTACTTTTCATAGGGGAAAATATGACTATTTATGGATATAACCCGTTCATCAATAACCTGGATAAGTCGGGATCTGGCGGAGGTGGCATTGGGAATGTTATAGGTCCTGACTCCTCAGTTCCAGATGACATAGCTACCTTTGCCGATACGACTGGTAAGGTTATCCAGGATTCGGGGATAAAAATATCAGATTTGCTCGTGGCGGCAAATAATCTTTCTGATGTGGCCGATCCTTCTACTGCATTTGATAACATCTCCCCTCTCACAACTAAAGGAGATTTATTGGTGCGGACAGCTGTTGGTAATGTTCGCTTACCAGCGGGTCCCGATAATCAAATTCTTACGACAGATTCAACAACGACAGCCGGAGTGAAGTGGGCTCCCTCTCAAGCCTCTGCATTTCCTTTTACGGAGATCACCAGCACCTCCCAGGCTATGGCAAACAACAATGGATACATTCTAAACAATGCGGCCCTAGTGACTGCCACCCTTCCCTCCTCATCTGTAGTTGGTGACCTTGTCTGGATCATTGGGAAAGGGCTTGGCGGTTGGCGTATTGCACAGAATGCAGGCCAAACGATTCATTTTGGTAATAGAGACACTACTGCTGGGGTTAGCGGATCTTTGGACTCTACCAATCAATATGACGCGATACAGCTAATGTGCACAGCAGCGAATACGGATTGGACGTGTACAGGGATCTCTCAAGGAAACATTGACGTAATTTAAGATAGGATACATTCGTGGATAGAAAATTTCCAAAATGGCGAATCGGCTTAGCGTTTACACAATACTTTATGGTAGAGGTCGAAGCCCCCACTCAGGATGACGCCGTAGAAAAAGCCTGGAATGGTGTTTATCATGAGAACGACAAGATTGAAACGGGAGCTTCGGCTGTCGTGACCTCTGTCTTCATCTGTGACAAAGACACTAAAAACTTTGCCCACTACATCCCTGAGGTTTTCCCAGAGCCAGAGAAAAAAGAAGAGAAGAAAGAAGCTCGCAAAAAAGATAAATGAACAATCAAATCTTCAGCCAGCAAGGAGAATATTTATGCCATTAGTTGAAGGAACCAGCGACGAGAGCATTCACGAGAATATAAAAAAGCTCATAGGAGAGGGATACCCAAGGAAACAGGCCGTTGCTATCTCTCTTGCCAAAGCAGGAAAAGCAAAAAGCCAAAAAGACCAGGGAGAGAAAAAGCCCTCGCAATATAAAAATTGCTGTTCAAATCAAGAAACCCAGCAATTTCCTTATCTCTGATTAGAGACTTTCGATCTTTATGCACTCGGTTACGCGCATTTTTTTTGGATCTACTGTGTAGATAAGCCCTGGCTGCAGGGATAGCGGTATGTCTAATGTTCTCTTGATTAGGTTAAGCATGACTTTATAATAACGAACCCGAAGAATAAAATTTTGTGCCCTATCTTCCCTAATAAATGCTTTAACACTTTGATGTAGAACCTTCCTATGGTTGTCTAAAAAAACAAAGGCTCCAAAAAAACAAAAATGGATGAGATCAAAGTCTCCAGCCCCATCCGTTTTATTCATGAAAGCGCTACGCAAAATCTTTATCTTTGGATCCGCCCAAGGCTGTTGATCCGTGCGTTCAAAAATCCTAGCCACAAAGCGATAGGCGCTGACATTGAATTTTTCTGATATCCACCCTTTCCAACATTTCATCATCGCAATATCACGCAAGTCTGCGTTGATAGGAGCTTCAATGGGAGATAAATAAGGCGTACAAATATCCATAAAACGCCCAAGACCTTCAAAGGATAGCTCAGTATGGAGAGTATCTAAGACCCCAGGCTGCTTATATGCGTCTAGCCATCTCTTCATTGAAAGTAAGAAGAGCGGTTTCCCCTGTCCATAAATGGTGGAAAAATGATGATATTGGTCATGGATGTGTTGTTCTATATTAGCAGCCGACAGCAGTGGATGTAATCGGTAGAAATCGAAGCAGAGCATGAACGCTGTATCGAGCACGTCCCGCTCACTCCATTGATGGGCTCTATGAGAAGCTCCTAATACCCTCGCAAACATTTTTAGACATTCTTCTAATTCTGTATTGATCTGATGGAGAGGAATCCCTATGGATTCTAAGAACAGGGCTGAAGAGGTAACGATTCTATGGTTTGATTCTTCGAAATTCGGCTCATGAGAGAGCATGGATTCAGTCAAACTATTCCAATTCTCTTGGTAGTTTTCTTTGTCAAATAGCAATTGGTGGATCCTGGTATCGAATAACAGGTTCGAGCCGCACAAAGTCTGATCGGGTGTAAGTGGCAGTTTAAGGTTTCTACTAGTGTATCTCAAGTTGCAAGTTCACTTTTTTTAGTTTGCATTTTCTAACGATTCCCTCTAGTGACTTCCTATGGAAATAACATTATTTTTGCGAGTATATTTAACCTCAATAATTCAAGCAACTTGAAACATAGATTGAATTTTTAAGTAAAAATAAATGGAAGCGTTTTGCATACTACTTAACCCATTGATAGTAAAAATACTCAGAGGGAATTCAAATTTTTTATGCCTTTAGAAGGCGGCTAAGCACGCTGAGAAAATAGCAAAATTGCCCTCCCCTTCTCTCCCCTCATACCCATAAAAATTTCCCCAAAAGTTCTTGAGGATATTGTACCTTTTTCGATTTAAAAACTAGGATCGATGAGGAGATTAATGAGCCAAGCGAGGCTTGTGTATCAGCTCTCCCAGTGAACAGACCAAGACGCCTTTGGGTTTTTAACTATCCCCTTTTCATGGTCCCACTCGGTTGTCTCAATGTACTCTTGGTGTGTTGTATACTTTGTTGGTGACTGGCATCCGAACATACACAAAAGACAAAAAATAATTAAACTTAGTTTCATCATAACGGTGATGGAATTATACGATTATAATTATTAAAATAGTAATGTAAATAATAAGTGATAATCAATAATGTTTTTAAATAAAAAATCCTACATGCCAGATCTCTCTATCCTTTAGAAATTTGTGAGATTATCCTTCCAAAGTTTCTAGAGGATTTTGTATCTTTTTCGTTTTCACAGCTCACGCTGAATAACATGGCTTTTTGGCGTGGCAATGGATTGACTAAAACTATAAAAGGTAGGTGTGTATGCGAACGATCATTTCACTGTTTCATTTAGGAAACTCTCTTAAGAAAAAGCATGTTATTCCATTTATTCTATGTCTTTGTCTGTTTCAACATTCTCTTAGCGCGGCAGAGGACTCGAGAGGATGGATGCATTTTGATGAGGTTGAATCGACGCAAGCTGTTGCAAAGGGTTGTGCACGTGAACTGCTGAGAGATCCAAGAAAATGGGTGGCAATAACAGCAAATCGCCAAACTAAAGGTGTTGGCGCATACGGAGAAAAATTACACTCTTCTGCTGGACATCTTTATGTAACCTTTATGACTCTTTATCCTAAGGAAAAGATAGATGAATTATCTAAAGTAATCCAAGTCTCTACTTTCTCTGTTGCTGAAACTTTGAACGAGTTTGGAGCACGGTCAGGCATAAAATGGGCTAATGACATTCTTAGCAACGGCAAGAAAATTGCTCATTGCTATTGTGAAGTGGTCCCCTCCCCTCTTGAAGAGTTTTGTGGCTTACTAATCGGGGTAGACATCAACGTTGACATACCACAAGAGGAAATAGCTCGTAATTGCCGCACTATGACTTCTATGAGTGCTGTGACCAGAGAAGGGGTAGATAAAGAAAGACTGTTGGAGCGTCTTTCAGATAATCTAAGACGTTCTTTTTTTAAGCTCCTAAATGGAGACTTTGGTTCGTCATTTTCTTCAGAAATCAATGGGTTGCTTTTATACACTGGTTCAAAAGTTGAAGTGGAACTAGCTCCGAGTTCAGCTATAAAAGAGAAAGTGATTATTAAAGGTCGATTGGAAGGGATTGATGAGGCTGGAAACCTTTCAATAAGGATGCCAAACGAAGAAATCTGCAAGGTGAGAGAAGGGAGGGTTCTAGAAAGACCAAGTCCTGATAGCTCTATAGACTAAAAGAAAGCAAAACCTCCTGCTGTTCTTAAAGGATGGCAGGGGGTTCTTTTTAGACTTTCTTCTCCTCCACTCTCTTAGCAAAAGCCTTTAGCGCGCTCGATTTTCTCTCATGAATCTTCCGAATCAATATAGACCTTAAAAAAGGTGTTATGAAGCTTTTAAGGAGTAAAGTGGAGGTGAATTTTGTTCTGTATGGGGTCAGCATTTGCAGACTGTAGGTATTTTCCTCTGAAGTCCCAAACACTTTTGTTTTTGTCTTATACTCTCGCTGAGGGATGACTTCTGTTAGCAAGAGAGAAAAGGGTCTGAGTTTATTTTTTACTTTAACCTTGATGACTTCTCCCGATTTAAATTGCCCCCCTTTAAGGTAGCAGGCTTCATAGATGGTGCCCCACATAATCCAGTTGCTAGGATTCTGTGCAGATTCCCATACCTCGTGTAATGGAGCAGCAATTTCAATAGAAAACTCATGGAAAATTGTAAACGTTGTATTTTGGGTCATTTATTTGGATAATCCCTGCGTGCATTGTTGAACTAGGGCCGCCGTTTCCTCCTCTTCTTTATAAAATTTTTTAATATTGTTGAGGTACGATTCGCACACTTTAGTCTCGATTTCATAGGAAAAATATAACCCATGATTTTCATTCAATTTATAGGTTCCATACCGCATCGATAAAAAATCGAGAAGTTTTATGAATTCCAAAACATACTTTCTTTTGATATCCATCCATCTCTTTGTAGCTGCAGGTATAGTCTCATTGAAGATCTCAACCTTTTTACGAACTTGATCACTGAGTTGCATTGAAGAAAGTATCTGCTTCACTAAACCAGATAGTTGCTCTTCTAGGTTTTTTTCAGTTGTGTCAAGAACAACGCATAGTTGTCCTAGTTTTTTCTTTTTTTCCTGGATCTTCGCTAGATCAAAGAGCATCTCTTCTGTAAAAATGTTATTCAGATCAACCTCTGCAAAGGCTTGATCCATGTCAACTAACCTCTGCCTAAAAGATGTTAGGATTTGATCCAAAGGATCTGATTTTGGCTCATTCATTAGGGGGGAAGATGGCTTGGTCATCAGCCTAGACCCCTCCTGTAAGGCAAGTAAAGATGTTTCTTCTTCTTTAAAAAGCTTTTCAAGTATTTCACAATGAGACCTGAAAGTTTGAAGGTCACTGTCATTAGCAAGCACAATCTGACCATCAGTTCCTCTTCCATAACTCCCGTAAGCTTTGGATAAAAAATCCAGAAGTTTTATGTATTCTTGAACGATGCTTTTCTTGATTCTATAAGATTCTTGTCTAAGAAACTTGTTCTCTTCGGATGATTTAAAAAGACCCTTGGCGAATCCTTTAAGGAAATCTCCTTTAATCTCTGGTGAAGATGCCGCCCAGGTTAAACATTCGGAATGTATATCTTCTATTCTCTTTGCGGTTTCATCAAGGAAAGGAGAGAGCTTTTCTAATTCCTTCTTTTTTTCGATAATATTAAGAAAATTGAAAAGCACTTCATCTGTAAAAATTTTATCTAGCTCAAGCTTATTGAAGGCGTGTGCAATAGCTCTGTTTTCTTGCTTGAAGCCTTCTATCCTCTTTTTGAATTTATTCAAATGGACAGCAAAGTGGCCATATTCGTCAGCAGAATACAGTTGAGACGGCTTTTGAGGGGAAGATTCTGTATCAGCTAGAAAGGCTGCATAATCGGTCATTATGTGTGCCGTCTCTTTTGCAAATTTTTCTTCCATGCCATTCGATTGTGAGAAGTGATTAAAGGCTAGAGAGCCGGTGGTTGCTAGAAGTATTAAAGACATGTAAAGAGGAGCAAAAATCTTTAGCAAGTCTCTATGTCGAGCAGCTATGAGATAGGCTAATCCCCAAGGGGCCATCAAATGAATATTTTTTATAAATATGGTCAGCCCATCCTCGTGGCTGGCTGTACGTACATTGATTACATCGATAAGCAGCAAAGATGGGAATAGCATGGCTACTGCAATATGCAAAATTTTCTGCTTTAATTTTCCATGAGGAGTTAACGCTAAGGGCAATAATTTATTTTTTGTTTTAAACATATTAATAAGAACTGTCATAGTAGGGATTTTCTGGGTTAACAGGGACTTTAGAGTTGAACCTAAAGGCGCCTTGTAGGATCTCTCCCTCATAGGTTTGGACTATAAAATTTAAAGCTAGTGATTGAATTTCTCTATATTCGCCTCTTACTAATTCCAGAATTCTAAAACTTCTATCAAAATGTGGATTGTTGAATCTTCTCCATGGAATAAGCATTTCCATTCTAGGTCTAAAAGCTTCATGGGGGTGGTAGGGATAGTTTGTTGCATTTACAAAAGAACCTACACCAAATCTTTCATTTATCCCCGGAGAGAATTTAAATTCCCATGAATCATAATTTGCCTCATTAATAGAGATATCTATTCCTTCCAATCTATAGCGCAAAGGTTTTAACGTTAATCTGTTATTTTCACCTTTGGAAATGAGCAAGGGTTGTGATTTCTCACCAGTAGTGGGATTATACTTTGTAAGATAAAGACTAAACTCTGCTTTTTCGGAAAAAAATTCAGTAAAATGAGTTTTGACTGGAACCGCTGAATTACATCTAACACTTCCATATAAGGGAGGGCCATTTACTTTACTTCTGTAGACGAAATCAGCTGCAAAAGACACAATCTCTCCACGTGCATTACGTTTGATTTCGAAGATCTCGAATTCGCTATCTACTGAGTCAGACGCACGAAAATAACCGCTTACACTTAGCTCATAGTGGTCCTCTTCATTGTCGTAAGCAGTAGTTTTATAGAAGCCAGGCTGGAGTATTTTATTCTTTGGAGCTGAAAATCGTAAGTCCCAACGTGGCCACTTATAATCACTCGCCTCTGTCACTTCTACGACCACTTCTATTGCATCTTGTTTCCAGCTACTTCTGGGATTAGACATTGTGAAATGGCCATTTTTCCCATTTAAGTACGCGTAGATTTTTCCCTCTCCAATACACGAATCCTCTGCACTTCTCATATAAAGGGAAGAGGAGACTTGTTGCCTATTAAGAGTCTCTTCTGCATTCACAGCGCTAAAACCCAATAAGATGGCAACTAAAAAAGGTATTATTTTCATCACTTGTTCCTTATTTCTTCTGATAGAAAGTTAAACCACAATCTCCGTATTCTTTATCATAAACGTATTCAACAACAAAATTTTTATCTGGGAATTCTTTTTTCAATTTTTCTTGCCAAATTTCTACTAAAGCATTTGCCAATGATTTGACTTTCTCCTCTCCATTTTCTAATTCAGAAAAAAAATCGTCTATTGTAAGCAAGTTAATCCAATATTCAGTGTTGGATTTTTCCTTACTTGATTTCAAAAATTCTTCTTCAGAATATTTATCTTTTAAGAATACATAATTGTCTTTTTTTATAAATTGTGGCCAAAATAGATCAAGAAAATTAAAAAAGATATCAGGCTCAATTTTTTTATCCTGCACCAGCCAGTATAAAACTGTATAGTTAGAGGGTTTCACGTGTTTCTTCCCTATTTGCTTCTTTTGACCCAAATATATCATTAATAAAAATTAGCCAAAACAATTGTAATTATTGTTTAAAGTTATCAATTTTAACTTTATATATTTTCGACAATTTTCCAATTAAAACAGAATTATCCGAATATACTTCAAAATAAGACGTGTCAAACGCTCTAATCTCTATTAAAATTCCATCAAGATTTAAGGGACGAAATTGGTCATCCTCGGTTCCGACCCGTAACTCTGAACACTTGAAATTCTGATTTTTTTCTTTAACAGCAATAAAAACACCGGACAGAAACTGGTCTATATTTTCACATAAATTTATCAAAGAATGACTATCCCCTATTTTTCTTAATTGAAATGAGTCAACACCTAACTTTTTTGGTATAGGAGAAATGGCATCGACATCTGCGCCATACCAAACGTGTGGTTCTATTAATTCACTGAGGGTTTTGACAATAGATTTCAATTGAAAGCCTAGACAAACAACCTTATCTTGAGGAAAGCATTTACTCATAAGTAAAATTCGATGTTTGGGGTTAAACATTAGTATTTCCAATTCTTAAGATCGATCACTCTGTCTTTTTCTCATATTTTACTAAGTAAGATTCTGCAATTTGGATATCACTTCCATCTGGAAATTCAACCGTATAAATCCAATCACCAACATTACATTGAAATTCCTTCGCACCCTCCGCTGATGTGACTTTATAAAAACCACAAATAGAGGCAAATTCGCCTGGATGAAATTGAGTTGGTGCGCTTTCTGCTATAACTATTGGATCTCCCCAAGTAAATTTATTTTCCATATTTTCTCTCCTTATTTTTTAACTGGAAGCCAAGGGGTCCCATCTGGATTAGTTACCCCAGGAACATGCGAATGAGGCTCCAAAGCTCGGGGATCAGTATGTTTTGGCCCAGGAGGGTGCCCACCATCTTTACGAGTGCCTGTAGCTTGCCCATCGGGGGTTTTCCCTGGTTGCATTTCTTGAATCCATTTTCCATCCTTTGATCCAGTTAGCCAGTTACCTTGAGGTACTTTAATCGCATTACCTGCCTCATCCACAACAACCACATCTCCACTAACAGCTCCATCAAAAGGATTGGTGTTGTACTTCCTCCTTTCCTCTTCTTCGCATTCTGCATCAAATCGCATCGAGTATTCTGCGTAATCATCTGCAGCAGAGTAGTGGTCGGTTTTTGCATTTAAGGCTTGTACAGCTTTATATCCCCCATAAGCCAGTGCTCCAGTTACAGCTCCGGCAATAGCATAGCCAGCATAAGCAGATAAAGATGGGATTGCTAATTCCGCTCCCCATATCAGAAGAGGGATCGCAAACTGGATGAACTGTCCGTCTTGATCAACATATCGGAATGGGTTATTGAAGACATACTGATAAAGATTCGCACTATCAGTCAGCCCTGCAGGGTCTGTGGTGATCCATCTAGCAAATTCGGGGTCATAATACCGCTTACCAAAATAGACTAAGCCAAGCTCTGGGTCAAAGCGTTTGGAAGCAAAACGCCAAGGGTTCAGCGTAGTTTCTTTTGAGTCCTTCTTTCGTTCTTCGCCAAAAGCTGTGAAATCGTAACTATCCGCAATGCTTGAATCAAGGTCGACTAGACGGCGGATATTTCCTTGCACATCTAGTAGAGGGGCAAAAACTTGGCCATCTAATTCCACGCTAACGGTTACAGGACTATTCTTGAACTTAGAAAGGCCTAATACCCTTAAATTCTTGGGATTATCAGAAGCAGCAAAAGCTCCAACTTCATTCTGTCCGTGATAAAGATAGTTTTCGCGGGTCGTCTCTTTCCAACCATAGGCGGTTGAAGTGTAGACAACTTTGCTTAAACGCCTTCCTAGAGGATCGTAGACAAAATTAATCTTTTTCTTCTCAGAAGAGACTTCAATCAATCGGTTAAGTGGGTCATAAGTAAAACGATAGGTCTCCGAAGGGGTCTTTTTAAGAATTTGATTCCCGTTGAGATCATAGGAGCAACTGACGTTTTCTAATGACAAAAGTTCGTTCAGTTCATTAACAGTATGGGCTTTACCATTTCTCTGAGTTCTATTGTAGAGAGAATCATGAGAGTAAATACAAGATTGGCCAGATCCATTTTCTGAAGAGAGCTGGGAGAGATCATCATAGGAATAACGGTTTTCTGCTCTATCGACAATATTGCTGATTAAATTGCCAACCGAATCATAACCGCATTGCTGAGAGAAATAAGGACTAGAAATGTAAGCTTTTAGACCTTTAGGATCGGTTGCATGGACAACTTGACCTAAATCTCCAATGAGATTCTCTGAGATAAGATTTCCATCCAGATCGTAATCTTCATAGGTATGAGAATAAAGGGTATCTCCTCTGCTGGAAGTTCTTGTCACTTGTCTCAAAAATAAAGGGTCATAAGAATAAAGAACCTCTCCTTCCCGATTCATTCTTAAAGAAATCAGCCGATTAAAATCATCGTAGTCCTTTTTGACCTCAAAACCATTAGGCAGTATTTCCTGAACGATATTCCCAAATGGATCGACCTCTCTTTTGATCGCAACGTTATACTTCTCATCGAGAGCGTACCTTAGATATCCGAGCTTATCATAGGCAAATACATGATGGATTTTACCATCTGAGGAATCCAATTGACTCATAAAGCCAAGCGGATGGTAGGTATAGGTCAATACGACACCATCGGGAAGAGTTTTTGTTGCAATTTTCCCAGAGGGTAAATAAGTGTAAGCTGTCGTTCTTGCTTCTTTGGTTCCAAAAGCTCTCGTTATACTAGCGACTCGATTGTCAGGCGTATGAGTGTATTTAATCGTCTGCGTGCCTTTAAACATCTCATTCTCATAAACATGATCCCTTTGATAGACCAAATTTCCATGTGGATCAAAGCTAAGCTCTTGGCATGAAACAACAGATTTTTGAGGATTTAAGACCTCTTTTCGAACTGTGTGAGCGAGTGCATCTTGTGTCTCTATCCGTGTGATGAGGCGTGGGTCTGTTACTTTTGTTTGTAAGACCTTTTGTCCTAAGCTATTTGTGAAACTCTCATTATATTCTGTTTTTGTGATATAGCCTTTAGCATCTCGATATTCAATCTGTCGGTGGCAAGAATCATAAGTAAAGGTATCAATGGCTTCTTTTCCATTAATATAGCGGGTCACTGTTTCTTGATTCCCATCTTTATCGTACGAATGATTGATTTGATAGAGCAGATGACCTGAAGTATCTGTCTTACGCTCTTCTGTAATCCTACCCTCTAGATCTCTCTCGTAATGAATTAAAAGGGTATTATTTCCATTATGTTTGCAGGTAGTCGCAAGCCATCCCAAAGAATCATAGCCAAAATCAGTCACCTGACCGCAGAATTCCTCTCGAATTTTTCTTCCAGCACCGTCATAAGAAAGCTTTTTGATATTCCCTTCTTTATCAGTTTCTGTAAGAGGATTAAAGCCATTGTAAGTGAAGGTCTCAACTGCTAGCTGCTCTCCGCTTTCTGAAATATAGGTTTTTGAAAGAGCTCTTCCGAGAACATCATAGGTAAAATGGATTGTGACCCCATCCGGATCTGTATGACTTGCAAGCGTTCCTTTTTTCGTGTATCGGAAATATTCTCTGCTCCCATCAGGGTAGTTAGCTTCGATAGGAGAGCCATAAGCGTTATAACGGTAGGTAGTTGTATTCCCATTCGCATCTGTTCTCGTGAGCTGCCTTCCAAAAGGATCGTAGGCTGAAAGAGTTGATACAGAAGTCGCCCGTCCGTCAATAGAAGCAATTGAAGGAAAATCAGTTCTTACGATCTCATTGACAAGAGGATCGTAAGCATAACGAGTTTCATTTTGGAAAAGGTCTTTCTTTTGAATCTTTCGGTCATGAAAATCATACTCTGAAGAGGTGACGTGAACAATCCCATCATCTCCTTTTTCGGTCTGTTCTTTGAGACGGCCTTTTGTATCGTGACGCAGCGTTGTATGCAACCTGCGAGAGAAGTTGAGGGAAGTTTCTGGACGGCCTCGCGAATCATAAGTGTAAGTAGCTTCTTGTCCTAAGCGGTTTGTTTCAATAAGAACATCTCCACGCTCGTTATAGATTTTGCAGATGGTATAAACGTGTTTTCCTTCAGCATCATAAACCTCTTCCTGGGCAACATTGCCATGCTGGTCATAGATCAGATGGTTCTTTTTTAAAGCTTTTTCAGTACCAGCCTCTAAGTAAGTCTCTTCGATCCATTCGGGCATATGGAGAAATGGAGCGGATTGACGTAGGGTGTAGGTTGTAATTAGTCTTTGAGAGACACCGGACAGATCATTCTTATCCTCACCTGCTCCATCATCAGAAATTGTTTGAATAAGATTGTTGCAGTCATCATAGACAGAAAATTCTCGTAGGATGATGTGGTCGCCATCTTTTGTCAGCTTGGAAGTGACAAGATCAGTACCTGGAAGATAGGACAAGCAGATGACTTTTCTATCTTCAGTTTCTTCTCTTAAAAGGAGGTTTTTTCCGTCTTCAGAAAACGTCCTTCTTGTTGTAAAAGTATCTTGATTCCCCTCCCCTGTTAAATCTCCAGTGAAAACTTCTAGAATTGGGTTTCCAAAACGGTCATGTTCGAATGTTTTTCTATAGAGGATGTTTTTCTGGCTATCTCTCATTTCAAGGGTTTTCAGCCAATTCTTATCATCCCAAGAGAAGACCTTTTCTTTCTTAAGCCCCCCATCTTGTCCAAAATATTGAATTAAAGTTGTCAGGAGGTTTTTAGAGAAATGATAGACAATGGAAGTTCCATCGCTGTTTTTGACTGTTGTTGTTCCTTCTCTATGACCTGCAATTGGAGGGCGATAGGAAAGCTCATAAACAGGCTGGAAGCTGTCATTTTGACCTACTGGAAGCTGAAGTTTATGCACCCTGTAATGCTGGATCCCTTCTCCGAAACCTGTATGAAAGGTTGTAAAGATATCATCTTTTCCAGAGTAAGAGCTCAGGAGAAATTTACCGCAATAGTCCAAAGATTCATGTCGATAAAACGGACTACTGACAGAAGTGAGGATAGGGGGACAAAGGTAGCTGCTTTTCCATTTATGCTCCTCATCGCCATACCAATGTTTTTCTTTCTCTTTAATTTTGACGTGAAGAGCTCTTTTTTGATAACCATAGCTTGCTGTGAGTCCAGAAGAAGAGGTGAAATGGCACTTATCTTCCCAGGGAGAGCCTTGGATGCGGATTGAGGCATAAACGAACCTCTCTTTTGGATCTAAGCTCTCTATGTAATCAGGCTGTCCTATGTTACTGTAGTGATATTTGAGAACTCTGCCGTTAGGAAGGATCTCTTTTGCGAGAAGATAGAGTCGCTCCATTTGTGCTGGCCACCCTGTTCTATAATAAAAGCGGGTTGCTCCGTCTGGTGAATAAACAGTGATCCTATTGCCATTATCTTCATAAGACATTTTGGTATTCCTAGGATCATACTTTCCAGAGGGGGTCTCCCCTGCTGTGTTACTTAAGCCAATGGGAGAAGAGACTGTTGCTACAGAATAGTTGGGACCGGATAAGCGAAATTCAAGAGACATTCCGTTAGGATCAGTAAGAAGGACCCCCCCAGTACGAGGAGTGAATTTGAGCTTCAAATGAGGGTAAAATTGCCAGCCTTTATAGTGCTTGGCCAGATGATGATAAAGATTATCTTTATCATACTCTTCTTGGTTATGTTTGTGCTTGGCGAAAGAGCAAGGCATGTATGGAGGAATATAGACACGACTGAGTACGATATTCTGCGCACCCTTAGCAACCAGATCCGTTTCCCTTAAGACCGGTTGTCCACTCAAAGGGCTGATGATTCCGCCAATGAGATAACTCGGCTCGCTGCTTAAAGATGCAATCTGTTCGGGAGTCGAAGGAAAAAACTCTTCGTGCGCTTCTTCATCATAGGAAAAAGCAGGTGTTGTTAAAAGGCAGCAAGCCAAAGCGATCAAATAGCGTATCATCTCAACCTTCCTTATCTCATAAAGAGATTCCTTACAATTCGAAGGTGTGGATAATACTCAAAATACCCATTCTTAAAGAAGAAAAATTTGGATGCTCATCCGATGAGCAGTATTTTTACTCATCTTGTTCATCATCTTCAAGATCCCAACTTCTGTAGGAAATTCTCAGGGTGTTTTTTCCATCTTGATAGTAGAATACCTCGCCGAACCCATTGAAAAGTAAAGGTATTGCGTCAATTTCCTCGCCTTCATTATTTGTTCTTTTACTTCTTGGACTGTCGAATAAAATAGCACCAGAGTCATCGACAATTTTATCAAGATCTTTATCCTCATCATATGAAATCTGAAGGAAAGAACCTTGGTCATCGGAAATCTTGCAGAGCAGGTCTCGATCGTCATACTCTAAATGAATCCTGTTGGGAAGACCATTGATAGTGGTGACTTTCTTTCCTTCATATTCAAAGGAAAGATCTAAACAGTCTGCGTGGCGAATACGGGTTAGTTTTTCATCGGAGTAGTCATAAGTTGAGTAAATGGGACCATCTTCTTGGAGTGAGCGAATTAATTGACCAGCATTATTGAAAAAGAATGTTCCTCTTAAGGAAGCGCTCAGCATAAAAGTGCCATTTGGATGCGCAGTTAATACATTTAATGTATTTTTTGCAGGAAAAAAGTCAGGGTAAGCATACCGTTTTTGATAGAGTCCAGATTTATCGGGAGCTACAAGTACAGCCATTGTTTCAATGCCATCACTGGGATACCCCTTATCCCAAAAGCTGGCCTGTTTTTGGATAAAACTTAGCTCATAAGGAACTAAACGCCATCCACCTCCAAAGTTATTGCCTGAAGTTGAGAACCTTAGGGTAAAAGTAGTGTCTTCTTTTGTTTTTTCCTGGCTATTGTCAATTCCATTGGCTAATTCAGATGGGCCAGTGAGTGAAGTTGCATTGTCTTTTGCGTCCGCAGGCTCGAGAGAAATTGGCAAGCTCGTTTCAGAAGCACCATTTTTTTGATCTGTTTTTTCGTTAGAGGCTACAGGAGTGATTTTTACGGTTTGACCGTTTGTGGCCTCTAGGCTCGTAAGAGTTCCCTCTTTTATTTGTTGGATCTGATCTTGAGTGAGGAAGACACCAGCACCCAGTGGTGCTTCAATCGTGAGCATAGGCGTTGAATCAGTTAAAGTAAGGGTCCCTGCGTTTATAAATATAGATCCTCCAGCAGCGTATCCATCTGGCATAGTGCCACTAATAGTACCACTAGATTTAGATATTGTTACACTCCCAGAGAAGGAGGGGTTGGATAGAGAAAGTTGACCACTAGATATTGTTGTACCACCTGTAAACCTATCGCTACCATCAACAACAAGAGTTGAGCTGTTTAATATACAAGAACCAGAACCATTTATAGACAGAGGAGGGAATATAAGTTGCTCTAATGTGGATTCCCAGACGAAGCTTGTGGGAGTAAGAGTCAGAGATCTAAGCTCGTATGGTTCTCTTAATTCAAATTCGAAGTTATGAAATTCCCACTTCTCTTTGAGAGACTGGCTGATTATCTCTTTGATATCGAGATTGTCAGAAAACAGACGCATCTCTTCTGGGTCTTTTATGGTAGATTCTATGTACACAGAATATGAATCTGGGTCAACTCCCGCGTATTCCATATGCAGATGAATCGTTTGACCTGATGGAAGTTCAACTGGGATGTCGAGAGCTGAAAGAGCGATATTTTCGGCAAGCAGTGGCAATAAAGCGAAGAGGAAATTGCGAGAGCGAGTGAGTGTCATTTTCAACTCCTGTTGAGTAGATGTTTAATTCCATTGTCAACCGACTCTACTTTAGTCGGCAGCTCCGTAAAAACAGCAACGTTAATCCTTTTGTAAATTTTTTACCAGTCCTGAGATCGATCTAAATTCATCTAGTTAGTCTGGGAAAAAATTCTGCGAAGGCATATTGTTTAGCCTTTACTCAAGGAGATCTATGAGATGCCGATTTCTGACTCTCTGTTCTATCATCCTCTCTTGCCATTTAACTGCTCAAGATAAGTCAAATGAGAATTTTTCCTCAGAGCCTGAAGATATAAGGGCTGCACGCCGAGGCTATGAATCGGCCAAAGCGCTTCTTGAAAAAACAGATCCTGGAGCAACCATTCAATTTGATGCAACCACGGGTGCAATAACAATTACACCAAGCAAGGATAATTGTGAAATATCTAATGGCTTTATTACATTAGTTGGTGGATCTATTATAACGACAAACCAACCTGCGGCTAATGGAAATATTGCTTTTGGTGCTTCTGGAACTATTAGTGTTTGTGGTTCTGGCCTTTCTACCTTTCTTAAGGCAGATTCAGCCTATGCAAAGAACCTGCCAATCCGACACTTTATTCTGTCCGAGCTACAAATGTCTCAGTTCTTCTCGAATTCCCCTCCTCGACCAGAGCCTTTGAATTTTTATGGCCTATCAGAAAGTAAGCTCTATCTAATTGTCCAAATTAAAAACATTGGATCTCGTAATGCTTCCGGAATTTTATATTTCCCATTTTTTCGTAAATTTTTTTCCGTCTCTATCAATGTTGAACCGAAAATGAATGATTTCTCCACTTATGTTGTTCCTTTAGGTATCAAGGACCAAGAAAATTTTGAAGATATCAATGAAGTTAATAAGATTTTAGATGGTTTAGTCTGGGATGAACTATATACAGGGCCGACAATAGAAGAGTTTTTAGAGAAGCCAGAGGAATATTTAGGGAAAGATCGGAATGAGGAAAGTCTCGTCTCTACTGTAGATGATGATCAAGATATAGATTTTTCCCCTATTTTTCGAAGTCCTGAATAGATTTATGGGCACGCCATCTTCTATTTCATTTTGCAAAGCGTCGTTAAATGATACGCGAGGATTGACAGAGGTTCAAGCGCTGTCTTGGAAAGTAGCTTATCAGGGGCACAGGTAAATGGGGGTCTGTTAGGAGGTTGATTCTCTATTGCTTAAATTAGTGTAAAAAAATATTATCCAGCAGAAGCAATGGAGAATCTTAGATGAGTGGCGTTGGAGCAGTTCCTAATGAAAATCCGATCGTAACCTTCTTTGCCATAGGGATGGGAATCGGGCTTTTTCTCATCTATTGCGTGTTTATGAGGAACAAGTCTTTTGAAGAGGACAAAAGTGCTGAAGTTCCAAGTTCCAGAGAGGGCTATAAACGTCTTGAGGACCAAGTTCGAGACTCATGGTCGAAACTTTCAAGAAATAACCGCCTCTATCTAGGTGCCCTGATTATTGGTTTTGGAGCTCAAAAATTTGGGCAGATCAGCGGCCATCCGATCTTCGGCAGTTCTCTTGTGATTGCTTTTACGTATCTTCTTGTCTTTACGAGCTCTTTTAAGCAGTTTGTAAATGGAAGAATTCTAGATCAGCAAGTGATTGCTTGCTCCCTCAAGGGATTGCAAATGGAAAGAGAGCATCCTGAATGGAGATTCGATTTCTTCCATCGATTCACGAAAGAGAATTGTCAAGGATATGGAATGTTCTCTGTAGCGTTCTTCCGCGTCATTATTCTTTCTTGGCTCTTGTTTTGTGATATCGATTTTGGAATTCTCTCTCGATTTGAAGAGAGTTGGTCACAATTAACTACCTTTTTGCTATCTGTCGCGATTTTTGTGGCCACTGCTTCGTTCCTTTGGAAAGTTGGGTGCCGTCCTTACTATTCGTTAGGAGCAAGAAGTAAAGAGGCTCTCGCATGAAAATGTCCTCTCCAGCGTTTGGATTAATCAGTGGGTTTAGCACATCTCTTGGCTTGCTTCCTCATATTGCCACTCTTGGCCTCCTTTTAATGATTGGTATTCCACCGCGCTCTGTAACCTCTCTAATTGTGTTTACTGTAGGAGCAAAGTTATTAGGGGAATGGCTCTTTTGGAACCATTGCAAGAGGCGCATGGATTCGGAAGAGCATCTTAAGAACTGGCGTCTAGTCGTTGATTCTTCCCTTTTCTCACGTAATAACGTATTTGTTGCACTTCTCATGATACTTGTGGACGCAATGGTTGATGCGCTGCTCGTCTATACAGCTTTACAGACATCTCTTCCGCCTATTTGGATTTTTCTAGCCCTCTTGGGATCTCAACTCCTATCCTCGCCAATCCAAGGAGTTTTGTCCGATTACTTTTGCCAGACAAAATCGATACTATTCGCTTGCTTCATAGGAATGGTGGCGGCTATCTTCTCTATTGAACTTCCTGTACACGGAAAACCTTTCGACCCCTCTCAATTTTCTTTCCTTAATCTAATAGGATTATCTTCATTCGCAGTTGATATACAAATGGCTCTAATCCTTTGTGGTAAAGGACTGCTCGGAAACCTTACCATCATTGCAAGGGCATCTATAGCCGAAGTTATTAAAATAGAAACAATTGAGAAATTTAATAGGATATAAATGGAAATTAGCCAAGTAGCAATCTTAGAACAAAAACTGAACCGAACGTTCAAAACAGCTGTCTGTCTTCATTGTGTTGGACTTCTTATTTTTGCGTATCTCTTTGGTTTTGAACCTGTGGGCTATAAAAAAATGGGACTGATTCTCTCTATAGGAATGTTTGTAGCTTCAATCTTTGTTTCAAGACCCTATTTCTACGCTGAGAAGCAGCTAAAGCAATGTAAAACCACTTCTCCTAGAAGCGCTGTTAGAAAATTCAACGAACAATTCGTGCTTTTCTTTTTTCCATATACTTTTTGGTGTAGCTGCATAGGAGTCTTTCTTTAATGAGCCTGAAGCAAATAACCACATCCTTTAAGAAGCACATGAGCACTCGCAGGAAAGAAGTGCTTTTGGGTCTACTATTCTCGGGTATTTGGCTAACCATGTCGAGTGGTATTTATCCTACGGTATTTTGGACTGTGGTAATCTCCCTGCTTTTGGGCCTTACTATGGCTACAGGCATTTCTCTGATAAGTCCTCTTAATGAAAAAGAACGGATAAAACAACCTCTTGTCATTAAGCTAGTGTTAAGATCCAAAGAGAAAAATGGATGGATGGTCTTTTTTGTTTTTCTGGCCTTGGTAGCCTTTGACATCGCTTTTAGTTCTCTACTTCCTAAGTCAGATATCACTCGATACATATTGATCGCCTTGCTCGGATTTTCGAGTGTCATTTTCTGGGAGCTTTTGGATGTGTGGAGAAGGATCTAGGATCAATGATATGCGAAGATCTATAATTTTACTTTTTTTGACTCCAATCCTTGTTTTTTCTCATTCAAATGGAGGATTACCAATTTCTCCTCAAGAAAACAAACCTGCCTATATTCAATGGTTTACAGGACCGATTCTTACACCAACTCCTATAACAATGCCAGTTGGCCATCCTGGATTAGAAGTTGCATGGCTTGTTGGCGAAACATATGGTCACTATAATTCTCACTGGAACATTGATCATACGCCAAGCATTTGGTCTACGGGGCCCTATGTTGACTTCCAGGTAGGATTTAATGAATGTTTAGGAGCTGAGTACATTGGGGCATTGCTCACAAACTTTAGTGAGGGCGCACATTATACCCACTTAGTGGACTCCATTTTTCGATTTGGATTTCAAATTTCAACAGACCAAAAAGGCTCTTGGGTTCCGGATTTTAGAATTCTTCTCCAAGAGACAGTCCCAACCGGAAAATATCAAAAACTTAATCCTAAAAAGCATGGAACTGACTCTTCTGGTCAAGGCTCATTCCAAACAGGAATTCATTTGGCTTTCCAAAAGCTTTTCCACCCTATAAAAGGCCATGATTTTAGATTGAGATGGACTTTTGGATATTTTGTTCCAGCTCCCGTACATGTGAGTGGGTTCAATTATTTGGGAGGTAGTGAGGAAACTAAGGGGAAAATTTATCCAGGGCAGTATTTTTCAGGATATATATGCGGAGAATATGCTTTATCTAGGACATGGGCTATTTGTGTGGAATCCAACTATCAAATAGGAGGCAAAGGAAGATTTTCTAGAAAAAGAGGCCCAAAAATTGAAGTTCCTCCATTCAGCCAGATTAGCATTGCTCCTGAGCTTCAACATACGTTTACACCAAATTTGGGTATCCTAATGGGAGCGTGGCTCACAGTAGCAGGAAAAAATTCAGTTGCTTTTAGAGATTATTTTATATCCATTTTATATGCATTCTAGAATGTAAAGGCATATTTTTTATTTAAATCAATTTAATTTAATTGATTTTTAGAATTGAAATTTAAAAGAAAAAAACTGTTGACAAGAATTTTATTTTTGGTATCCTCTTTAGAAGAGAGTTGATATCATAAGAGATCTTATGAGCTTGTTTGCATGTTAACATTTTTCTTTACTCGGGATCTTACCTATGTCTACTAACCTCAATAATGGGTTTAGTGGATTGAGGTTGAGCATGATAAAGTAAAATTT
>CAZOKX010000023.1:0-28945 GCA_964580785.1 uncultured bacterium
TCTATGTTCCAGATCTTGGGCTAACTTATGACTTTATTTTTTACTAATGGTATTAAGTCTAGTGAATAGGTCATTCAATTATGATACAAAATGAAAAATAAATTTTAAACAACTATAAGAGTGGGAAATGTCATGATTATCGCCTTTTTAAAGAGTCGAAAGTAGCGATTCACCCAAAAATAAAGGTAGCGGTAGATACTGGCTATCAAGGATTACAAAAGATGCATGCTCAGACAGCGTTGCCAAAAAAGAAAAGCAAAAAATGCCCTCTGACAAAGGAGGACAAAAATGGAAATAGAGTTTTGGCTAAGGAGCGTGTTCTTGTAGAGAATGTGATAGGGATGTTAAAGCGTTTCAAAATCATTTCAGATCGCTATCGAAATAGGAGAAAAAGATTTGGTTTACGCTTTAGTCTTTTGGCAGGATTGTACAACTATGAACTTAAAATTTAGGTTTCAGAAGAACTCTAATAAACTTTATCACGTAATCCTCTGATCTTTAGATACGATGGGAGCATTATGAGCTAAAAAGTTATTTTTGATAAATGGTATTAGGTGTTGGTGACTTGAAAATCACGAACTTGCAACTGAATGCTTGACTTGTTGAGAAAGTTATTAATGTGAGGGGTAAATGCAATATGAAGGGTGAGATTTTTTTTACAGAGGCGCTGTCGCTTTTCGACCATGTTAAAAGCGATGCCTTCCAGCATCCGATCATCTTGTTCTAAGTAGAGTTTTAGATGGGTTTTTCCAACGATTTTAGGGGGCCAGATTTGACGAGCGTCGCAATAAAAAATAGGGGCGGGATTTTCATTACCAAAAGGTTCAAGAAGGCTGAAAGATTCCATGAAGTCGAAGGTCAAATCGTTAAAGCTGATCTTTGCATCAAGGTGCAATTTAGCTGTCACGTCATACTCTTTTAAATGATGGTTAGCGGCTTTGATAAACCTGTCTTTAAAAGGAGTGATGTTCTCTTCTTTGATCGTTAGGCCAGCAGCAAAGTCGTGTCCACCGAAATTTTCAAGAAGTTCCGCATTATTGCGCAAATGATATAGCAAGGGGAATTCAGGGATTGTGCGGATCGATCCTTTACCAAGTCCTTGGTCGATAGAAATGACAATCGTGGGGCGGTTATACTGTTTTGCGATCCGAGCGGTGATGATTGGTATGATGCCAGGATGCCACTTGGTTGAAGAAAGAACGATAGCGTGTTCATTGAGTATTTGCGGATTCTTTAAGATGTACTGTTCGATATCTTCTGAATCCCGTCGTTCAATTTTTTGCCTCTCGATGTTATTGAGGTCAAGTTCTTTGGCGAGTGCTTCAGCAGCAACAGGGTCTCGGATAAGAAAAAGTTCTACCCCTTTTCGGGGGTCAGCGATCCTTCCAAGGCTATTTAATCGCGGCGCTACTTTCGATGCAATGTCGATCGGTGTGATCTCTCCTAATTTTAAATCGCAAACGGTAAAGAGTTTTGCAAGACCAATTCGCTTGGTTTTCCGCAATTGCCTTAGGCCGTAGCGGACAAGAATTCGATTTTCTCCGACTAATGCTCCCATGTCCGCAATTGTCCCTAGCGCAACAAGATCTAGATACCGTTTTAAGTCGACTTTTGTCGGGCTGATAGCCCCTGATGAGATCAAAAAATTAGTGATTGCATGGGCTAGCTTGAAAGCGACGCCCACTCCAGTTAGGTTCCGGTTTGGATAAGTGCTATTAAATAGTTTGGGATTTAAAGTAGCGATGCAGTGGGGGAGTTTAGCTGTGGGTTCGTGATGGTCGGTTACGATCACATCGACATGGCGCCTGACAGCTTCTTCAATTTCACTTGCCGCTGTAATTCCGCAGTCGACTGTAATGATGAGTTTGCATTGGTTGCTAACAGCATACTCAAGAGCATCGAGCATAATGCTCTGCTTCAGGGAGTTTCTATTCGGAACATAATAAAATACATTGGCGCCAACGAAACGTAAAAACTCGGTAAGCAGAGCAGTTGCGGTGATTCCATCGACATCGTTGTCGCCATATACAAGGATGTTTTCTTTGCCTTTCAGCGCTTTACAAACCCGATCAACGGCCTTATCCATGTCTTCGAATAGTTGAGGATCAAGCAGGTTTGGCAGTTTAGCATACAGAAAATTGTGGATATCTTCTAAAGACTTAAAGCCGCGGGAAGCCAAAACCTGAGCTGTAACTGGATGGATATTGAATTCATTGATAATTGATTTAAGCCAACTATCATCAATTTTAGGGTAGGTCCAAATCGGCTCGCGGTGTGTTATTACCATCAATTATGCTCTCCCGATTACATGATCATTAATCATCAAAATTGTTTTCCGAAGGGAGTTATACAACTCCCTTCGCTGTTTAAGATCTGGTGCTGCTAGCCACCATTTTGGCATTTTTCTTTTCTTCCCGATCATGGAAAAATTTCATCAAAGGCGCTGCTATGTATAATGAAGAGAGCGTTCCAAAGATCACGCCGATTGCCATTACAAGGGCAAAACCAAATAAAGTGCTGCCACCTAGGAATATCAGCGGGATCAATACTAGCAATGTGGAACCCGATGTTAGGACTGTACGACTTAGTGTTACGTTCAGAGCATGGTTGATAATCTCTGAGAAACTTGACTTCCGCATCAATCGAACATCTTCGCGAAGACGGTCGAAGACGATGATTGTGTCATTGAGAGAATAGCCCACCATCGTCATCAAAGCTGCAACGGTGTTGAGATCGATTTGGATGGGCAGTCCAAGAGCATGAAGGATTGCCATAGTTCCAACAGTAAAAATCACATCGTGTGCAAGGCAGAGTGTTGCACTGATCGCATATTTGAATTCAAAGCGTAGCGTGATGTAGATCAAAATACAGAGAAGCGCAATGGAAAGTCCAATGATCGCGCTGTTGCGCATCGTATCAGACATTTGACCGCTTACTTCCACCCAGTTCTTATCGAGATTGTTGAGCGATTGGGGGGCTAGCTCAATTCCCGATTTGTTCAGCGCTTCAACAGCCCAAACAATCTTCGGATTGCTCTCATAAGAAAAGCCCAATTCTTTAGTGTCGAGTTCCAATGGCATGCCATAGAATGGATGGCCGGGTTGTTGAAGGCTTCGGCTTAAAAAGATCCGGATATTATTCGATGGGGTCAGCTCGCGGATCTGGATGTCTTGCTGCGTAGCCCCCTGCTTAATCAGAGCCTCTTCGACAAGTTGGCGGTAATTTCCTTTGGACTGGGGCCGAAGCTCCACATTCAGTGCATATCCTCCACTGAAATCCATTCCAAACATGGTATGTCTTTCATGGATGAGCATATAGCCGCCTGCTAAAATAATGATGGAGGAAAGCATTAATGTCGTTTTCGTGTACTTAAGGAAATCGTATCCTTTTGACTTGAACCAATTAAGCATGTTCAGACTTTTATTTGTTGGCTTTTGCACCCACCCAGCAAAGAAAAATCGGGTCATAAAGAGCGCAGTGAACATAGAAGAAACGATTCCAATGATCAATGTCACCGCAAAGCCTTTAATCGGCCCCGAGTCAAACTGGAGGAGAATCATAGCTGCGATGATCGTGGTGACGTTCGAATCCAAAATGGCTGAAAAGGCTTTGCGGTATCCAGCATCAACGGCAGATCCAATCCGTCTGCTAACGGCAAATTCTTCTCGGATCCTTTCAAATACGAGGACGTTAGCGTCTACAGCCATACCTACTGTAAGGATGATCCCTGCAATACCAGCAAGAGTCATCGTTGCTTCAAGATTTTGAAGGGTAGCCCACATAATAAGAAGATTAAAGACAACCGCAACAGAGGCTACAAAACCGCCGAATTTATAGTAGCCGATCATAACAGCGATGACTAAGGTTAGAGAAAGAAGCACCGATACGATTCCGCTTGCTTTCTCTTTTGAGCCGAGCTCAGGGCTGACGTTCTTCTCAGAAACAATATGAGGAGTAAAGCTCAAAGATCCGGCTTTAAGGTCGGCTTCTAGCTGGTTGACTTCCCTTTGCGTAAAGCTGCCCGTGATCATCGCGCTATCTTTTAATGCTGAATCCAATGTCGGTGCGCTGATAATCGTGCCGTTAAGAATAACCGCCATGCGCCATCCTCTGCCGCTCGAAAAAGATTCAAGAGAGGTCCCTGTAATTTTTTCTTTTGCAAACTGGGAAGTCCAGGCATAAAGGTCATCCCGCGGTTGAATTTTTTGACCCTCTTTTCCCGTGTAAGAGCCCTTAATTGAGAAGGAAAGAAAATTTCCTTTAGATGGATCATAAGAAGCATGCACTTGGTCGAGGTTTGACCCTTCTAGCGCATAGTTTTGAAAAACGATGATCAGGGGGTGGGTTTGTCCTTGCCAGTCTGTAATATCGTTTCCGCGGAATAGGGCTAGCTTTGAATAGTTCTCTGAAAAAATAGAGCTGGGGCTGGCGTCTTGAGGGTTTGCTAATCGGAGTCCATTTTCATAGAGAAGACGCGCTGCCTCCGTTCTTGGTTGGATCACCTCAGGGTCCATCGAGTCGCCGTAGAGGTGTTTCCATGCGATGAGATTTAGTTCCTCCGCAGATTTGCGATTTGTAACAACGGCCTCGTTCCAAATATCTTGGAGAAATCGGTTTGCCGCATCTGCGAGGGCTGGATTATTCGGTGTGAACTTCTCATTAACGATATTGAAGTACATTGTAGAAGCTTTGACAAGATCTGTAGCTGAAAGCCCTTGAGATCCAGGGAAGTCCAGGGTGATGTAGCTCCCTTCTTGTCGAATGCTGACTTCCGAGACGCCCATTTTGTTCACTCGGTTGTACAGCTCGTTGATCCCCTGTTTGATGTCAACTTCACTGGTGACTGCGCGGTTATTTGAATCGCGAAGTTCAATTTGTACTGTTTTTCCTCCGGAAAGGTCCAGACCCCAATGGAGAATTTTACGATCATCGCCTCTGAAATACTTGACAAAGCTCAATTTGAAGTTATCCCAATAGACATTTTGGGTTGGCTTAGGAATATCGAATTTGGAGACTCCCTTGATTCCAAGCTGTGCAGCATAGTAATCATCGCGCCATTTTAAGAGATCTTCATGGGTGTGGTTGTCAATTTTATTTTCAGTTAAAATGCGCTGTTCGACATCGGTGAATTCGAGCACAGCATAGCGTTTAGTGCCATGGACAGCGAACCCTTCTCTTGTTGCTTTAAGAACGGTTTGAAAGTAGTCTTCTGCTTCAAAGATAAAGTCTTGAGAAAACTCTGGGCTCAATGCGAACGATCCGCCTGAATACCCAACAAAACCGTTTTGTTGCAGAATCGAGCGGAGTTGCTTGAACTCTTCCACAAATTGCTGAGCTTGAGCGGACGAACCGTCTGATTGCAGGCGGTTAATAAGATGGTCCATTCCTTTTGCTATTACATAGATCGAGTCCATATGAAATCCCTGGGGGGGGATTTTTTTATAAAGGGCGGGAGAATAGATGACTAATGCGAGTTTTTGTTGATCTGCAGGCAGAGAGGAATAGGTTTCATAGTCATAGATTGGAAGATGGTCATGGGATAAATCGGGGTGTCTCGGATTCCAGGTTAAAAATAGCATATCCTTCATTTGCTCAACCTGAGCCTGAGCTATCGAGCTCAGTTTCCATGCAATAAAGCTCTTACTGTTTGTCAGTTGATTGAGGTTAACGGTGAATTTTCCCATGGAAGGTGCAATCTGTTCTCCTGTTTGGCGGGAAGCGTGGGCGATCTCATTATAAAGGAGCTGATCGGCTAGGTCGTTAAGGTATGCCGCGCTTGGGTCTTGGGCAGCATTGAAGTTAAAAGCCGTTAAATCAGGGTAGAGGGAAAGGGTGATTTTTTCATTCGTCCAGTCGATTGAAATGGAATCAATATAAGGGTTGCGTCCATTAAGGGATATCGACTCGATTTGAGATGGCGTTTGCTCAATTTCTTGTACAGAAGCTCCTAGTGAGGCAAAATTCCAAGGATCAAGACCAGATGCAAATGCCTTTGTGTTTCGCTTAACGATTCCACTAGCTGATTGCAGAATTTTCTCACGGGTCATAAGCAGATCGAGGCGTTGCTGTTTGACCGTTTCAAGAAATCCGCCTGTTGTTTTAAGGAGTTCCCTCTCATCGGCTAATTCGCTTTTCTCCTTCTTGATTTTCTGGATAAGCTGCTCAAGTTTTGCAGAAAAATCTTGAATTAGTTGAGCGCGGTTTCTATTTTCTAATTGGGAAAATGAAGCAAAATATCTCTGTGATGCTTCCGATGCTTCTCCATAGACTTTCGTGAAGGAGACGATGTTCTGAGCAAGAAAAACAATCAGATCATCGGTTTGGTCTTGCTTCAAGTTATTGACAATTCCTTGAACATAAAGGGCATTTTCACTGGGTCCACCGAAGGCCATCCCAATTTGGAGGGCGCGGTCATTGACAAGGGCTCGGTAGAGTGGCGTTGGAAAACCTCGATTATCGAACTTTGCAGAGTATTGATAATATTGGCTAAGGTTGTCTTCGTTAAAATGAATCGGGATACGCCGTTGGACGGTAACTGATTTGCTTGTTAGATCGTTAGGGTTGTATAAAGAAAGCTGCGCAGGAACGAATGGAATAAGTGATCCCGCCCGAGGAAGGACTTGGCGAAAAAGATTAGCGTCTTCGCTGTTTTTAAAATTGACGGTAATGAACTGGGGCTGTGCCGGATCAAGCTTAATTGAAAGAGGCTTAAGCTTAATGAGATTGCAATAGGATCCAATCCAATTTTCTGCTTCGGGTTCTAGATCATTGACCCGTTTTACAATGGAAGACGCGATCGATCGAGCCTTCTTTTCTTCGATAGAGGACTTGAGTGGTTTAGTGTAGTAGAATATTGTAGGTAAAATATTGTAGGTTGTCAAAAGAATAACAGCGACAATTAAATAATACTGCCATCTTTTTTGCTTTTCCATGATTCCTCTCTGGGACACTTGTGTAAGGTAAAGGCGCAAGGATACGCATCCTCTTTGATTCTGTCTAGATAAATATATCTTTAAAAGAAGCGTTCTTTTCGTGATGTCAAGGGTGTTCTCTGTAAAAATCAATACCCATGGAATTGATCCTTCAGATATCCTTTCTGCATACTTGTTTTGCTGTTGCAAAATCCGCTTGCCTTTGGAAGAATGGATGGATTCCAGGCTGTCGTCCTCGGTCTTGTTCAGCACAGAAAGGAATTAACACCATTTAGGGCAATCGAGTCCTTAAAACGGAAGGAATTTTTAGATGCATAGCGTTGTTGTTGTTGGCGTGCAGTGGGGCGATGAAGGGAAAGGCAAGGTCATCGATCTGCTTTCTGAATATGCTGAAGTGATCGTCCGGTCGCAGGGTGGAAATAATGCCGGCCATACGATCGTTGTTGGGCAGGAAGAATATAAGTTTCACCTTATCCCCTCAGGCATTCTTTATCCCCATGCGCAATGTTGTATTGGAGGGGGAACTGTCATCGATCCAAAAGTTTTGCTCGAAGAGATTCGGGGGCTGTTAACGCGGGGGGTTGCGTTAAAAGAGCGCCTTTTTCTTTCACCTTATGCCCATATAATTTTCCCTTACCATCGAGCGCTTGATCGTCTTTATGAAGAGCAGAAAGGAGCTAATGCGATTGGGACAACAGGCCGGGGTATTGGCCCTTGCTATGCTGATAAAATAGCGCGAGTTGGCATTCGAGTCTGCGAACTGCTTCAGAGGTCTATCTTAGAAAAAAGGTTAAAAGCAATTCTTCCCTTAAAAAACCTTGAACTTCAAAAAGTATTTAATCATTCTCCGTTTGATCTCGAAACAATCCTTCATGAATATGTTGCTTATGGCGCGCAGCTTTCCTCTTTTGTCATTGATTTGGAAGGTTTTGTAGCCGACTCGCTCGAGCAGGGTAAGAAGGTCCTATTTGAAGGTGCTCAAGGAGCTCTGCTTGACGTCAATTACGGAACGTATCCTTTTGTTACTTCGTCGAGCACCCTTTCTTCCGGAGTTGCAAATGGAGCAGGAGTGGGCGCAAGCCGTATTGATCACACGATTGGCGTTGTTAAGGCGTATACAACCCGAGTTGGGGCGGGCTCTTTGCCGACGGCCCTAGATCCGACTGACCAAAAACTTTTTATGGACAATGTGGCTGCGCGGGAAATTGGAACGACGACAGGACGCAACCGACGGATAGGGTGGTTTGATGCAGCTCTTGTCAGATTTGCTGTAAGGTTGAACGGCGTAGACTCATTAGCGATCACGAAATTAGATGTCTTGGATTCACTGGATGCGATTAAAATTTGCACTGGATACCGACTTGACGGTAAAGTGTTGCAAACTCTGCCGCCGATTCTTGAAGATCTTGAGCGCGTTGAGCCGATCTATGAAATATTGCCCGGATGGAAAACATCGACCAAGGATGTTTCTGCTTTCGGCGAATTGCCCGTTAATGCTCGGAATTACATTGAACGGATTCAAGAACTAGTCGGAGCCCCAATTCACATTGTTTCGATGGGTCCGGAGAGGCACCGAACAATTTTTTTGCAGAAATTTTTCAATAAATAGTCATGCTTTTTCCTAGATTAAGATAAGAACATGAACTCGTTGATTATAGAAGAACAGCCGATTGTCTCAAGGACAAGTATCTATTCAAATGAAGATCTTCTCCAGATCGATCGGAATCGCGTCCCCCATCATATCGCGATCATTATGGATGGAAATCGTCGTTGGGCAAAGGAGAGGAATTTGCCTCCGATGGTAGGTCATTGGAAAGGTGCTGAGGCTCTTCCTGGAATCGTTCGAGCCGCAGCGGATCTTGGTGTTAAAGTTCTAACAGTGTACGCTTTTTCTACTGAAAACTGGGGGAGGAGTCCGGAAGAGATCGATGCGCTGATGCAGCTTTTTAACCACTATCTCATGAGCCAAAAGGATGTAATGATTAATGAGGGTGTCCGCTTGGAGTCAATTGGTGATCTTTCCAAGCTGCCCTTATTTGTTCAACAGACTCTATTGGAAGGAAAGCAGGCAACTATGCAAGGTTCCCGCATTGACCTGGTGCTAGCTCTCAATTATGGGGGCCGTGATGACATTAGAAGAGCAATGTTAGCAATGTTTGAAGGCCTTCAACAAGGAGATCTTTCGATAAGAGAAGTTTCTGAGGATTTGATCTCTGGTTATTTAGATACGGCTCAGTGGCCTGATCCCGATATTCTTATTCGGACAAGCGGCGAAAAAAGACAAAGTAATTTTTTGCTTTGGCAACTCTGTTATAGCGAATTTTATCACACTGACGTACTATGGCCAGATTTTGAGGCGCAAGATTTGTTGCTCGCAGTTAAGGAATATCAAAAACGGGAACGACGCTTAGGAAAAGCGTAAATTTGGGTTGGGAAACATGAGTTTGAAACGGATGGCAGATTTAAGTCGACGCTTGGTCGTTTCTTCTGTTGTAGGCATTGCCGTTACTGCACTGATTATTTTTTCTTCTAACTCGGTAATCAGCTTAGTTCTGATGCTTGTCGTTGCTGTGCTAGCAGGTTTTGGTGTTTGGGAGTATGCCCAACTTGCTCTTGAAAAAGAGATCAAGCCCCAGGCTCGGCTGATGATCCTATTTGCCGCAATAGAAGTAGCCGCTTTCTATACATCTCTTGTTTTCCTCGACTTCCCGCAGTTGCCCGTTCTAGTCCTCGCTTCCGCTGCAGTTGTCTTTTTTTTGATCCACTTCAGTGAGACGACTAATGCCTTGGTAAATATTGCCGTTCAATTTTTTGGAGTTTGCTACGTTGCTGTGCCATTGAGCCTTCTTCTTGGAGTCTTGTATCCATTTCCTCACGATGGGGCACCCCAAGAAGGGAAGTGGTGGTTAGCTTACCTGATCCTAGTTACTAAAATTACCGATGTCGGAGCTTACTTCGTTGGGCGGCTGTGGGGATCGCATAAGTTAGCGCCCTCATTAAGCCCGAAAAAAACAGTGGAGGGGGCGGTAGCGGGCTTAATCTGTGCTGTCCTAATGAGTATCGGAATGCACTTTTTAGGAGACGGTTTTTCTGGAGGAACGTTTCATTTGAACTTAACCGAGTCAGTGTGGCTTGGAGCTCTTATCGGCATCTTTGGACAGATTGGTGACTTGGCGGAGTCTTTATTAAAGCGAGATGCTGTTGTCAAAGATAGCAATACCTTGCCTGGGCTTGGAGGGATTTTGGATATGGTTGACTCCCTTTTGCTGACCACCCCTATTCTCTACTTCTTTTTGTGCATTCACTAGACCTTTTGGGAAATGGGATATGATAATAACAATCGATGGTCCTTCCGGAACTGGTAAAACGACTGTAGCGCGCAGGGTCGCTGAAAAAATTGGATTTGTTTATTTTGATACGGGGGCGATGTATCGGGCGCTGACGTGGCTTGTCCTTCAAAAAAATGTCAATGTTTCTAATTCCGTAGAAATTGAGGCGTTGCTTCCCCTGTTTGACTTTAGAGTTGAAGACCAGAAAGGGATAAAAAAATATTTCATTGCTGATACGGATGTAACAGAGATTATCCGCTCCCGGCCGATCACTGCCAATGTCTCCAAAGTGGCAGCGCAAAAAGAGGTGCGTTCGTCACTGCTTCATATCCAACATCAGTTTGCCAAACGTCAAAATGTTGTGTTTGAAGGCAGAGATCTCGGGACGGTGGTCTTCCCCCTTGCAGAAATCAAGATTTACTTAAATGCCGATCCAGAGGTCCGCGCAGAGAGGCGTTTGCAAGAGATGTTGCAGAAAAATCCCGAAGAGGAAAAACAGCTTAATCGAGACCAGATGATGCATGAAATTATGTGCAGAGATGATTATGATTCCACAAGGGAAGTCGCCCCGCTCCGATGCCCTTTTGATGCCTATGAAATCGATACGGGCCATCTCAGCATTGATCAAGTTGTCGATGCAATCGTTGCCTTTGTTCGTAAAAAACACTCTAAATGTGTGCCCTCATGAAACCAACCTGGCTTCAATTTAAACCTCTATCGCTCCTCTATCGAATGATCCTTTTTTTCACCTGGTGTTTCTTTAAAGTTTTTTACCGACATCGCGTTTATGGCATAGAACATTTTTATGGAAAAGCTGCGATTATCGCAGGCAACCACGCCTCCTTTTATGATCCTCCAGTTCTTGCCATTTCATGGCCTCAGGAGGTCCATTTCTTAGCGCGGGAAGGACTGTTTAAAAACAGGCTTTTTGGCTGGTTAATCCGAAGCTTGAACTCCCATCCTGTCACCGGTGATGCCGGCGATATAGCTGTTTTTAAGACAGTGTGCAGGTTGCTTGATGAAGGAAAAAAAATTATTCTTTTTCCGGAAGGCAAGCGCTGTTTTAAAGATGCGTTGGAACTTCCATTAAAGCCCGGTATTGCACTTTTAGCTTCCCGGACGCAATCAGCCGTTGTTCCTGCCTATATCCATGGAACATTCAAAATTTGGAGCCGAAAGCGCTCTTTTCCTAAACTTTGGGGGAAAACAGCTTGTGTTTTTGGCTCCCCATTAAAGTGGTCAGACTTTGCTCACATGGACAAAAAACTAGCTCAAAGGGCATTTCTTGAACGGCTAGGAGAGCGAATGAATGAGTTGCGCCAGTGGTACCTGGGTGGAGCAAAAGGTTCGCCTCCTTAGGAGTTTGTACTTATCTCGACTTGATGCAATTTTTTCAATGGATAGATAGGCGCTCATCGGTAGAAAGTTCTGAAAAGTCAAACAGCTTAGTAAGCAACTTAGAGAAATATTCATACGATTTTGTGCTTCTAGAAATTGTATTTAAAAAATCAGGAGGATAAGTAATCAGATCTTCTGAATTGATGGCGATAACAACGACTCCTGTTAAATTTTTATTAGATTCGTTAAGGCGTTGGAGAACAACATGAGCGTTATTTGAGAATGCAATATAAATACGGTTTCTCCCCTTTTTCCCTTGCCATGAACTATTAGGCCCAAAATAATTCTGGTCGTAGAAATCTGAAATTTTCTTTATGCTTCCATCTGTTGGGGATTCTTCGATGAGTTTCCAGGAGGAGTTGTGTTCAAAACCGAAGCGTAATGCCTTCTCTATTCCAAAATACGAAGCAAATTCATCAGAAACAATTTCCTGAGCGTAATTTCGATATCTGTTAATTTTTCCATTGTAGGGGTCCCAGCCTAAACGCGCTGCATGTGGTGGAAATAGGATGATTTGGTCAGAGAAGGGTTGTAAAATTGCCCATAAAGTTTGAGAGCGGCACCACCCTCCAGAACAAATGGGATAAACTGCATCTCCGATACGTAAGCGGACACTAGGTTGAGTTACTAATGATAGGTTGGAGATACTTTGTAAAATACCGCCTTTATTAAAAAAAATTTCTAAGCATTTTTTTGCTGTTGTTGCACGATCTTTCTCTAAATCTTCATCAATCTTGAAAGGCGTAAGCTCGCAGTTTTTTAAAAATCCCATTGATAACTCAGAATTGGCATCTAATAATGCGCAGTTACAGCCAAAAATAACGGATCTAAATTAGAAAAAACATGCGGTCAAGATGACTCGAACATCCACCGAGTTGCCCCGACTAGAACCTGAATCTAGCGCGTCTACCAATTCCGCCATGACCGCATTCATGAAGAGCAAATTATATAAGCAATGTTGGTTTTTCGCTAGAAAAATGAGGGGCCATTTTATATCACGCGGTTTACACCAAATTCAACGAACTTTTTTTCCAGCCCTCGAACACGATTTGGTGCCTATTCCGGAAAGTCTGTTAAAATTGACTTATATCATAGGGTAAGGTTGCCTGTAAGTAGGCAAGTTTTTAGAAAAACGACTCTAATTACACCGCTTGAACAAGCAATCAGGTCCTAAGATCGGAATTTTTAGATTACAAAGCCCTGACGCAGGGGGGCTCAAGTTTAAAAAAGTAAGATTTTTTTAAAAACCCTTGCACAATACCCTTAAAGGGCATATGGACTTAAAAGTATGTACAGCTAACAACTTAATTTGGAAGGGAGATAGTATATGCCTTTAAAAGAGACCATTCAAACAATGAAAATGCAACTGGATGAAATCTGCAGAGATCTCGACAAGTCATTAAAGGGTAATAAAGCTGCAGCGCAGCGGGTCCGCACATGCACGATTAAACTCGCTAAAATCGCCAAAGTCTACAGGAAGGAATCGATTGCTGTGGAGAAAAAAGAGGTTAAGGAAACCAAGAAGGCTAAAAGAGCTCCTGCAAAAAACGTCAAAAAAAGGAAATAATCCGGGCCGCTGTACAACTTGTTTGCTTTATGAGCGACAAAGGTTTTTTCTTGCAGCAGTTTCACGAAGAAAAATGTTTGCAATTGAGTTTTAGCTAAGCTATCCTGTCTGGAAAAATTAACTAGCAGACGCGACTTTGTTTCCTTTTCCAGAAATAGAACTTCAGATCGAGCGTCTGAGCCGTAAAGGCCGTGGCATTGGGGTCTATCGCAAAGCAACTCTCTTTTCAGACGTCCAAGTCGACGTCATTGGAGGGGTCCCAGGCGATACCCTCCGCGTTCAGTTAGGTTCCAAGAGGAAAGGCAAGGCCATAGGGATAATTCGAGAGGTGATCGTTCCCTCTTTATCGCGAGTGGAGCCTCGATGCTTCCATGCTCCCGAATGCGGAGGGTGTGCCTTTCAGGCCATGGGCTATCCTGCTCAGCTCAAGGAAAAACAGGCCTTTGTCGAAAAGCTCTTTGTTCCCTTTATCGTAGCTCATACTGATGCCCGGTCTATCATTGCCTCCGATAACTTGTGGCGCTATCGCAACAAAATGGAGTTCTCTTTCTCACAGAACCGCGCAGGGGAGCGTTTTTTAGGCCTCATGATCGCAGGGTCTAAAGGGAAGGTCTTTAATCTCTCTGAATGCCACTTGGTCAATCCTTGGTTTATTGATGTGCTTAAGCGCGTCCGTGCATGGTGGGAACAGGCCGGGGTTGAGGCTTATCGGATGAATGACACTGGGTCTTTGCGGACAATGATTGTGCGCGAGGGGACTAGGACGGGTGATAAGATGGTGATGCTTACCGTTTCGGGTAATCCAGATTATGCCTTAAAGCAACCCCAGCTCCAGGGGTTTATTAGGGCTGTTAAGCAAGCGATTCCTTTCGAGCAACACGAGAGGTTGAGCATTTTTTTGCGGATCCAGCAGATCAAGAAAGGATCGCCGACCCAGTTTTTTGAAATGCACCTCCATGGACCGGATCACATTACAGAAAAACTAAACATTGATACAGGCGGTCGCCCTGCTGAGCTCCAATTCAAGATTAGCCCAACCTCTTTTTTTCAACCTAACACATTCCAAGCAGAAAGGCTCTATTCGACGGCATTACAGCTTGTTTCAATGAAAAAACGGCACGTCCTTGATCTGTATGCAGGAACAGCAACGCTTGGGCTTGTCATGGCATTGGAATCTGATGCCGTCACATCCATTGAACTTAATCCTCACGCACTTTTCGATGCTCAGAGCAATCAAGAGGTTAATAGGATTGCAAACATCCGGCTTATCTGCGGCGATGTCGGTAAAGTTCTTGCAGAGCAAATGGTCTTGCCCGATTTCATCCCTCCCGATCTTGTCATCGTCGATCCTCCTCGGGCAGGGCTCGATTCTGCAGCAATTCGTCACATCTTGAGTCTAAAGCCGGAGGAGATCCTATATATCTCCTGCAATCCTGTCTCCCAAGTCGCTAATGTCCAAGAAATTGTAAATGCTGGCTACACGCTTGATGTGATTCAGCCTGTTGACCAGTTTCCGCACACGCCGCATATTGAAAATATTGTTTTACTAAATCGACGGTGAAACCCCTTTTTTGCTTGCATTCCATGAGTGTTTGAGGCAAGCTGGATTCCACCTAAAGTTTAGATATTTTTTTAATTGAGGATGGAAACCATGAAAAAGGTTTATGGATTTTTGTTTGGCGCAGCAGCGCTGCTGAGTTCGCTGCCTGTATTCGCTGATGGGGAAGCTGCCCCTGCAGGAAAAGAAAATAACCTGATGCAAACAGTGATCATGATTGCGGTTGCTCTCGTATTTTTCTACTTCATTCTCTGGCGTCCAGAACAAAAACGGCGCAAGCAGATGGAGAACCTCCGCACTTCTTTAAAAAAAGGGGATCGGATCACTGCAATGGGCATCATTGGAACTGTTGTGAAAGTTCAAGACAACACAGTGATCTTGGCGATGTACGACGGGGCTAAGATTGAGGTGCTTAAAGCAGCAATCACCGATGTCCAGGCTGGAACACCTGAAGACCGGTCTGATAAAGTGACGATTGAAGCCGGAGAGACTCGCTAAGCGCGCAGTTTCAGTCTTTAGTAAAGACTAAGGGAAAAACCTCTCAGGATCTGAGGGGTTTTTTTAATTCAAAGTTTGGACAAAGTTTGGCTGTTGCTGATCTGAATGCTTTGCAGCATACTCGAAAAGCTGCGGTAAAATTCGGGAATCAGTTTTTGCAAAGGTTCTACAACCTGAGCTTCTGCTGCCTTGAGATGCCCCCCCTGATAAGCGCGGTCAGGCAGCCCGTAACGGGTTAGCATCAGGATTTTCCAGGCGTGATGCATTGGAATTTTTCGTGGTAAGGAGTGTAAGAAGATCTCTTCACAGCTTTTAGCCATGGTCTGGTACAACCTGATCAGTCCTCCAATTTCCTTAGATTGAGACTTTGGGATTTCTGCAGGGATCTTTCTAGCTGCAATGCATTGTTTCAACACCGCTTCATCGATTCCTTGAACGAGCAATTGCCCAAGCCCTTCCTTGTAATTGGCAATGTCTTGCCTTAGCGTTGGCAATTTGAGATTCAAGTCCTTAGAGAAGGTTGTGAAGTTCCCAAATACCTCTCCCCATGTCCTCCAAGGAGTTGTTCTGCTTTCATTAGCTCTCTTCACAGAAGTAATTAGCTCCCTTTGGATCATTTGCAGCCTTTTAATCAACATTAATCGGCAGATTCGATGATATTCAGCTTGGCGCTCAGCTGGTTTTTTAGGTAAAATAAATTCTTTGCCTAAAGAAAGCTCATTTGCTACAGGATTAAGTGTAAAGACTCTAGGAAGTTTCAATTCTTTTGAGAGGGCTTCGGTAATATCTATTTTTAACACGTTGCTTGATTTATCAAAGCTCATTTCTTCAACTTGACTCAGCTGACGGTTCAGAGTGTACCCATCGACAAGGGATTGTTCCAAACGGCAAAAAATGATCGGTTCGGCGTTGATCGCTCTGACAATTTCTTCTAGTTGTCGAGCAACTTCCCTGCCTTCATCAATAGTAGCAGTAATTGGATTGGAAAGATCGGTTGCTGTATGCGAAGAGGCTGCTAAATGGTTTGCGCAAAGGAGCGAAAGCGGTTCTTCGAAGTTTTTTGCATGCTGGTTTAACCCTTCTTGCTCTCCGATATGATGTAAATCTTCTGCCAGGCCTTCTATTTTTGATTCGAAAATTTTTACTTGTTTCTTAAAATCCAGGGATAGTTTTTGATTTTCTTCGACTTGCGCATCGAGTTTTCCAAGAGCGTTTTCAAGATCCTGGCGCAAGCCCGTGTTCTCAATATCAGCGAGCCTGCGCTCTTCTCGAACCGCCTCGATTGCGTTCTCTAATCGAAGGTGTTCTTTTTCCCATCTTTGTTCTGCCTGGCTATGCTGAATAGATTCCTCCTCTTTCAAATTTTTAAGTTCAGCAATGTGGGCTTTCAACGCTTGAGCACTACGATCTGATGTATCGATTAGTGTTTCAAATTGTTCTCGAAGTTCTTGTTTCTTAGATTGCAGTTCTCGTTGTAACTCTGTAATAAGGGAATCTTTTGCATTGACTTCGTCTTTTAGTATATCGAGATCGGTTTGGATGCGGGAAGCTTGGAGCAGGGCATTTGCTAAATCGAGCCTGCGCTCTTCTCGAACCGCCTCGATCGCGTTCTCTAATCGAAGACGTTCTTTCTCCCATCTTTGTTCTGCTTGGCTATGCTGAATAGATTCCTCTTTCAAATTTTTAAGTTCAGCAATGTCGGCTTTCAACGCTTGAGCACTACGATCTGATGTATCGATTAGTGTTTCAAATTGTTCTCGAAGTTCTTGTTTCTTAGATTGCAGTTCTCGTTGTAACTCTGTAATAAGGGAATCTTTTGCATTGACTTCGTCTTTTAGTATATCGAGATCAGTTTGGGTGCGGGAAGCCTGGAGCAGAGCGTTTGTTAAATCGAGCCGACTTTGAGCGCGTAGACTTATCATTTCCCTTTGGAACTGGCCCAAGTCTTCCCGATAACTAACTTGAGTTGCATCGAGCTGTTCTGACAAGATGTTGAGCTCATTAGTTAATTTAGAGATCATTTTTCCGTAGTGTTCACTGATCTGAGCTTGGAGGCAGCGGGAGATCGCTTCGGTGCGTTCTTTATTGGTAGCAATGCTGCCATTGAGGCCAAGGAATAAGCCCCGCGTAATATCAATTGGTTCATTGCTTTGTCGGTGGAGGAACTGGTACTGCCGAAATACTTCGGTCTGGTTCTCTTCTGAGAGCTGACTGAACCGAGCGATCAGTTCGGAAGAAGGGGTTTGTTCATTGTCAAGTTCTGCAAATTCATTGGCAAGCAACTGGAGTTGGCAGCGGGTGATTGCAAGGGCTCGGAGGCTATTGGTCACGTGCAAATTTTCTTGGTTTTGGAAAAATTTTTCTCCGCATTTCCACGTGTCGGGAACTTGGCTAGGATTGCAGATACTGTACATCTGGAAGTAGATTGAATCGCGGATTTCTTCCGGGAAATCAAGTAACTGGGTGTTTGTTGAAGAGGGAAGGTTCTCATTATCTCGAACAGACGGGTGGGCAAGTTGTTGCGCTAGAAATGTCAGAATTTCAAATTGCTCGTTGTTTAAGTGGGGTAGGTTTGGGGAAGGGGCTGGTCGTGAGGAGGGTTGAGAATGGGGCTCCAGATCGAGCTGGGTTTGTTGGCCACTGCGTAGAGGATCTGCAGAATCTCCGACAGGAGCCTTTTTGCAGGGCTCTAAGGAGCTGTGAAGAGTTGTAGCTAAATTGTCGATTGGTTCATAGCTTCCAGGTTCGTGCCGGGCCCCGAAATCATCGAGGAGTTCATCATCAGATAAGAGTGTTAAGTTACTTGCTCGATCGCGAAGAGAACCGGAAGCGGTGCGATGGGAACAGAAGTGGTCTTTTTGGCATTCTTGGTAAATGGTATCGGCTCTGTCGAGGACCTTTTTATTGATCTTCGCGATAGACCTGTCATCAGTTGGATTGAAGTCAATAGCTAGGGCTTGCCCTTCTGGCTTGAGGCGGCGGCTCGACTCATCCTCCCGCAAGAGCTGAACAACAATAGAGTGGTCTGTGAGGCGGATGTTAAAATGGGCTCCAGTGCGGTCAGAAGGAAATAAGGAGCTGAACTTATTTTGAAAAAAGCGTGACTGGACCAGGTTGTGAATATCCGTTGCAATAGCATCTCTAAGCAGCTCTTGATGAGGGCGACAGAGTTGCAAAGGCAGTTTTGCTAAATCAAAGATTTTGAGGTCTTTGAGTTGATCAGAATGAATTGTCCCAGACATGATTTTTTATTGTTATTATTTCATTTCTTAATCATGAGTGTTATTGATTGTTTCGTTGTCTTTATTGTATTTTAAGTTGATCAATAAATCAATCTTAATATTTTGTTTTCCAGTTAGTTGTATTTTTAATTTTAGTTGAAAAATAATTAAAAATTTAATAAGACAAATTATTTTAGGTAAAAATTAAACAAAGCCCTTCGCTCCGTGCTTTTGACCAAACTCTGCGCTAGATCGGACTTTTTAGAGGCCAATTTTAGATTGTGCCTTTAAGGGGGGAGGAGAAAGGTAAGCTGGATTAAAATTAGGAGAGATGCGTTCTAAATCTTATTTTTGATAAATGGCATAGGCTGTTCTAGGGCTTCAAGAAGGTGGAGTATCTTGAATTAATGTTAGTGCCCTGGAAGCGATTGTTATAATAGTTGTTTTGTCAAAATTTTTTAGTCCCGCAATTTGGGCCCATCGGCGGATGACGAGATATCCACAGTCAACCCCATTGAAGATTGATTGATTTGCAGAAAATCTCCCTTGATTGTGATAAACGAGCTCAACATTGCCTGCGCCAAGGGCTGTTTGCACAGTATTAATCACTTTTTTAGTATTTTGAGTATTTTGAGAGTACCGGATGATTTGCGAGTTGCTGGAATCTCTTCCTTTGGGGTCGTAGTACTCGAGTTGATAAGAAGCATTATTATTCTTGATGACACTGATCATGACGATATGGTCTTCAACACAGCCTCCGCGCAAGAAGTGTGCGAGCATTTTCACATAGTAAATAACGTTCTGGATAAAACTGGTTGGGTTGCTGTCTTTGTTTAAAGATTTATAGCCTTGTATAACAAGGGGGATGAAAAGCTTGGTTTTTGTTGGGGCGCTCTTAAAAGCAGAGATTGTTATTTGATAGGGGTCGATATCTGCTGAAGGAGCATAATACTCTGTTCGAAGATGGGCTATGGACGGGTCATTTCTTCGAAGGACGTCTAGAAATACGTCCGTGCACGTTGCGCTTAACGGGGCGTTAAGGCTCGGCTTGTCTCTTAGCTGCGCTTGTGCAATCTGGTAATCATGAGGGTCTAAAATTAATTCTAAAGACATTTTTATCTCCAAAAATAATAGAGCCTAATTTGATTGTATCAGGTTTTGTATTTTAATTAAATTATCGTTTTTTATTGCGATTTTATTGACAATCTAATTTTTTAAAATCATTGTTTTTGTAACGCTAGTTATTTGTTTTTAATTGATTAATAAAAAATGTCTTTATTTTTGCGAGAATAGTTTATTTTTAGCGTGACTTTAAACGCATAAATAACTTTTAGCGCATAATGTTCCGATTGTATCGAAAAATCAGAGGGTTGTGCGATAAAATTTATTTTTGATAAATGGTATTACAACTTCTCCAAATGCAGCTCTAAAAACAACAACCATAGCTGAATCCAAATCGCTGGGGGTGAGCAGCTACGAGTTTCTTGCTCAGACCCTTAGGCAGGGTTAGGGGGCAAGTTGTGTTATTAGGGGAGTAAAATTTTTTTACTTTATTTCAATAGACGGCTTTCGTCGAAAGAGACGAAGTTAGGCGAAGGGTAGGTCAATGCGGTATCGATCACTCTTCCCTCAATGGAAAGAGCTTCTATAGCACCTACATGTTGATCAAGAGTAACCAAGAAAACGGCATTCTCTTGATCCCCTTTGAGCATGTACCACTCTTTGGCGTTCTTCGCCTTTCTAGGCGAGACCCCCCAAGAACCATCTCCAAAGTAAACGACCCCGTTCGGATCGATCTTTTCCTGTTTGATCGGATAGGTCCTTTTAAACGCATGGCTATGGTGCTCAAAGGCTCCATTCAGATGGTACTGCTCAAAATTCGGGCACCAGTTCTCTCGTATTTGACGAGGGATAAATCCTGTGTAAGGATAGACTGAAGGATAAGCTCCGACATGATAGGCGGCGAACTTGTAGGAGAAGTTCTCCTTTTCTGCAAGAGCATCTGCGAGCCATTGCGTCTGCTTACCATCGATGGGATAAGTATGACCAGAATCTAACAGCATCAGGCTTAAATAAGAGCCAAAATTGATGCTTCTATAGGAGACGTCTTTATTGGGAAAAGTAAAGATTTCATAGAAGTAGATCTCATTGTAAAAAGGATCTTGCTGCGAGCCTCTGACGTCGTGATTTCCAATAACCGGCAGAAGAGGAATCAGTCGCCCATCCTTTGAGGCCATTTGAAGCTTCCATTCCCTAAGAAATTTTCTCCACCGATTAATCTCCCAATTCTTTGTTTGGAATATGGAACGACGTCCATTCGTATAAGCAATATCCCCCCCAACAACGACAAAATCGGGATCTTGGGCGGCTATTTGTGCGCACATCTTTCGGAATAAATTCAGATGAAAATAGGCATCGCCGCCGATGACAAAGCGGATAGGACGGTCCAACTTTTCAGGCATGGTACGAAACTTGTACGATCCTCTTTTGTTCGGAAACTTGAATTCATAATCTGTGCCCGGCTTCAGTTGATCGAGCTCAACCGTATGAACAATGAAGTCTGTCGAATGGAGGGGGTTACCCTCCCCCTCTTTGCTCTGCCATTGCTTTTCGTCTAAGCGACGAAAGAGCACGAGAGTTTGAGGCTCTTCTTTATCTGAGTGCCACTGGATCGTCATCGTCGTTGCAGGATCATGCGTCCATGTCAAATACAAAATCGATGGAGAAGAAGCATGCGTTTTCCATGAGAACATGAAAAAAAAGAAAAATAGAGCGATGCGAATCATGGAGGCCTAAAGCAATTTTTATAAAATTGCACACTCTATCAGATTGATGATTTTGAGTTTACTTGAACCTACACCATTTGCTATTTTTCTTGACTTTCTCCAATTTTTTGACCGACAAGCGATAGCAAGTCGGCCAGAAAATCGGACAAGGATCTCTAGTCCTACGATCATTAACGCATTAGGCGTTCAAGGACCCGGTTTGAGCGGGAAACGAATTCGGAGATGGCGCTTGGGTCCAGTTCTTTTTGGGAAAGGAGGGAAAGCTCGTAGAGGTGATGAACCATCTCATTGGCAAGCTCGGGGTTCTGCTCTTTCATTGCAAAGATCGACTGGACTAGTTTGTTATTGGTATTCACCACGAAAGTTCGTTTTGAAGCGAGCGATGGGGGAAGCGACTGTTGGGAAAGGGCGAGCGTTTCCCTCATCCGACGCATTTCCTCATCGAGGACAATAAAAGCTGGTACATTGTCAGAAGAGAGGCTTTTTGCCTCAACGTTCAAATGCTCGGTGTCCAATTTAGAGCGGATGAAGTCGGCAATCTGCGATGCTTCCGTTTTTCCTTCTGCATCGAGGAGGGTCTTTTCACGGGAGGGATCGAGGATCGATTCATCGATGGAGCCATCGATCCGCTGGAACTGGACGTCTTTAAGTTTGCTTTCAAGAAAGTTGATCAGAGGAGTATCGATCATTGTTGTTGCTTGAAGGACTTCAATCCCTTTGCTTTTGTAGAGGTCCAGGAATTGGCTTTGGTTCTTGTCATCAGCTGCGTAGAAGATTTTGCCCTTGTAAGTCTCTTTATTTCTTTCGAGGTATTGCTCGACGGTTGTCCATTGATTGCTTAAATTTTTCCAGACGAGGAAATCTTTCGAACGATCGTAGAACTTTTCATCTTGGAGGATGCCGAGCTTGATGATCATTTCGATATCAGGCCATGCCTCGATGAATTTTGCTTGGTCGCTTGTATAGAGGGAGGAGAGGCGGTCGGTGACTTTTTTTGCGATGTGGCTTGAGAGCTGGCGGACCGTTCTGTCCATTTGCAGGTAGCTCCGAGAGACGTTTAGCGGAATATCTGGGCTGTCGATTGCGCCGCGGAGGACCATCAGATAATCGGGGATCAGATCCTTGCAGTTGTCTGAAACGAAGACTCGGTTGCAGAAAAGCTTAATCAGGCTGTGGTTCCAATCAAAACGGCGGGTGATCTTAGGAAAATAGAGGATCCCTTTGAGGTGGAACGGATAATCGACGTTCAGATGGATCCAGAAAATTGGATCGGAGTCCATCGGGTAAAGGGCGCGGTAGAATTCCAGGTATTCCTGCTCGGCGCATTCGTTAGGGGGTTTAATCCAAAGGGGCTGTTTGGAGTTGAGATGGGTCCCATTGAGGTGGATCGGAAATGGAAGGAATGCGCAGTATTGCTGGAGGATTGAGCGGACTCTGCTCTCTTCCAAAAACTCTTCATTTTCTTTATCAATGTGAAGCGTGATATCGGTTCCGCGTTTGGAGCGGACGCCGGCATTGAGCTGGTATTCAGCGGAACCATCGCAAGACCAGAGCACAGGTTCCGCATTGGCTTGGTAAGAGAGGGTGTCGATAGTGACTTTTGCAGCGACCATGTAAGCAGAATAGAACCCAAGGCCAAAATGGCCAATGATCTGGTCTTTTTCGTTTTCAGTCTTGTATTTGCCCAAAAACTCTTCTGCTCCGGAAAAGGCAATCTGCGCAATATACTTTTCGACTTCTTCAGCGGTCATACCGATACCGGTGTCGCTGATGGCAAAGGTTCGGTTTTCTTTATCGAGGATAATATCGATCCGGAACTCCTCGTCAAGGGCGTCAACTTGGTTGTGTTCGCGGAGAACTTTGCACTTTTGGATTGCATCGCAGGCGTTGGATACAAGTTCGCGGACAAAGATGTCTTTATCGGAATAGAGCCATTTTTTGATAATCGGAAGGATATTTTCTGTGTGGATCTTCAGTGTGCCTTGTGCCATGAAAGACTCTCCATGCTTTTAAGATTTAGAACTAAAACGGCAATAATTGACGATTGTATTGATATCAATAATTCCACTTTCTTGCAATATGATCAAGAAGATCGAAAGAGGAGCGATCCAGCGAATTGCAAAAAACCATGGGCGCATCAGTTTGCCAAGCGCCGTTCCTTTCAAAAACTCATCATAAATCGCCTGTCTTTGGACAAACCATCCGAGGAAGAGGGTAGTGAAGAGCGCTGCCATAGGGAGCATCCAGCTTCCGGTGATGTAGTCTAGCGTATCGAAGTAGTCTTTTCCATACATTGCTTTCCAGTTGGCAAACAGAGCCCCCGAGCCTGAAAGCGTTGCGGGGATCCCAACGATGAAGACTGCCGAGCAGGCGATAAGGACAGCCTTGGCCCTGGCCCAATTCCAAATCTCCATGAGGTTAGATACGAGGACTTCAAAGAGGGAGATCGATGAGGTGAGCGCTGTGAACACCAGGAGGACGAAGAATACGGTCGAAAGCACTAATGTTCCAGGGAACTTTGCAAAGAGGACAGGTAGTGTTTTGAATACGAGGCCTGCTCCTGATTGAGGTTCGATTCCAAAGGTAAAGATGATCGGAAAAATCATGAGAGCGCATATCAGAGAGACTATGACCGTCATGCTGCTAACGATGAGGCCTGTTTTAGAGATGTCTTCGGACTGCTTCATATAGCTTCCGTAGGTCACGATGATCCCAAGGCCGACGCTTAAGGTAAAGAAGGCCATCCCAAGGGCGTTGAGAACGCTCGAGGGAGTGAGCTTGGAAAAGTCGGGGTAGAAGACAAAGCGGAATGCCTCGCCAAATCCATCCAATGTTACGCTAAAGCAGAAGAGGGCGACCAAGATGATGAGCAGGGCTGGAGTCAATATCCGGCTCCAGTACTCGATTCCCTTGCGGATGCCGGCGTAGACGACGGCGACGTTAATCAAGATGAAGATGAGGGTCCAAAAAATGTTGATATCGGCAGAGACGTAGAGGATGTCGAAGACTTTGCCGATCTCTTCGGGTGTCCTGCCAGCGGAAAACTGGTTGAGCGAGAGGAAGATGTAATTGACGCACCATCCGGAGACAACGCAGTAGTAGGACAGAATCAAAAAACTGGTGAGTACGTTGAGCCAGCCTACAAGGGTCCAGTGAGGGGATTCCGGGCAGAGATCAGGGAACGCCTGAACGGCGCTTTTCTGGGTGCGGCGGCCGATTACAAGTTCTCCGATGAAGACGGGAAGGGCAATCAAAAAGGTAAAACCGACATAGAGAAGGACGAAAATTCCCCCTCCATTTTTTCCGGTGATATAAGGAAAGCGCCATAAGCTGCCAAGGCCGATCGCGGAACCTGCGGCTGCCATGATGAAGCCGATTCGGGATCCCCAGTGTTCTCGAGCCTGTGACACTTAAATTACCTCTTTGCGCGGGTCAGGGCCGTTGTTGTCAACCAGATAGTCAATTACCGTATTGACACGGTCAGCAATGTTTGTGTCCGTGAGGGCTCCAAACCAGATTCCCCACTCGGCTTGACCTTGGATGTCAATCGCTTGGCGTGACTTGATAGAAAAAGCAAAGACCTGGCGCTGCTGGTTGCGGAAAAGGTAGGTTGCGCCGATCATATCAGGGTCGATCTCTTTCGAGGAGAGGACCCAATCAACGAGCTTTCCAGAAAAACGCTCGAGTTCCTCCTTGTAGATCTGCTGTTGCTCTGCGTTCCGTTTTTCTAATCCCCCTTGAGGATAGACGACGTAGAGCTTGCCTCCTTTGGTTAGGTATTCCCGGACGATTTGCGCGCGAGAGCGGACGGTAAGCAACTTATTTAAATCAAAGCGGATTGTTTCGTCGAGGGCTCCTTCTACTGCTTCAGGATGGACGCAGAGGGGGGTTGCGACAGTGGGTGTGTGGATAATCCCGATTAGCTGGTCGAGGTCGCCAATTGCCTGGGCGCAGGCCAGAACATGCTCGATGCAGCCCTGGGAGTTGACATATTTAAGGCGCAGATTGTCGTCGCCCGTTTCCAGATTAAAATGGTTTTCTTCGATCGTATTGATCAGGGCCAGAATGTCCTCTTTATTACTGAGCTCATGGTTGTGCTCGATGCACGCCCTGACGTGGGCCAGCAGCTTTTTTTCAAAAGGCTGCCTTTCTTCTTGGGAAATGGGAGGGGTTGGAACAAAAAACGATTTATAAGCAGATGCCAAAGCAATGAGAATGGAAACGCAGCTGATGATGAGTGTCATGGTGTTTTTCTCCATAAAATGGATGAAAAAGACTCTACTTGGTGGGAGCAAAAAGTTCAAGATAGAAGTTTTCTACTTCGCGTTTGAATTGTTTGTTTTTAACTAATTTTTTAATTTTGTTATAGCCTGGAGATAAATGAGGGGGGTTAATGTGCGCATTATCGTGGCTCAGCTCAATCCAATTGTCGGAGACCTAGAAGGAAATACTCTGAAAATTATCCGTGGGATCGAGCGGGCTCGGGAGCGGGAAGCCAATATCGTTCTTTTCCCAGAGCTGACACTCTGTGGTTATCCTCCTGAAGATCTCCTTATCCATCCTTCTTTTATTGATGTTCAGGAAAAGTATTTGGAAAAGATCATCCGAGCTTCTTTGCGTGTCATGGTCGTTGTGGGCTTGGTTCGCAGGAATACTGCTCAAGGAGAAAAGCCGATCTTTGACAGCGCGGCGATCATCCAAGACGGCGTTCTGATTGGTTATCAGGATAAGCAGCTGTTATCGACTTGTGATGTGTTTGACGAAAGGCTCTATTTTGAATCGGGAACACAGACCCGTCTTTTTGAGTGGAGGGGGAAAAAAATTGGGGTCCTGATCTGCGAAGATATTTGGCAGCACGCCGGATATGTCAGTTACACAAATTATGGGCGAGATCCGGTGGTAAACTTAGCTTCTCTTAAGCCAGATTTGGTTTTAAACTTATCGGCATCGTCCTATCAATTTCAGGCGCTTGATATGCGGATCAAGGCCTGCACCAAATGTGCAAAGACCTTGCATTCTCCTGTCGTTTTGTGCGCCCAAGTAGGGGGGAATGATCAACTGGTGTTCGATGGTTATAGTGTTTATGCCGATGCCGAAGGAAATTTGCTACAGGTTGCCAAAGGGTTTGAAGAAGATGAGATGATCGTTGATTTAGAGGCTAAGGCATGCCCAGCCCCTTTTACTTATGATCCAATCAAAGACCTTTATAGTGCGCTAGTCTTGGGAGTTCGCGATTATTTTCATAAATCGGGTTTTCAAAAGGGGTGTTTTGGCCTATCCGGAGGGATCGATTCCGCTTTAGTAGCCTGCATCGCAGCCGATGCATTAGGCAAAGAAAATGTGTTAGCGGTCAGCATGCCATCTCGCTATAGCTCTAAGGAAAGCATTTCAGATGCTCAGGAGCTTGCCCTGAATTTAGGTATCGAAATGGTGAAGATCCCCATCGAATCTCCTTTTAAATCTTTCCTTGATCTGCTCGAGCCTCATTTTCAAGGTAAATGTTTCGGTATAACAGAGGAGAACATCCAAGCGCGCATTCGTGGCTTGATCGTTATGGCGATCTCAAACAAGTTTGGGAATATTGTAATGAACACAGGTAACAAAAGCGAGATCGGGATGGGCTATTGTACCTTGTATGGCGACATGTGCGGCGGCCTTTCAGTGATCTCAGACGTGACCAAGCAGCAGGTTTATATGTTATCCCGGTGGCTCAACCGCGATAAAGAGGTTATCCCTCAGGCTATCATCGACAAACCCCCATCGGCTGAACTGAGACCTAACCAAAAAGACACCGATTCTCTACCTGAATATGTAGTTATCGACAAAATCCTCCAATCGTATGTGGAAGATTGTTTAACTCCCGAAGAGATCGCTGCGAAGCACGGTCTGCCTTTGGTGCTTGTAATCGACTTAGTCCGCAAGATCCATCAAGCGGAATACAAGCGGCGGCAGGCTCCTCCTGGTATTAGAGTGAGCAAGAAGGCTTTCGGTTTAGGTAGGCGTTACCCAATCGTACAGAGGTGGATCTAATCAAGCATTTTCCCAGTCGAAGGGGAGGACGTCGCGTAACGTGTCTTTGTTGTGGCGTAAAAGGATGAGCCGGTCGAAGCCAACGGCGACCCCGCAGCAGTCGGGTATTCCTATCTCTAACGCTTCGAGGAAGTGTTCATCGATTTTCAACGGATCTTTTCCCGCAGTAATCCGTGCTTGGATCGCCTGATCGAGGCGTGTTCTCTGTTCTAATGGATCGGTCAGTTCGTGGTAGCCATTGGCAAGCTCAATCCCTTTGCAATAGACTTCGAACCGCATCGCGACACGTTCATCATCGAGTTCTTTTATTTGTGAAAGGGCGGCCTGTGTTGATGGAAAATCGTAGAGAATATCAAGTCGTTCTTTTCCTAAATGAGGCTCGACCAAGAAGGTGACGAGGAGTTGGAGGAGGGTGTCTTTATCCCATGTTCCTGCATCTTGAGGCAGGCTGATTTCATGCTTTTTAGCGCATTCTAAAAGCTGGCTGCACGGAGCATCGACATAATCGATCCCGGCGTAGTGGAATAGGGCATCTCGATAGCGGAGATAGTTTGCTGGCAGAGCCCCTAGAAAGAGGCGGATAAATTCAAGCGTTTCCTCAATGAGCTGAGTCAAGGGAATTCCTAACCGGTACCATTCCGCCATGGTGAATTCGGGATTGTGCAAAGGGCCGAATTCTTCTGCTCGGAAGACATGGCTAATCTGATACATATCGCCCAACCCCAACGAGAGCAGTCTCTTCATCCCATATTCGGGGGAAGTGTGCAGATAGCCGATCTCAGTTTTGTTAACAGCAACAGCCATTACATCGATATGCAGGTCGATTGGCGAGGCGTGGGAAAGAGCGGGGCAGTCGACTTCAATGACGCCGCGTTCGGCAAAAAACGCGCGGGCCTTTCCTAAGAGAGCTGCCCGGTCTTTCAGAATGGAGATCTTAGATTCGCGAGACGTATTCACCGGTACGCGTGTCAATTTTTATTTTTTCTCCTTCTTCAATGAAAATAGGGACTTGCACTTTCGCTCCGCTTTCTGTCACAGCAGGTTTGAGGACTCGCCCAGAGGAGGTGTCACCTCGGACTCCAGGAGCTGTTTCTGCAATTTTCATTTCCATGAAGGTTGGCGGGTTGATGTCGATGGGTTGGCCTTTATAGAAAACGACATCATAGAGAACTTCTTCGATCAGCCACTGCTCTTTGTCTCCGATTAGGGAGAGGGGGATGGCGATCTGTTCAAAACTATTGTCGTCCATGAAGACGACGCCGTCCGATTCTTTATACAGCATACGCATTTTGCTCTCTTCGACGTCTGCAGTTTCAAGTTTTTCGCCCGACTTAAACGTTTTTTCAACGACGCGGCCAGTCTTAAGATGTTTTAGTTTAATACGATTGAACGGCTGGCCTTTACCGGGCTTGACAAACTCGTTGCTAACTACATTGTAGGGGTCTCCTTCGACTTCGACTTTGTATCCGCTTCTGACGTCTCCAGTACTTATTTGAGGCATATCTATCCTTGAATTGATTCAATCAAAAGGGGGGATTTTTATCGATAATCGACTTAATATTCAAGGTCTTTGATAACCTCAATAATGGGTTTAGTGGATTGAGGTTGAGCATGATAAAGTAAAAT
>CAZOKX010000024.1:0-28055 GCA_964580785.1 uncultured bacterium
TTTTAGGCGACACTTCGTCGCAGATTTGTTACCCAGCTTTGAACCAGGCCAAAAAATTTGTACACGTTCACAGGGGGTGGGAGGGAGTAGGGCGAAAATTTCATCTTGGTTCCAAACGCTTCTGTTATTTCTCGAAGATAGGCATCTGGATGTTCCCGAACAAACGATTGCAGCTTTTCGCTATCAATTAAACTTGGTGAGCATCTTCTTGGCTTTGCGAAATTTCTTCCCGTGGGCAAGCCGCAAGCAGTCTTTAAGCATCCGGCGCAAAACTCTTCTGTAGGTTCGTTCAAGTACGTACTTAAACTGGTTTTGCGCCGAAATGGCGCGAAATCAGTTCAAACTCCAGTTTTCAGACTTTTGCAAAAATTTAAAATTTAGAAAAAACCTCGCTTTTTTCTAAAAAATTTTATAAATGTTGATATCAAAAGAAAGATGTTGGTCAGTTTAAGGCCGGCTTTTAAAGCAGGGGCGTGTATTTAACATAGGAGAAAACAATGGACTTGCATATCGGCATATCGGAAAAAAATCGCCAAGAGATCAGCTTAGGGCTCGCACGGATGCATGCAGATACCTACGCAGTGTATTTAAAAACGCAAAATTTCCACTGGAACCTGACAGGTCCCGAGTTTTATTCTTTGCACCTGCTGTTTGAAAAACAATATGAGGATATGGCTGAAGCAATCGATGAGATAGCTGAAAGGATCCGAGCCCTTGGGCATTTTGTCGAGGCCTCCTTTGGGGCTTTAAAGAAAATAACGGGGGTTAAGGAAGAGGAGGGGGTATTAAGCATTAAAGAAATGCTTTTAGGTTTGGTAAAAGCCCATGAAGCCTTGATCTGCCATGCCAGAAAAGTTGCAGAATTTGCAGATAATGAAAAGGATTTTGCAACGGTTGATATGATCGGAAGACGTCTGGGGGCTCATGAAAAGTTTATCTGGATGCTCCGATCTCAAATGTGAAATTTAATTTTTAATCTGTGTGTGTTTTGAAGTAGAGGGAAACAAAGATATTTGTTATCCTCCTGGGCTTCGCAACGAGCTCCTTAGGTAAAGACTATGACAATTTCCCCGCAAAAGCTTCGAGAGATTGTTTTTTTGCTCATCTATAGCAGCGATTTCGGCGGTTCGACGGATGAGGAGATGGTTCCCCTATTAATGAAAGAGTTCTGTGTATCTAAAACAGTGATGCGCCAAGCAATTAAAACCAAAGATGCTGTTCATGCCAAAAAAGGGGAGATAGACGCGATCATCACTCAGTATTCAAAGTCCTATGATTTTGAAAGGATCCCTCGGATCGAGCGCAATGTCTTGCGGCTTGGGATTTTTGAACTGGTCCATTCTGATCACATCCCAGCTAAAGTTGCCATTGCTGAAGCCATTCGACTCGGTCGAAAATTCGCGACTCCTGAAGCAGCCACATTTATCAATGCCATTATTGACTCCTTTTATCAAGAGCAACAACAGGTCTCATGTCTCCTCCATTCCGCTTCGAGCTTGAAAAACCTTTAAACCAGTATTCTACGTTTGGCATTGGAGGTCCTGCCCGGCTCTTCATCGAAGTTGTCAAGATCGATCAGATGCAAGAGCTTCTATCTTACTGTTATCAGCAGAAGCTTCCTTACATCGTCATTGGAAAAGGTTCCAATTGCTTGTTTGATGATCGGGGAGTCAATGGTCTTGTGATTTTAAATAAGATCACATTTTGCAAGTTTGAATGGCCCACCGTTTCCGTTGGGGCAGGCTATAGCTTTTCGTTGCTCGGAGCACAGACAGCGCGCAAAGGCTGGTCAGGGCTTGAATTTGCATCGGGGATTCCGGGATCTGTTGGCGGAGCGATCTATATGAATGCTGGTGCCAGTGGAGCCGAAGCCCAGGAAGCACTCGTGGAAATAAGCTATGTCAATGAAAAGGGCGGCTTGGACGTTTTTTTAAAAAGTCAGATTGCCTTTTCTTATCGCTTTTCGTCTTTTCATAAGCAAAAAGGGGCGATCGTCTCTGCAAAATTTTTGCTCCGTCCCTCCGAAGAAGCGCGTAAAAAACAACTTTTGATCATCGAACACAGGACCCGAACTCAGCCTTATAGCCAGAAGTCGGCAGGCTGCATTTTTCGCAACCCCTCTTCCCTCTCAGCGGGGGCATTGATTCAGCAGGCAGGATTGAAAGGAACGCGGATTGGCGGCGCCGAAGTCTCAACCATCCACGCCAATTTCATCGTTAACAAAGGCAGTGCCAAAGCTAAAGATGTTCTGCAGCTGTCGGATTATGTGAAAAGAACTGTCAAAGAGAAAACGGGACAGGACATCGAGATGGAGATTCGTTGCATCCCTTACCAAATATAGGAACAATGTTTCGAGCTGATTTGCACGCGCATACCACCTGTAGCGATGGAAGCTTCACACCGGAGGAGCTTGTTGTCCACGCTCAAGAAGTTGGCCTATCGGCCCTTTGCATCACCGACCACGATAATGTCGATGCTTATTCGACAGCAATTCCTAAAGCCAAAGAGATAGGACTTATTCTTGTAGCAGGAGTAGAGTTTTCTTCGGTTTTTAAAGAGATAAGCGTCCACATTCTCGGCTACGACGTCATTCTGGATCATCCCTCTCTTCTTGCCTTGCGCGAACGCCATAAGTTTCGCCGCATCAATCGGAACCGCGCTATCCTTGAAAAACTGACTGCACGTGGCATGCCGATTTCTGAAGAGGAGCTTTTTCAGCAAGGAACAAACCTAGGCCGTCCCCATATTGCCCAGATTATGATCCAAAAAAAGTATGTAGCCACTATCAAGCAGGCTTTCCAACTCTATATTGGCGACGGTGCGCAATGCTTTGTCCGCGGAGAAAGTATTTCATCAGAAGAGACAATAAATCACATTCATCAGGCAGGGGGCAAAGCCTTCCTTGCCCATCCCCATTTCATGGGCCATCAGAACAAGATCCGCGAGCTGCTCAAACTTCCCTTTGATGGAATCGAATGCCATTATGCTAAATTTTTACCTGATCAGGAGAAGCAGTGGATCAAAATCGCTAAAGACAAACAATTGCTTATTAGCGGAGGCTCTGATTTTCACGGTATAGCAAAGAGTTATATTCCATTAGGATGCTCTTGGGTTGACGAAGATACATTCAACCTGATATTTCAACGACGCCTGTGACAAACAACCCCTTTCTTGATCAGCTTTTTTCTGCGCCCGCTTCCCAAAGTTCCGGACCCTTCGAGTCGATAGTTTTAAAAAATTCTTATGCATTTGCTCAAGAGCTTCATTTTCCCCACCGTGCCTATCCATCCATCCATGTTGCTGGGAGCAATGGGAAAGGATCGGTTAGTCTTAAAATTGCAGCAGGCCTTCAAAAAGAAGGATACAAGGTTGGACTTTATACATCGCCCCATCTGTTCCACTTTAATGAAAGGATTCTTGTTAACTCCGAGCCGATTGATGACCAGAGCCTTCGCAAAGGATTACAAGACTTATTTTTAATCAACGAACGTTTGAGTCTGCAAGCTACTTTTTTTGAGCTCGCAACGCACCTTGCGTTTCAATATTTTCATCAACAGAAAGTTGATATTGCCATCATTGAAACGGGATTGGGAGGACGGCTTGATGCGACTAATATTATCGATCCTATCCTAAGTGTGATCACATCCATCAGCCTAGAGCATGCTCACCTTCTAGGTAACGATCTCGAAGCGATTGCTACTGAAAAAGCAGGGATATTAAAACCAGATGTTCCTTGTGTAACAGGACCTAACGCAAGATACCAAGCCATTAAGGTCCGTGCAGAAAAACTAGGGTCCCCTCTCATTGCAACGGAATGCACAAGTTCCTATTTCGACGATGAAAATTCTGCGATTGCTAGGAACGCCTTAATGAAGTTTCGAGATTGGTTTCCGCTAAGCGACGAAAGTATTGAAGCTGGCCTGACCGTTCGGCCCCGTTGCCGTTTTGAACAGAGAGGCAATGTGATTTTTGACGTTGCCCATAATTCTGATGCCTTTTTTCGCCTGCTCCAGGCTCTCGACCTATTTTTCCCTAAAAAAAATAGGCGGTTCCTTGTTGGCTTTTGCAAAGACAAAGATGCAGCTTCTTGCCTCAAATACCTAATTCCAACTGCAGCTCATCTTCATTTAGTCAAAGCCTCCTCTTCTCGCGCAGCATCTTTGGGTGAGCTAGCAGAATGCCTAAAACAGCAAGGCTGCATGGCATACACGTGTCATCCCAAGATCTCGGAAGCAATGGATGAGGCCCTCCTGCTTGCTAAGCAAGCAGGAGAGCTCCTCGTCGTGTGCGGAAGTTTTTATATTATGAAGGAAGCCTTAGAGAAAACCTGACAGGATTTTTCTCCTCTTCGGCAGTGACATTGTGAAGTTCCATGAAGATCTCATCGATCTGGCTTCGCGTTGGGTAAGGTTCCTGGTTGCTCAGAAGCTCATTAGCTGTGGCAAGCAAAGCTTGGATCGTTTCGGTCTCATCTTCAAAAGCTACGGCCTTCAACTCCCCTATATGCTGACGAAAGGTCCTCTTCAAATTTTCGGGGAGTTGATTGTACGTCGCTTTAGCCTCTTGCAATTTGCCGTTATAGATTCTTAAAGCAACATCAAACAAATCTTCGTATTGACCTGGTTCGAGCTCGATATTTTCGATTAAGCGGACATCGCGTTTATGCGCAAGCCATTTAAAATGGACGATGGGTTTTTCATCAACAGGGGAGGGAGTCTTCAGAGTTGACTCAGCCCTTTTAAGCGTTAGACGCGCATCATTGATCACACGACGGTCTTCAATCCCTGGCCGGTGATTTCTCAAGAAACAAAAGATATGCCGCTTGAGGCTATTGACAACTTTAATTTTGACTTGACCTCCACCAGCCATTGAGTTCTTAAGAGATTCCGCTTCACCCTGGATTTGAAAGACTTTCCGCGAGATTCGGGCATTTTCGAGGTATCCAAACAACTGGACAACTTGATCCTCTAGGTCTAGAAGATAATCCTGTTGAGATTGTCCAAAGACGTTGCGCGCCTTATCTTTCATCCCTATTAAGGCCGTGGAGGTTTGTTCCAGTTCTCGGGTCAGTTTAGAGACCTCCTGAGTAGACTGAATCGTGTTCAAGCGGCCTTTAATAGATTGCAACTTAACATGCAATCCTTCAGATTCAATAAAAAAATTAAAGCTAATTTTCATAGATACCATTAACTTATTATTTATTATATGCGCCTGGAATTATAATTGTTAATATTAAAACGTAATATAATTGTATTCTATGCGCATATAACATTCAATTAGTCAGTTTTTTTTAATCGATAAAAACTTCCCAAAATAAAAAAGCTATGCCTTTTTTTAAGACATAGCTTTTTTAGGATCACTTGTAAATTAAATAATTTTCTTAACAACGCCAGGTCGCGTCCAATTCGTTATTAGACATCTTGCGTAACCTAAACTTTTTAATGTAAAATCGTCATCTCTGAAAGAGGTCGGTGATGAAGAAATACAAAAAAATCAAAAAGTTAGAATCAGAAGAATTTAGAAGATTAACGGCGTTGTTGCATAAATCATCCTGCGGATGATTTATGAAAAAAGTTACGGATACGGTTCTCCTTGCCTTCAGTCCAGTGAATCTATAAATTTCTTGTTGCTTAGACAAAACCTTTAGGTTCGACATGGCTCCCAGAAAAGATACAACTCCCTCCAAGAAAAAAGATAAGTACCGCATCCGCAACTGGAAGGAGTATAACCAATCGTTGGTAAATCGAGGAAGCATCACTTTTTGGTTCAGTGAAGATGTCATTGCAAAATGGTACTCTGTCGAGCGAGCAGGCAAGCCAGGACGGCCCGATACTTATTCCGATAGCGCCATTCGATGCGGGTTGATGATCAAAGCGGTATTTCGCACAGCGCTGCGCGCTTTGCAGGGGTTTGTCAGGTCACTCATCGAGAGCCTGGGGCTCGGCCTCGTATGCCCTCATTACTCAGTGTTCTCTCGTCGGGCGAAGGATCTTCCCATTCCATTGAGAAAATTGCTCAAGCCTGGTGAAAAGTTGAACGTGGTTTTTGACTCGACGGGAGTTAAAGTATTTGGCGAGGGTGAGTGGAAGGTTAGAAAACACGGCTATTCCAAGCGCAGAACATGGCGTAAAATTCACGTTGGGATGTGCGTAGACTCTGGGCAAGTCGTGGTCAGTGCTATGACTTCAAACAATGTTAGCGACGATGAGGCTATGGTATACATGATGGATGCGCTCGAGGGAACTCCTCTCGGCGACGTTCTTGGCGATGGCGCCTATGATACACTAGATTGCCGAGAGGCTGTACACAGTCAAGGTGGGAAGCCGATCTTCCCACCAGATAAGAATGCCAAATTGCAGAAAGGAAAACCGTTTCCAGCACTGCGCGAGAGGGATCAGGCAATTCGGAGGATACAGGAGCTTGGCGATGAGGGTAGGTCTTTATGGAAACAGGAGATTGGGTATCATCGTAGATCTCTGGTTGAGACATTCATGTTTCGATATAAAACGATATTGGGAGACCGACTTGCTGCTCGCAAAAAATGGACTCAGGCTGCAGAAGTGGCGATCAAACTGGATGTGCTGAATCGAATGACAGAACTGGGGATGCCGAAAAGCTACAAGGTGGTCACCTAAATCAGGCAGCGACTAGGCAGCTATGCTGCTTGGAGTGAATTGCGCAACAAAGCCGTGTAAAATCGTCATCTCTGAAAGAGGTCGGTGATGAAGAAATACAAAAAAATCAAAAAGTTAGAATCAGAAGAATTTAGAAGATTAACTGGAGTTAAACCAGAGACGTTTTTGGAAATGGTTGTGATATTAAAACAAGCAGAAGCGATACGAATGTCTAAAGGTGGTAAACCCCATCGATTGTGCATGGAGGATGGCGTTGTTGCATAAATCATCCTGCGGATGATTTATGCAACAACGCCATTTTACACTAAAAAGTTTAGGTTACGCAAGATGTCTAATTTACAAATCTCACACTGCTATCGCTTCCGCCAGCTTCTCCAGAGCTCAATCCGACTGAACAGGTCTGGCAAACGCTGAGGGATATGTATCTGGCGAATCGTTGCTATAAGGATTATGACGATATCGTGCAGGCTTGTTGTGATGCCTGGAATAGGTGGGTCGATATTCCTAGGAATGTGAAAAATCTTTGTTCAAGAGAGTGGGTTAATTTATGAATTTATTTTCTTGGAATGGTATAAATTCCGGAAGTGGGCGCGCAGAACTGGATAGATGCGTCCGATGATCGAAATGTTTATCTGGGTTACGGCGCGTTATAGGATTGCCTTTCTTTGAAATAATCCCGAAGGTGGTTCCCGGTCAGGGAATTTTTTTCTTGAGCGACTTCTTCGGGCGTTCCTACAGCGACGATTTGTCCTCCATCACGGCCGCTGCCTGGACCCATATCAATCAGATGATCGGCATTGGCAATGATGTCGAGATTATGCTCGATGATAAGAACGGTGTTGCCCTTGTCAACGAGGGCATGAAAGATCGCCAGGAGTTTTACGACATCATGGCTATGCAGGCCAACGGTTGGCTCATCAAGAAGATAGAGGGTCTTTCCCGTTGAACGTTTGGCAAGCTCTCGGCTTAGGCGGAGCCTTTGAGCTTCTCCTCCAGAAAGGGAAGCGATCTCTTGTCCCAGTTGCAGGTAGCCAAGACCGACGGAGAGAAGTGTATCGAGTATCCGGATCACTTTCGGGATCGGAGGCAAAAAAGGGCGGGCTTCTTCAACGGTCATTTGGAGGATGTTTCCGAGATGCTTGCCTTTGGTAATGACTTTTAAGCTAAGCGGATTGAGCCGGTAGCCTTGACACGCATCGCAGGTCACTTTAACAGGAGGAAGGAACTGGAGAGAAATATGTTTGGTTCCAAGACCCCAGCAGGAAGTGCACATCCCTTTTTTGTGGTTAAAGCTAAAATGTCTGGGCTGCAGACCGCAGGCTTTGGCGCCTGGCAGATCTGCAAAGAAATAGCGGAGCGGTGTTAGCAGATCGACGTAGGTGCTGACATCAGCACGGTTGGTGTGACCAATCGGATTTTGGTCAAGAACGAGGAGCTTGTCGAATTGGGCGATCCCTGAAATCCGAGTGCCGTTGGTCTGGACTGCATCGATCGGGTTTCTTCCTGAGAGGGCTTTTTCGACGGCGGGGCAGAGCAGGTCGTTCATCAAGGTCGATTTGCCAGAGCCTGAGACGCCACTGATACAGGTGAGGATCCCCGTTGGTATATCAAGAGATATTTTTTTTAAATTGTGGAGGGTTGCATTTGCAATTCTCAGATGGGTCTTAAAAGTCCGACGAAAAGAAGGAATTGGAACTTGCTTGCGGCCGCTCAGGTAAGCTCCTGTGAGAGAATGAGGGTTGTTTTTGAGCTCCTCTAACGTGCCTCGCGCTGTGATCTCGCCCCCTTCTTTCCCTGCTTTTGGTCCAAAATCGATCAGGTAGTCGGCCACCTGGATAGTCATCGGATCGTGTTCAACAAGGAGAAGCGTGTTGCCCAGAGAGCACAAATGCTTAAGTGCCTTATTAAGGCGTGCATTGTCGTGGGGATGCAGACCAATGGTGGGCTCATCAAGGACGTAGAGAGAACCTGTCAGGCCTGAACCGAGTTGCCGGGCAAGGCGGATCCGTTGCGCTTCTCCGCCGGAGAGCGTCGGCGCGCTCCGATCGAGCGAGAGATAGCCAAGACCAATCGAGTTAAGGAAGAGGAGGCGGTGCTTGAGCTGGCGGAGAGTTTCATCTAGAAAGAGATGGTCATCTTTGTCCAAACAGATTGCGTCAATAAAGTCAGAAGTTTCATTGATGGGAAGTCGACAGAGATCGGCAATGGAGAGTTTTTCGATACGGACGTTGCGGGCAAGGGGATTAAGCCGTGTTCCGGCGCAAGAAAGGCACTGGGTCTGATCAAGCAAAGGAAGAAGGGCCTCGCGGATCGCAGGTTCGATGCATTTCGAAAATTTTTCGAGGACGGCGTTTAACCCGATCCAGCGGAATTGCATCTGGTTGAACGTAAATGATTTTTCCTCTTTCGAGCCGCTAAAAAGGACTGCAAGTTGATTAGGAGAAAGGGAGGAGAGGGGTTCGTTTGCATTAATCCCTTCTTTTTTCAAGAAAGCTAGAAAGAGCTGCATACTCTCTTTTGTCGCATTGTCTTTCCATAGCAAAAAGAGTAGATCGGATGCTGAAAGCTTCATAAGGACACTGTGACGCGAAAGGTTAGCGCCGTATTGGAAACCTAATCCTTGGCACGAGAGACACATCCCTTGTTCCGTATTAAATGAAAACGTGTGAGGCGTGATCGGAGAGTAGGATTTTCCAGTGCTCAAGACAGCAAAGGCTAAATTGAAAAAAAGGTCCTTATTATCAGTTGCGCCAACGAGTGTTCCATTGAAAAGGCGGGCTGCTTGATCGATTGCGTCGGAAAGGCGCTTGCGGACCGATTCTTGGACAAGGAGCCTGTCAACGACGAGAAAAAGCTCATTTTTGCGCTGTTTGTTGAAGGGGATTTCTTGGTCGAGTTCGAAGTATTGCCCGTTGAGGCGAATCCTCAAGTAGCCCTGCTTTTGCAGTTTGTCTTTCAATGCATCAAAAGAATCGCCCCGTTTTAAAATGAGGGGGGAGAGGATGTGAAGCTTCGTCTTTTCTGGAAGGGAAAGAAGTTTTTCTAGAACAAACTCTTTACTTATCGTTTCGATCTTTTCTCCACTTTCAGGACAATAGGCAGTTCCGAGGTGGGCATAGAGGACACGCAAAAAATCGTAGGCTTCTGTCATTGTGCCGATGGTGCTGCGCGGATTGCCGGCATGGCTTTTTTGTTCGATTGCAATAGCAGGAGATAGTCCCTCGATCCGCTCGACTTTGGGCTTGGGCATCTGCTTCACGAATTGCCGCGAATAGGCGGAGAGCGATTCAATATAGCGGCGCTGCCCTTCTGCATAAACAGTTTCGAATGCAAACGAGCTTTTTCCCGATCCTGATGGACCTGTGCAAAGTGTGATCTTTCCGCGAGGGATTGAGACGTCGATCTGCTTAAGATTGTTTTGAGCGGCTCCTTCTACAGTGATCGATTCTAAGAAGGTGCCAGAGATGGCAAATTCAGGTGCAGGTTGATGCTCCTGCGGCGATAAAGCCTTTTTGATGGCAATTCCCGTGGGCGTTTTTAATTTGGCGATTTTTTCAGGAACGCCTTCCGCAATCACTTCACCACCGCCCTTGCCTCCTTCAGGACCCAAGTCAATGATCCAGTCGGCAGTCTTGATCAGATCAGTGTTGTGTTCGATAACAAGGATGGTGTTTCCTTTATCAACCAACTTTTGGAGGGCGTCGATTAATTTGCGGATATCATGAAAATGCAGGCCTGTTGTCGGCTCATCAAGGATGTAGAGGGTGTTGCCAATAGCTGGGCGTGAGAGCTCTTTAGCCAGCTTGATCCGTTGGGCCTCTCCGCCCGAAAGGGTCGGAGAGGCTTGGCCTAGCTTGATATAATCGAGCCCAATGTCGAGCAGTGTACGCAGTTTCTGCTTGATCTGAGGGATTGCGGCAAAAAATTCATGGGCTTCGGTCACCGTCATTTCTAACACTTCGTAGATATTTTTCCCCCGGTAGAGGACCGATAGGGTTGTGCTATCAAAGCGCATCCCATGGCATTGATCGCACTCGACCCACTCATCTTCCATGAAGTCCATATCAATCTTGGTCATCCCCATCCCGCTGCAGTGAGGGCAGGAGCCTTCCTTAACATTAAAGCTGAAACGGCCCGATCTGTAGCCGTAGGCAACGCTTTCAGGAAGCTGACTGAAGAGGTCGCGGATCTCATCAAAGAGCTTAATGTAGGTAGCAGGATTAGAGCGGGGTGTTCTACCGATCGGGGTCTGATCGATGGCAATCACTTTATCGATTGCATCGATATTTTTGATCGCTTTATGCTTGCCAACAGAAAGTTTAGAGTGGAGCAGGGCATTAGAAAGGGCAGGGTAGAGAGTATCGCTGATGAGCGATGATTTTCCCGATCCAGAAACGCCGGTAACCGCAACGAGTATCTTTAGGGGGATCTGCACATCGATCGACTTTAAGTTGTGGTGCGATGCTTTTTGGATCGTGATCTTGCCATCACCTTTTCTCCGTTTGGGGATCGGGATGCTAAGGCGTCCTGACAAATAGGCGCCTGTTATCGAATCGGGGGAAGCGATTAGATCGTTGTAACTTCCTTTGAAAATGATCTGCCCCCCATTTTTTCCAGCTAGAGGCCCCACATCAACGATCATATCGGCAGCGCGAATCGTCTCCTCATCGTGCTCAACGACAATGACAGTGTTTCCCTTTTCTTTAAGGCGCTGCAACGTTTTAAGGAGTTTGATATTATCGCGTGGATGCAGTCCAATCGAGGGCTCATCTAGAACGTAGGTGGCACCAACGAGGCCTGAGCCGATCTGGGATGCAAGCCGCACCCTTTGCGCTTCTCCACCGGAAAGTGTCGGAGCCGTTCTTTCAAGCGAAAGATAGTCCAGACCGACCCCTTTGAGGAACTGAAGCCTCTGGATAATCTCTTTAAGCAGTTCTTCTGCGATCGGCTTTTCTTGTTGTGTTAGGTGGAGGTTTTGGAAGAATAAAAGAACATCTTCAATAGAAAGCGTTGTAATCTCAGCAATCCGTTTGCCGCCAACCATCGTAGCCGCGGGATAGGGCCTGATCCTCTCCCCATTGCAGGATAGACAAGTTGATTGTCGCATCACCTCAGCCATTCTGTCCCTATAGAGATCGCTCTGCGCTTTTTGAAACCGTTCGCGAGCCTCCGCTAAAGCGCCGCGCCACTGGACATATTCGGTCCAGCGCGACTTCTTAGTGGGATGGACGAACTGCATCTGGGTCCATTTTTTTTCTGTTCCATACAAGAAGACTTTGCGAGCTTTATCTGGGAGCTTCTTCCAAGGGGTGTTAACGTTGAAACTGTAGAGCTTGGCCAAATTGTTGTAGATATTTCCGTAGCGGACTGTTTTGTAGGAGCTGCCGATGGTGAAGCAATCCTCTGCAATCGAAAGTTCAGGATTAATCACTAGGTCAAGATCGAATTCTTGAGTTAATCCGAGCCCTTGACAGGTCGGGCACATTCCCTCTGGATGGTTAAAGGAAAAGTCAGATGGTTCCAGAGGTCCGTAGGAGAGTCTTGATTTAGGAGAGTAGGCAAACTGGGAAAAGAGGATCTCTTGTCCTGTGTCTGAGATCAGCACGCTCATCATCCCTTGACCTGCTTCGAGAGCATGGGTCACCGCTTCAGCAAGACGTTTTTCTTCAGTAGAATCGATCATCATTCGATCGATGATGAGATCGATATCGTGAACTACTTTTCCATCGATTTGGATTGGCTCGCTTAAATCGACGATCTGCCCATCAAGCCGGACCCGCGTGAACCCTTTCCGGATTAGTTCAGCAAAGTCCTCTTTAAATTCGCCTTTTTTTCCTTTGGCAAAAGGGCTCAAAACTAGAATTTTCGTACCCTTCGGCATCTCTTGGATCGATCTGAGGATATGCTCAGTACTCTGAGGGCGGACGGGTTCTTTACTAATCGGACAATGGGGAATTCCAATCCGCGCATAGAGAACGCGCATAAAGTCATAAATACCAGTGATCGTTCCGACAGTCGATCTTGGATTGCGTCCGGCGGTTTTTTGCTCAATGGCAATTGTGGGGGAAATGCCGCTGATCACTTCGGCGTTGGGCTTCGGCAGATCGCCGAGATGACGCTTGGCGTAAGTTGAAAGGGATTCGACATACCGCCTCTGCCCTTCGACATAGATCGTATCAAAAGCCAGAGAGGACTTGCCGGATCCGGAAACTCCTGTGAATACGATCAACCGGTTGTGTTCCAGTTCAAGGTCAACACCTTTTAGGTTATGCACGCGAACTTTCTTCAACACAATGGGAGGTTGGCTCATAATCTAAAAGGATATCAATTACTGCCAAAAAGCGCGATCTAATATTGGAGGTAGTTGCAAAACTCCGACTTCGTTGGACTTTCGCAAAAATTTAAAATTTTGAAAAAGTCCCGCCTTGCTCTAAAATCTGGTTTCTTGCGCCTGCAAATCCTGGAAAAAACAACGCGTCGCAATAACTTTTTTATGAGCTCATCAGCTTAAAAGATAACGACATGTGAGAATTTCGAGCCGGAAATATTCTTTTTATTCAAATGGGTAATGTCAATAAATGAAAACTATTTTCCGCCAAGTTTTTTTGTGTTTCATTGCATGGAAAGTTTGGTGGTATTTTTTGTGGGAAGAGAGGCAAGTGCGTCTCTGCTTCTATCACAATGTGAAATTTCGCATTCGAGATTACACCCTTAAAAGAGCCTACCGGTTTGATAGTCCTTATCAGATGAACAAAGCCTTCTTGCGCACAAAGGGAATTCAAGAGGTCGATACCTATGGGGAGACTCCTTTAACAACCCTATATGCGATTGCTAAAAAGTGTGGAATTACATCTCAAGATCATTATATTGAACTTGGCTGCGGCAGGGGGCGCGGAACCTTTTTTTTAAATGATTATTTCGGGTGTCAGACAACAGGAATTGAATGGAACCCTCAGTTTGTGGCCAAAGCGGAACAGGTAGCTGCAGCCTATCCTGGTAAAGCACCAAAGTTCCTCTGTGAAGATATGCTTGGCGCAGACCTGTCAGAAGCAACTGTGATCTATTTATTTGGCACATGCCTTTCCGATCCGATCATTGAGAAGCTTACCGCCTTATTCACCCTTCTGCCCCGTTCCACCAAAATCATCACCGTAAGTTTTCCTTTAAGTGATTACTCATCAGCATTTCATATATCAAAGGAGTTTATAGGACTTTTTCCTTGGGGGAAAGGGAGTATATTCCTTAACCAAAAAACTAAAACTTAACAACATGAACTTCGGATTTAACCTTATTGAAAGCTGAGCAAGTGAAGAATCCCCTTGTTTCTATTAACCAGGTGGCTTAAAATTGCATAAAATAATTTTTTCGGGGAGCTAAGCATGAAATATTGCGAATCCTATTCTGAAACAAAACGTTGGAAAACTCGCGAAGTTAAGGTGGGCAAAGTTGGGGTTGGCGGGAGCAATCCAGTCAGGATCCAATCTATGACCACCTCGAGCACTCGGGAGGTCGATGCAACGATCGATCAGATCATGCGGCTTGCCGACTCTGGTTGCGAGATTGCTCGAGTTACTGTCCAAGGGATGAAAGAAGCGGATAGTTGCGAAGCGATCAAAAATGGACTTCTTCAAAAAGGCTACGAAATCCCGCTCGTTGCCGACATCCATTTTTACCCTCCAGCAGCTTCCCGCGTTGTTGATTTTGTCGATAAGGTCCGCATCAATCCAGGGAATTTTGTCGATAGACGTGCGACCTTTCGCGTTATTGAATATGATGATGCGGCCTATGCTGCCGAAATCGACAAAATTGAAGAGACTTTTTCCCCTCTGGTTGAAAAATGCGTACGCCTTAAGCGCGCTATGAGGATTGGGACAAACCACGGCTCTCTTTCCGATAGGATCATGAACCGCTATGGCGATACACCATTTGGAATGGTAGAGTCTGCTCTTGAATTTGCCCGCGTATGTCGTAAATTGGGCTACCATGATTTTATCTTTTCGATGAAAGCAAGCAATCCGCTCGTTATGGTCCAGGCCTATCGTCTTCTCGTTGCAGAAATGGTCAAACTCGGTTGGGATTATCCATTGCATCTTGGAGTGACGGAAGCTGGAGATGGAGAAGATGGCAGAGTGAAGTCCGCGGTAGGGATAGGAACATTGCTTTTAGACGGAATCGGGGATACGATCCGCGTTTCATTAACAGAGGACCCATGGTTAGAAATCGACCCCTGCCAGAGGCTCGTCCAGTTTGCAGATTCTTCGATCGGTAAAAAAGTCCCCTTCTTTGAGGAGCTACATCGAAATATCAACTCGATCCAAAAACGGGAGATCCGCTTGCCCCTTGAGGGGTGCCTCCATCGTGATGGATCCGTAGTCCTTTACGCTAAAGAAAGCGATCTTCTACAACCTCATTTTTATACTAAGATCGGATGCAAAGTCCAATTGAACCAATTGGAAAGAACCCCTTCAACAATAGACTACCTCTACGTCGAACATCTTTCCAAGGAACCAAAAATTTCTGAAGCAATCAAAAAACTTAAAAAAGCGCAGATCGGCGTATTAACGTCTAGCCAGGGGATTTCGGGAACAGTTCCTGTTATTCCACTTTCGGCTTTAGCATTAGGTAAAACTCCTGAAATCTCTTATGTGATTTCCATTGATTCTGATGATCCAGCTACCTGGAAGTTGCTAGCGGAAAGCAAACCCCTCTTTCTCTTATTTGCTCCAAGGGGATCACGACTGCATGCTGGCCGCCATTTTTTTGAATGGCTAAAGACGCAATCTCTCCAAATACCCGTTATTCTTGATTTTTCCTACAGCTGCGCATGGGATGACACCGTGATCCACGCCTCGACTGAGCTTGGCGCTTTATTAGCCGATGCTCTAGGGGAAGGGGTCGCTATCCGATCTGAGTTTGATTTGGAGCAGGTTCGCCTCCTTAGCTTTAACATTCTTCAGGCTGCACGGATGCGGACGTCCAAAACAGAGTATATTTCGTGCCCAGGCTGTGGCCGGACCCTCTTCGACTTGCAAAGCGTTACGAAACGGATCCGTCAGCGGACAGCTCATCTTCCTGGTGTGAAGATCGCCATCATGGGTTGTATTGTCAACGGCCCTGGTGAAATGGCTGATGCCGATTTTGGATATGTTGGTTCCAAAGCGGGAAAGATCGATCTTTATGTTGGTAAGACTTGCGTTGAGAGGAATATCGACTTTTCTGATGCCGATGAGCGTTTAGTAGACCTCATTAAAGCGCACGATCGTTGGCAGGAACCAGAACCAGCTTTCTAAAAACGTTTAATCAAGGCAACACCTCGCATGCCCCTCCATCTGCCATGCGAGGCGTTACTAAAACAGAGTTTATAGCAGCTTTTAAGGCCTGAATGAATACGAACGGGGCCCATGGATACAGGCGCCGCGGAAAGCTTCGTTGAAAACCCGTAGATTATGCTGGTCTCTTTGCGATTCGGGTGGTGCGTAGACAGCAAAACTGATATGCTGAAGCGCGCCTCTTAAACTAAAATCTGAAAGCACTTCCCTGGTCCATCTGGAAACATCCTCAGGTCGATTTTGAAAAGCACCGCATCCGTAGGCTCCGCTAACAACGGCGTCACAACCGTGGGCAATAGCTGTTGCAAACTGGATACGGATCTTTTGTACCATTCTTCGTTCATATTCTTGGAAGTTCCTCGGGCGGTTCCCAGGATGATACGCAGCGCTTGAAATGATGCTAATAGTTTGTGGATTTTCCATCCATTCAAAACCTTCCTCCTCTGATTTACGGAATACAGGCACATCTGGAGAAAAAATTACACCTTGTTCGGGAATGTTGTAGCTTCCTCCTGGAAAGTGTAGTTGGGTGTTGATGTTAGGATCGATCGAAAAGATAAGCCCTGTTGACCGGCTTATTGCTTCTTCTTGGCCCCGAGCCCCTCTTCTAACGCTCCCGCCAGGATGATCTTCATTAGCAAAGTTAATGACCGCAACCTTATAGCCGTGCTCCCTTTTGAGCCTTAATCCCTCTGCTAAAGAATCCCTATTGACAACTTGGATATTCGTTCGTATAGAGGAATCGTCAAGGGAATCGTTAATACGTGGCAGAGGAGATGGGCTCAGATCAGCTAACTCATGATAGATACGAGTGTTTATTTGCATATCTTGTATGTCCAATCGAACAATCCGTCCGCTTGGAGCAGTGTAGGATCCTGTCTCTAGTGCATCGTGCGTTTCTTCAAATACCCGGGTAAGGTCTCCGCGGGAATGCAGCCGCTTAGGACTCATTAAGCAGCTGGAAAAAACCCATTTAAGAAATCGGAAAAATGTGTTCTTTGCTTTGGAAAAAAGGTCTGAGCATCGACTGAAGAAGGAAGTTTGGCTTTGCAAATCTTCAAAGGAGTCATGAATAACTCGATACCTAGGAGGTCTTGCTTGAAGAGCAGGGGGTGCTTCTGAAAATTGGCCGGCAATCGACGGCGTTGCTCGAGACTCAAATTGGACTCTGGTTGACATATGACTCCTCGATTTAACTAATTTTTTTTCTATAAAAAACAGAGTCCTCGAACTATACAAAAAGACTAAGATTAAATGCAAAATTAAAAAATAAATAACTTCATGCATGCAAAAAATGCATTTTTTAATAATAAATAATTTAAATTATAGCATATTTTATATCGTTTTTAATCTAAAAAAACTGTTATATTAAAGATAGAGGGTGGTGAGACTTTCCTAATCGGGCTCACATAACCAAGCCCCCCTTAAGTGCAAGGGGGGTAAGAGGTGGTTTGTTCTTAGGATTTGAGTACTTGCTTATCCCTGCGGATGGGGCCTTGGCTTCATCAAAGTAAGACGAATACTCGCTTAAGGGTTCTTCAAGGTACCAGGGCCTCTCAGAGAGGTCAGAGATTATGGGTCTTGTTTCACTATAACAGCCCATTACGCATTAGCTTGAGAAAACAAACCCACCTAGCCTTCTGCTTCATTATGTTTATGATGATAAACAAATGGTAAAAAGCAGAAGGTTTTTTTTGTCTTCTCTGCTTTTCAATTCGTTTTAGTGTTCGCTATTTTCCCGAATCTTTTGGAAATAGTCGATCCGCTTTTTCATTTCCCGTTCAAATCCTCTTTCAACAGGATGGTAGAACCTTGTTCTCTCAATTTCATCTGGAAAATACTTTTGTCCGGAAAATCCTTGGGGGGTGTCATGATCATAGACATACCCCTTCCCATATTCCATCTGTTTCATTAGCTCGCTGGGAGCGTTGAGGATAGTTTTAGGGGGAAAGAGGTGGGAGGTCTGTTTTGCCAATGCTTTAGCATGGGCAAAAGCATTATATACAGCATTGCTTTTGGGAGCCAGAGCAAGGTAAACGACTGCCTGGGCAATGGCAAGCTCTCCCTCAGGAGAACCCAATTGGGAATAGGTCTGCCAGGCAGTAATGGCTAACTGAGAAGCGTGCGGATCAGCTAACCCGATATCTTCGTTTGCCATCCTAATGATCCGCCTGCAAATAAATTGGGGGTCTTCTCCTCCTTCGATCATCCGAGCAAACCAATAGAGAGAAGCATCAGGGTCTGAGCCTCGGACTGACTTGTGAAGAGCGGAGATCAGGTTGTAATGCCCTTCTCCAGTTTTATCATAAAGCGCTGAACGTTTTTGCAAGAGTTGCTGCAGATTCGCTACATCTAGTTCTTTTTCTTTGTTTTCTAAATCTTGCGTCTGAAGATTTTCTAGCATATTCAGAAGATAGCGTCCGTCTCCTTGGGCTAGTTGGATTAGATAGAGCCGTCCCTCTTTATTTAAGCGGGGCTCTTTAAAAGCCGCTTCAAAGCGGTTGATAATTCTATCCAGAGCTTCTTCGTCCAAATGCTTTAGGCTGAGCACACGCAGACGCGAAAGTAGGGCATTATTGACTGAAAAAGAGGGGTTTTCAGTGGTCGCTCCAACCAGAACAATGGTCCCATCTTCAACGAAGGGTAGAAAAAGGTCTTGCTGCGTTTTATTGAACCTGTGGATTTCATCAATAAACAGGATCAATTGTTGATTGAAAAGTGGAGATGACCGACTCTCTTTAATCAGGTTTTTAAGGTCTACTGTCCCATGAAAAACAGCGCTAAAAGGGACGAATCGAGCTTTAAAGGCCTGTGCATAGAGACGCGCTAAGGTTGTTTTCCCGCAACCGGGGGGGCCAAAGAGAAGCAAAGAAAGGGGCTTACCGCTCTGGATAATCTTAGTGATCAGTCCATTTTTTCCAATTAAGTGGTCTTGACCGACAATGTCGCTAATCACCTTAGGGCGCAACTGTTCTGAGAGGGGAATGTTCATGGCTTAGAGTATGAACACTCCTATTCAGGATGTCAATACAGCATCAATTGTTTTTGATTTTGGGTCGCTGTTTTAATTTCCCATGCTTGAATTTCATCATCGTTTAATTAATTAAATAAAAACTATATATTTAATGTTTAATATTTTACGCCAATTGTTTTGATTGATTTAAAATAATGGCATTCAATTTTTATGAGAAATTGTGTAGATTAAATAATTGAAGGCACAAAGAGAAAATCAGCGTGCAGAGGGGATCACCTAATTAGCATTAGCTGGTTCTCATGTTTTTTAGCTTTCAATAAAAACTTATGGAGGACATATATGAAACAATCTAATAAACCACAACAACCATCTAATCCAAACCCTAACAAACAACACCCAACAAATCCCCAACACCAACAACGTCAAAAACCACAGAATTCACAACAAGAGAAAAAATGGCACGGCAATTGCTAACCTAGACCATCAATCGTATTAACAAGCCCCAAGTTGTTGTTTGCCGATAGGACGAATTCGTCAACAGCTTGGGCCTTACCCTCTCGTGTTGCCGCAGCCTTTTGCAACACCTAAATATAGAGAAAAAGTATTCAAAAATTTGTTCTGCTTTCCTATACCCTGGTCAATTCTTTGGATTAGATCGCTTTTGGTGCTCAATATTTGATAGAGCGGCTCAAAAAAAAATTCTTTTTTTATCTGAGGTATGATGATACCCGATTTCTTGTTTCCATAAAGATCCTATTTAAACTACTATACAGATCCAAACGAAGCTTGATTAGAATCCATTAAGTCGCTAGCATTTCAAATTTTCGATGGAGGTAGCTATGATCAGTCGGTTGAAGAGGGCAGGCTGGATTTTAGGAGCCTGTATGCTTTGTAGCACAGTTTGTCAATCATCTTCAGATAATGGAGAACCAACAATGCAGTTTTCAGAACCAAAACAACCTATGGAATTTCAGGAAGATAAGACTTATTTAGCGATTATCCATACGTCAAAAGGGGATATTACCTGTCAATTAAACACCAAAATTGCTCCTATCTCTGCGACTAACTTTATTATGTTAGCTCAGGGAGGCTTTTATAATGGGCTTGTTTTTCATCGTGTTGTTCCCAATTTTGTCATCCAGGGGGGAGATCCTAAAGGCAATGGAACTGGGGGGCCTGGATATACTGTGCCAGCTGAAATTAATCTCCCTCATTCGCAGGGCGCCCTTGCTTGGGCTCGTTTGCCGGATTACATGAATCCGCAAAAGCGCTCTAGTGGCTCTCAATTTTATATCACATTGGAAAAAATCTCTTATTTAGATGGGGACTATACTGTTTTTGGTGCGACAACAGCAGGAATGGATGTGGTTAAAAAGATTGAACAAGGCGACCAAATCAAAAGCATCGAAATCCTTATTCAATAAAGTTTGTCCACTCTCTTTTGACTGGCGGGTCCTCGCTTGCCAGTCAAAAAATTGCACAAAATCGAGCTTTTAGAGACTATTCTTAAAATAACCTTTGAAGTAAGCGTTCCACGCCCCCCTCCGAAAGAGGAGGGTATACAAGCTGTCACAACAAGAAATTAAATCAATCACGTCTTCTAAATTTTATTCTTTTTTGTTGCATTAATTTTATTTTTATATGAAAGTAAAAATTACCTAAATGAACTGAGTTTCTGTGTTTTTGCCAATTATAAAACAAGGAGAATAGATTATGATTACTCATCCTAGAAAGTTAAGATTCAAAGTTATTTTTAAGAATCCACTAGCCGAAAAACTAAAAGAAAAACACGAGAATTCTACATTAAAGCTTCATGTTTCTAAAAGCCAATTAAAGTCTTCCGATTCAGATCGATCCATCCAATAAAATACTACTCGAATAAAAGTAACTCTGAGGTGTCAAAAATCTGCCTAAAAAGGTAGATTCTTGATCAAAAAATGAGCGCAACCTTCTTCCGAAAAAAGTTTTATCCCATAATGCTTCCCTCCATTTAGAGAGAGTGATTTATGGCCCAAAGATCCGAAGAACCTAAAAATTTCCCTGCGCGACCCGATAAAACGAGAAAAAGGATTTAACGATTTCTCTGGGCGATCTTGAGCCAATAGAAACATCAAATGGAACGGAAGTGGTTCATAGATTGGGAAGAGACTGTCCGAAAAGTTGGTTTCTCTCCTGATGCTCTTGTGATTGATCATGGCTCTAGTTTATATGCTGGGGCTTGCCTTATTTAATATTTATTTATTCTTGTTTGTTTACTTATAAAATATTTTTTAATTTTTTTTCAAGAAAAAAAATGCCTTCACAATATACTGTAAGCAAGAAAATATTAAATATTATAATCAAGAAAAAGAATTGATTTTGAAATTTTTTTTTAAAAATAATTATCAGTTATGTATATTGAGAATTATAGGATATAAATGATTAATTAGTCGTGTTGTATAAACCTAGTGAATCGTAAAATCCTATGTATCTAAACAAGGAGAATATATATGGCTAAAAAAAGAGCTAGCAAAAAAACTGCTCGTAAAACAAAAGCAAAAAAAACAACTGCTCGTAAGACTCGCAGAACAACTGCTCGTCGTTCTTCAAAAAGAGCTGCTGTTCGCAAATAAGTAAACCCTGAATGATAATAGGCAACGACGCTAGTGGTGCCTAATTAGTATCTAATAGTTTTTATCGAGCAAGTGCAGGGCTTGCTCGATTTTTTTTAAGCAAATTTGTGTTATTTTTTTTCACCCTTATTAGGTCCGTCCGATAATCGGTTTGACTTTCTGTAACTTCTTTTTTAAAAGGGTGCATTGCGGTTGAACTGCTGGGGGGCAGAATGAAAATAGTTGTTGTCGGGTGCGGAATTATGGGAACTGCTTTTGCTAAGGAGTTTGCTAAAAAAGAACAGGTTATCCTCTGTGATCAGGATAAGAAGAGAGCTAAGGAATTATCCACAGAATTGAATTGCTCCTTTGAAGAAAGGCTTACCGATGCTGTTCAGGATGCGGATGAAATCCTTCTCGCTGTCAAACCTAAGGACTTGCCAGCCTTAGCTAAAACCATTGCTCCAGCTCTTGCTGAGGGTAAATTTGTGATCAGTGTTCTTGCTGGTGTTCCTCTTTCCATACTTAAAAATTTCTTTCCTTTGGCTTCGCTGCTCAGAATTATGCCTAACTTAGCTTTAACGTGCGGGGAGGGAGTAATAGGCTTAGTTGACGACGGTCACCTTGCTGAATCAGTGAAAAAAAGAGCGGAAGCCCTTTTTGAAGGGATGGGGTTACTTGCATGGATGCCAGAAAGTAAAGTGGAGGCCTTGACAGCCCTAACAGCTTCTGGGATTGGGTTGGTCTTTCTCATGATCGAAGCTATGATGGAGGGAGGGATTTTTATGGGTTTTAATGCTCGGGAGTCTAAAGAGCTTGTTTTAAAGGCCATAGAGGGGGCTATTGCTTTGCTTAAAAAAACAGGGCTGCATCCAGCAGAACTGAAGCTGAATATTTCCTCTCCTGCAGGAACAACGATTGCGGGCCTAAAAGAGATGGAGGATAGGGGGGTCCGCTCTGGGATTATCAACGCGCTGTTAGCTTCTCATCAGCGCGGTTTGCAGATATTCAGTGACTCGGAAAAATAGTCTTCAGCATAAAAATATATCTTTTTTTTTTGATTTAGATTATCATAAATTTAGGGCCTTCCAGTGCTTTCTACATTACCCAGGGGTTTTTGTTATGCAAGTTAGGATTGAAAATGAGCGGGTACGGAAAAACGTTGAGCTTTTTTTACACATCTTAAACATGCTCATTATTGCGGAAACAGGAAAGCCTCTGCATAAGAGAGTCTATAAAGCTTATATTAACCGAATTAACGGAGATGTTCTTTTCTCTGAGCTCTTGCCTGATCCGCCTAATCTGGAAACAAAAGAGTGGAAAATTATCCAGTTGCAGTGCGGCCCCCATGAAGGGAAGATCTCGTTTGAAGTGCTCGAAGGCGAAGGAAATCAACGGTCTTTCCAATGTGAGGAATTAGCTCCTTTAGCTTACCAAACAGTTGCTGAAACAATCCAAACGCTCAATCAATGTGCCGAGTTAGGAATGAAGGCTAAGAATCTTGATGAGCAGCTAGTCAACTTAAGCCAACTTTGTATCGAGCCTGCAGCTTTAATGGCGCCCTATGATTTCATTCAAGCTGCGTGGCATTCGGTTGATCGGATGGCAGCTGAGGAAATATTGTTCAAGCATCCTTATGGGTCGTTTCTATTTCGAAAAGATGAGTATGCTCGTTGGTTAGAGGAAATGTTGGCTGATAAGCATCAAAAACCAGTTAAATGCTTCACCTTAACATTGATCGAGCCGGAAAAAAGAGTCAGCGACATCACCATCGTTTTCATCCAGGGCCGTTGTTTGGTGTATAACAGTGATCCTACTCTGGAAGGGAAAACGTATCCCCATCTCCATGCCCTTTTGCAATCTTTAAAAGAACGTTGCAAATACCCGATTTTTCACTAGAAATCTTTACTTCGCAGCCAACAATAATCTACCTTGTCCTCCTACACTCCTTTAGGCGCTTCGTAAACCCTGTATCTTGAGCTTTTCGTTGGAGATTCTCGGTTGAAGGGTGGGCTAATAGGCCGCAGTTTGTTTTAGAAAGAAATAAGAAACATCCGATAGTTTGAAGGTGGGAGCTTTTGCTACCGACAAGAAACAGGAGGTGTCTGATAGTTTGCTGCTCGGAGCTTTTGCTACTGGCAAGAAACAGGAGGTGTCTGATAGTTTGCTGGTCGGAGCTTTTGCTACTGGCAAGAAACTGGAAGTATCGGATAATTGAAAGACCTGCCGTTTCCTGAAAGGGAAGTCGTGCCAAGGAGCGGTTCTGGCTGCTTCTTGAACCTTTCGAAGTGCCATAATTTTGCGATAAATCCATTTTATTGGGCGAGGAATGCATTCGGAAATTTCAAAGTGCCACCCCCGGGTTTTCCAGCAGCTCAAAGAAAAGTAATACCGTGCAAGGGCAACACCTCCACCAATAGAAAGAAGAACAATTGGAAGGATGTAAGGGCAAGCGCCTAGCCCCGCAATCAACCCCGAGGCGACGAAAATAATGCTGATAATGCCAATAATGTGAGCAACCATTTTCTTTTTAGCTTGGATATCCACTGATTTGAGAAGCTTGTTAGCTTCTTCATATGCTTGAGCACGGACTTCAGGATCGGCATGTGAAAGCTTTTGAATTAAAGGATCGAGTTTTTCATTGAGCTCATGGACAGACCAATCCTGGATCCTACGCGCCAAGTTAGAGGCTTTTCGATTTACAAGTGCAGTGGCAATTTCATCTTTTTTTTTATCAAGCTCTGTTCTGCTGAAATCCGGAAACCGGTGCCTAGCTATTCTATCGATCTTTTCCCGTTCTATTGAAGAAATGCTGAAATATTGCCGATGAAGATTCTTGAGATCTGTTAGCGTTAGCTTTTCATTTACTTGGAGTAAGAAGTTTTGGGCTTGGGCTCGAATATCCGCCTGTGAAAGATCATCGCTATTCCGTTCTAAATCATCAATAAATAGGCTTAATTGCTGGGTAATGGCTTGGTTTGTCGGAGCTCCTAGGTTGTTTTCCATTAATTCTGAATTATCAATGATGTAACAAGCCCATCTAATTAATTTTTCTTTGAGCTTTTCTGCATCCTGAGCGTCAGAAAAATCTGGAATTTTAGGAGCGCCTGTGCAATAAAAATTTGAAATAAACGAAGTAACCCGATAGAGCCCAAGAGATTCAAAAAAGATTTCAATTACACAAAGAGCTAATCCTAATCCGCTTGCTGCAATATTTGCTAGGGGCATAAGGCTTTGAAATTGAAAAGACTTAAAATAGAACCCAACTCTTAGAACCGTCATACTAATCGATCCGATCGCACCAAAAAAAGAAAACGGTTGTTGAGCAAGTCTTAAGGTAGCGTCTAGTTGGGCTTCTTCATCTTGGGTTACTACTCCTCGGATTAAAGCTCCTGTTGCAAGGGCAGCCTCATAAGGAGCGTAAACGATATTGGACATTCCAGGGGTATTAATCCATGCCGTGCCTCTATAAGATTCGATGTCAAAAAGATTAAATTTTTCTGTTGTGTTTTGCAACGCAGGAGATGTAGCCTCATCTTGCAGGACTGGGCTTCTACGATTAAAACTTGATATCAACTGTGTCATAAATTATTTTTATTTCAACATGTTAAATCTTGCTTAAGATTGATTTTATCTGTTTTTTCGTTTGTTGTCAAAATAACAACATTTTATTAAATTTCCTTGGGTTATTTGAAGTTTAACTTGCGTTTTTTCTATGCCATAGAGAATTCCAGGGGTAATAAAAATATAGAAAAATTTAATGGATTGCAATATGTTTTTAGGTTTAGAGGTCTATTCCAATAAGAAGCTTCAGTTGGTGTCCTGATTCTTGAAGTTGCTTGTAGGATAGGCCGGGCTTAAACTGCACATTGGGGGGAGGCGTCATGAAGCTTTGTAGGAAATTCGAAATAGCTATTGCTACAATCTGTTTTTTTTGTTCTATTTTTCTAACGGGTTCTTCGTTTGCAGCAGATCCAGCAATTCCTCAGCGCACTAAAGCTTCCATCGAATATCAAGCTAAGGATTATTCTTATTTATTTGGAATGCCAGGATTTTCTGATCAGCTACTCAAAATTCACTTTCAGCTCTATCAAGGATATGTTAAAAATACGAACTGGCTGCTTACCCGGCTTAAAGAGCTCGATCTCCAAGATCGAGATCAAACATATGAATACGGTGCTCTAAAACGGCGGGTCGCATGGGAGTTTGATGGGATGCGCTTGCACGAGCTTTATTTTGACAATTTAGGCGGAACGGCGCTTTTAGATAAATCAACACAGCTCTATCAGAGAATCGTTAAAGACTTTGGTTCTTTTGAAGCATGGAAGAAAGGCTTTATCGCCACTGGAATGATCCGAGGAATCGGTTGGGTAATTCTCTATAGAGATCCTCAAAACGGAAGGCTATTCAACACTTGGGTTAATGAACATGACCTTGGCCATCTGGCAGGAGGGACCCCTCTCTTGGTAATGGACGTCTTTGAGCATGCATACATCACCCAATATGGGCTTGATCGCACTAAATATATCAATGCTTTTTTCGCCAATATCAATTGGGAAAAAACCTTAAAACGGTATACTGAGTCAGTACGCTGACTCTGGAGCGCAGTAATCAGTAGACTTAAGCGAATCGATGTCCTCAGTAGTTCAGCAAAAGGACTGCTAAAAAACAGTCCAGCTTTGCTATCGGATGCTGTCCATTACCTGATTGATGGAATCAATAGCAACCTCAATAATGGGTTTAAGCGATTTCTCTGTACTGGACAAAAAATAAGTTCCTGCGGTGCAACCCTCTGGGCCTGAATATGCAAAACACGGAAGTAGCTGCCTGAATTTTCTCAGAACCCACCTCCCAAAAATCGCCCTACGGATCAAATTTAGTCCCCCTAAATAAACTCCTGCCCCTTCTCCCATGAGTCTTAACCTCTATCGCCTGTATCTGATCCTGGATATCCCCCGTTCGGTATGCCCAGCAGAAAGCAATAGCTAGTCGCCCCTGATTTAGTCGATTTTCTTCTATGAAATTCTAGTAAAAAACCAAGCGTTTTTTTGTGCAGTTCTTTATAATTCTTTGTTCAAAATCAAGGAAAATTGCATGCGCCCAAAATCCATCTCTCAGGACCAAAATCTCCTTTTTTCATCTCGTCTGAGCACGCTACTGAATCCAAATCACGAACTTCTCAAACTCGCAAAATCAATTCCCTGGGAACAGCTTGAAGCTGAGTTTTCTCCTCTATTTTCAGAAGGGCCCAGCCGTCCCCCATTGCCTGTTCGTCTTGCGACGGGATTGATGATTCTCCAGCATGTTTTCAATGTATCGGATGAACGGGCTGTAGCAATGTGGGCTGAAAACCCCTACTGGCAAGCCTTTTGCGGTTATGACTTTTTGCAGTGGGAGCTGCCCGTGCATCCCACTTCTCTCACGCGTTGGAGACAACGAATCGGTGCTGCTGGCGCGGAAAAAATTCTTGCAGTCTCAATCAAAACAGCAGTGCAAACCAATACCATCTCTTCTCAAGAGTTGGCCAAAACGATTTCGGATACCACAGTCATGCCCAAAGCGACTGCTCATCCAGTTGATGTTTAAGCATCCGGCGCGAAACCCTTCTGTAGGTTCGTTTAAGATGGATGCCTGTCGCGCGAGCGGCTCTGGCAATCCTGTCAATGCTACGTTGGATGAGCTTGGCATCACCTGCGGCTTGCCCACGGGAAGAAATTTCGCAAATCTAAGAAACCCTTGGGCAAACTCCAAAAGTATCTGGGCAAAATCCTTCAGGAGCTGGATCTTTATTTCGGAGCCTGCCCCAGAGAGCTCTTTAAAGAAGCCGCGATCGGAGCCAAAATCCTCACGCAATCCAGAGAAGATAAAAATAAGATCTACAGCTGCCATGAGCCGTTCGTTGCTTGCATTGCTAAAGGCAAAAGCCATCGGCCCTATGAGTTTGGTTCAAAAGTGAGTCTTGTCACAGCTGAAAAATCTGGCCTGGCACTCAGCGTGACTACCCACTTGGGTAACCCATACGATGGAAGTCTGCTGGTTGAAGCAAAGGCCCATGCGGAACGAATCACCGGAACTAGAATCGATCGAATCCTTGTAGACCGTGGATATCGGGGGCACGAAGTAACAGATGCTCAAGTGTTAGTCAGCTATACCCGGAGGTTGCCAAAGGAACTCAAAAAGGCACTAAAACGCAGACAGGCAATTGAACCATGGATCAGCCACATGAAACAGGACGGAAAGCTCGGTAGATGCCATCTGAAAGGGCCAATTGGCGATCAAGTACATGCTCTTCTGGTAGGAGTCGGCCACAACTTCAGAACGATCCTCAGGAAACTGAGGCGTTTTTGCGTCTTTATATTGCGACTCAGTTGTATTTGGTTGTTTAGCCGATCTTTGAAAATAGGGCGTTCGGATCAAGCAAAGGCGTTCGATTTTCTAGCTGCTTCGTAAATCAGGAGCGACTATCTAGGGAAAATATGATAGTCCAATACTCTAGGATGCAAGCTTTGGAATGGCCCATTTTCGT
>CAZOKX010000025.1:0-27130 GCA_964580785.1 uncultured bacterium
TAGTTGATAAAATTTGATTTTGGCAAGGAAAATGTTCGAAATGTATTAATTTCTGCCAAAGAAAGGCCAGTTTAAAAAAAGAAGGTTTTTAGCATTTGTCGATCTTCGTGAAGGGAAGACATTCTCAGAGGGTCCTACTGTCGCACGATTAAAGCTTAGATCTTTGATGAGATGGGTCAAGAAGTTTTAACGGAATAAAAAGCGTTCCCTTCCTATTTGAGGAGATCTTTACAGCTTCAAGGTTACACGACCAAGATTGACGGATTTTCCAAAAACTTCTGGAGAGTTTTAACGAACTTAGCCGTATCGGTCCCATCAAGGATCCTGTGGTCGGCTGATAAGGTGCACCTCATCACCTTGCCAGGAACAACGGTCCCTTCTTTAATAACAGGTTGGTTCATGATGCCACCAACAGCGAGAATCGCTGCTTGGGGCGGATTAATGATTGCTTTGAACTCATCGACACCAAACATGCCGATGTTAGAGACGGTAAACGATCCACCGACATATTCTTCGCGAGCTAATTTTCCATCGCGTGCCCGATTTGCTAAGCTCCTCATTTCTGAAGAAATCTGGCCAAGGTTCTTATAATCAGCATGCCGGATAATCGGTGTAATCAAACCCGATGCTAAACTAACGGCAACGGCAATGTCGATTGTCTTAAAGCTAATGATCGATTGGGTAGCAGAATTGAAGCCTGTATTGATCTGAGGGTGTTCACGAAGGGCAAGGGCACATGCACGGATCACCAAATCATTGTATGTAATTTTAATGCCAGCTAAAGCCAGCTCGCTGCGTACTGCGACCAACCGCTCCGCATTGATTTCTTGGGTCACATAGAAGTGGGGAATAAAGGTCTTTGACTCTTGCAAACGCTGCCCAATGATTTTACGCATTGGAGAAAGCGGAATTTCTTCATAGGTCCCAGGGGGAGTTGTTGGAGCTTCTCTACGACCGAATGTGACAATGGACGCTGGCTGTCCCAGCTCTAGATCGCGCACAACAATTCTTCCTTGAGGGCCGGTCCCTTTAACCGTTGTGAGATCAATTCTCTTCTCTTTAGCAAGCTTGCGTGCTAATGGAGATGTTTTGAGGCGCTCTGGGACCTCTCCTGAGGGAATGGAAAATTGATAGTTTGGCAAAGGAGGCTCAGGAGCAAAGGCTGGCTGCAATAAGCCCATGCCTTCTGAAAGGTTTAGAGCGGGAGGTTCAGACCTTGCTTCTTTTGCGCCAACAGTTGGTGGTGGTGGAGCTACGGCCCGCGGCACCACTCCTTCTGGTTGATACCCTTCAATACTTTCCGTTTGTTTCTCTGTAAAGATGGCGACCGCTTGATTGACAATGGCAGTCTGACCTTCCTTGATCAGAACTTTTCTTAACCACCCGTCATCAATTGCGTTGTGCTCCACAGTTGCTTTATCAGTGGCGACTTCGATCAGTGCATCGCCAGCTTTAACAAATTCACCCTCGCGCTTAAGCCATTTGATAATGGTTCCCTCTTCCATCGTCGGTGAAAGTTTCGGCATGGTCAATGTAAAAGGCATAGGTCGTTCACTCCAATATGTTCAAGCTAAAACTTGTTGAAGGGCAGAAGCAATCCGTTCTCTGGTCGGCATGGTCTCTTTTTCCAATGCTTTTGAATAAGGCATTGGGGTCTCTCTCTGGGCAACACGGAAAATGGGAGCATCGAGAAAATCAAAGCAATGTTCCATGATCTGGAATCCTACTTCAGCACAAATGCCGGCATAAACATGTCCCTCTTCGACAAGGACACAACGGTGTGTTTTGCTTACTGATGCGATGATTGTGGAAATATCGAGGGGCTTGATAGTCCTTAAATCGATCAGCTCAATACTAATCCCTTTTTTTGCAAAATCATTAACAACCTGTTTACAGAGGACGACCATCCGACTATGCGAGATCAATGTAACATGCTTCCCTTCTGTAACAACTTTGGCTTTTCCAAGCGGAACCACATATTCTTCTGTCGGGATCTCCATCTTATCGCCGTAAGAAAGCTCACATTCTAAATAAAGAACGGGGTTGTTATTACGGATTGCCGATTTTAGAAGGCCTTTTGCATCGTAAGGATTGCTTGGCGCAACAATGATTAGACCTGGTAAATTACCGTAAATTGCTTCGATGCAATGGGAGTGTTGGGAGGAGACCTGCGCTGCAGCTCCGTTAGGACCTCGGAATACAACTGGAACAGAGAACCGGTTGCCTGACATATAATGCATTTTAATAGCGTTGGAAATAATCTGGTCGATGGCAACAAAGGAAAAGTTAAAGCTCATGAACTCGATAACCGGCCTTAAGCCAGTCATTGCAGCCCCAATACCAAGCCCCGCAAAGCCGAGTTCAGAAATCGGCGTATCAACAACACGGGTCGGGCCCCATTTGTCGAGCATCCCTTTGGTTACTTTATAGGCGCCATTATATTCTGCGACCTCTTCACCCATGATTAAGACAGCTGGGTCTCTTTGCATTTCTTCGTTAAGGGCTTGACGGATCGCTTCGCGCATTTCTACGACTTGCATGGGCATCTGTTTCAACTCCGCATTCAATTCAAGGGCTAAATACGTCTTCTTCCAATGTGATCGGATCTGGCCATGGGCTTTCATCGGCATACTTAATGGCAGCAATCGCAACCTCTTTCATTTCCTTGTCCATAGCACGATACTCTTCCTCTTTGATGATATGTGAGTTTGTCAAGGTTTTAAACATAATCAAAAGAGGATCGCGGGCCATGCAGCCTTGCAGCTCATCTTTGGTTCGATAGAGCCCGGGGTCCGAAATCGAATGGCCACGAAAACGTTCCGTGATGACCTCGACAAGAACAGGCCGTGAATTGGATTTAACGATATTAAAGACATGCTGGAATCCCGCATAGCAATTAAAAAAGTCCATCCCATCAAATGTGTAAGCTTCCATACCGAAACCAGGTGCTTTTTTTTCTGCGATAGGCTCAACGCACACGGCTCGATCGACATGAGTCCCCATTCCCCATTTGTTGTTTTCAATAACATAGATGCAAGGGAGGTCCCATAGAGAAGCCAAGTTCAAAGACTCATGAAAAGCCCCTTGGACGACAGCACCATCTCCGAAAAAACAGACCGATACGTCGCAATTTTTCCGGTTCATCAGTTCTTTTTGCTCTTTAAGGTATTTGATCGTGAAAGCGGCACCTGTTCCAATAGGAATTTGTCCGCCAACAATTCCAAAACCGCCAAGAAGCCGGTCGGTAAAGAAGTGCATCGAGCCCCCCCGACCAAGAGCGTTCCCGGTTACCTTTCCAAAAAGTTCTGCCATCAGCTCATTTGGCGTCGCTCCAAGCAATAGTGCTAGCGCATGACAACGATAGGATGTTGACCACCACTGCTCAATCCCCATTACAGCCACGGCTGCGGTCTGGACAGCTTCTTGACCCATATACGAATGAAAAAAGCCTCCAACTTTACCCTGGAGATAAGCAGCTTCAGCACGAATCTCAAAGTTGCGAATCAATAGCATCGCTTTGAGCTGCTTAATCAGTGACTCCTTAGCAATTTGTTTAATGACCTGGGCTGTGTCGGACTCGAAAAAGTGATAGGCAGCAGATGATTTTTTCTTCATTCCTAATGTTCTCGATTTCTTCTACTATTTTTTTAAACCGTATCTAACAAACCCGAAAAAATCAATCTAGATCTTTGGAGTTGGAATCCCTTGAGAGATTGATTTAGGAACAACATTGGGGTTGTTCGTTACAGGAATTGTCCGCAGATCGTCATCGGAATGGATCTGATAGCAACTTGTTACCCCACACAAGACTGCAATCAATAAAGATAAAGAGGCTGTTCTGTTCAACATCATGACAACATCCTTGAATTGGAATGGCTTAAGTAAATACGCAAGAGCTGTAAGGATACATCTTTACCGGAAAATTAGGAAGGGAAAAATAAGAGTCTGCCACAGAATTAAAACTTCGTGGCTTTTCGAATGCTTTGAAGGCAAAAGTCGGCAGAAACTTAAATCAATGGTAGGCACTAAGCTTTGGAAAAAGGTAGAATTGCAAAATTTAAATAAGGCCTATTTACTAACGATCTGCAACGAAAGTCTGATAGGTGCAGCAACCTGCCTTTTTAATCTCTGCAAATTCGCTTAAATAGCTTTTGGCAATATCAAAGCCCTCCATAACAACAACGTTTTCTCGATTGGCTTGCGTCGCTTCCCGAGTGAAGTTGAATGAGCCTGTCCAAACTGTATGATCTCCAAAAACACAAAACTTATCATGCATGAGCGGCTTGCACTTCTTGAGCTTATGCTTGCTTCCGCTCTCCTCAGGACTCCACACATAGACCGGAATCCCCCGTTCAACCATCTTCATGACGGGAGACCGAGATTTAATGGAATAAGGATCGAGAATCACTTCGACATCAACGCCGCGCGCATGAGCTGCCTTCAACGCTTTTGCAATGCCGGCATGCATCAAGCAATAGACTGCAACTTTAATGCTCTTCTTTTCTCCATTTATGGAAGCGATCAGGCGATCAGCAACCCCGTCTTGCGGGGAAAAGTAGACTGCAGAAACAGCCCCCTTTTCCGAGGCGTTTAAATCATTTGCAATAGGAATGCTATAAAAGGAGAACGCCGCAATAGTGGAGAGGATTACGTTTTTCATATCAGACCTCTTAAATCAAATGAGTAAAGAGAGAAATTAATACCAAGAAATGATCTATTCATGCAATTTTTTCCTCTTTCGTTTATGATTAATTTTTCATGACTCAAGAGCATAGAAAATTTTGGAGAGTTCCACATGCCCCTTAGACCAATTTATTATGATACAGAAACAACTGGAGTCCGTTCGGATAAGGACCGGATCATTGAAATTGCAGCCTTTGACCCTATTGAAAATCGCACCTTTGTCCACTTGATCAATCCAGGTATACCCATCCCCCCCGAAGCAAGCGCTATCCATCACATCACGGATGCAATGGTTGCTCAGGCGATGAGTTTTAAAGAGGTCGCTCTTTTATTTTTGGATTTTTGTCCTGAGGAAACTGTATTAATTGCTCATAACAACGACTCGTTCGATAGGCTTTTTCTCGAAGCTGAGTTTAGACGATCAGGAGCTGAACTCCCCGCTTTCCGTTATATTGACACGTTGAAATGGTCGCGCAAGTACCGGAACGACCTCCCCAGACACACCCTCCAATCGTTAAGGGAGGTCTACGGCTTTCCTGCTAATAACGCTCACAGAGCGTTAGATGACGTAATCGTATTGCATCAGGTATTCTCCTGTATGATCGATGATCTGCCGATAGAAACCGTGATCGAACTTCTTTCTAATTCTCAGACCTTAAACCGTATGCCGTTCGGAAAGCACCAAGGAAAACCCCTTTCCGAGATTCCGAAGAGCTATGTGGGTTGGCTTGCTTCGACAGGCGCATTTGACAAGCCTGAAAACAAAGAATTAAAACAGGTCTTTGAAAAGCTAGGACTTCTAGCTTAACTAGATTCTCTATAACTTTTTAACTGACTCGCTATCGTTTTCGAGCTAAAAGATCAGAGGTAATCGATCTTAAAACTCTTGGGATATCAGGTTAGCTTCTTCTTCGCGCTGAAATTTCTCAGTATGGTAGAGAGCTTCCCACATTCGACGGAACGGATCGCAATTCTTTAAGAGTTCTTCTTTGTTTCCCTCTGCGATTTTTACTCCTCTGTCCAGATAGATAATTTTATCAGCATGCTCAATTGTAGATAAGCGATGGGCAATTAGAATTTGAGTTACTTCACCATGCAGATTAGCAATCGCATTCTTGATGTGCAGCTCGCTAATGGCATCAAGGGATGACGTCGCTTCATCAAGAATGAGGATCGGAGCATTTTTTACAAGCGCGCGCGCAATTGCTAGGCGTTGCTGTTGACCGCCGGATAGGTTTTGGCCAGCTTCAGCTAACATTGAGTCATACTTCTGAGGCATCCGGCTAATAAACTCTTCTGCATGAGCTCGTTTTGCAGCACTTTCAATCTTTTCACGGGTAAAATTACGCCCATAGGCAATGTTTGCTGCAACAGTGTCGAAAAACAAAAATGGCTTCTGTGAGACAAAGGAGATATGTTCTCGCAACGACTTCTGAGTGTATGCACTGATCGGTTTTCCATCAATCCGGATCTCTCCTTGTTGAACTTCGTAAAGCCGGGGCAGCAGCTGGACAATGGTCGATTTTCCAGCACCCGTCGGCCCAACAATAGCCACAGTTTCCCCTTTTTTTACACTGAAGCTAACATCCTTTAAAACCCATTCATCTTGATACCGGAACCAGACATGATCAAATTCTATTAAGTGGTGAAAACCATTTACCTCAACAGCGCCAACGCGGTCTTCGATATCCGGCTTCAGGTGCAGGACTTCGAACATTCTTTCAGCGGCAACAATTCCCCGCTGAATATTGGCGTTCTCATCGGCGAATTTCTTCACAGGCTCATAGATAAGCTGTAAAAGACCACAGAAAACGATAAGTTGAGAAATGCTCATATCCAGCGTGTATAACCCAAAGAGAACTACAGATGCCAAGCACAGCGTGGTAATTGCATGAAGAATCGGCCTTGTCAAGAGGCCGTATTTAGCAGTCTTGCTTTCGAGAACCGCCATCCGATCGTTCTGCTCTTTGTATTTTCTAAGAGAGAATGCCTCCATGGAGAAGATCTTAACGGTTTGGATCCCCGCAAGAAAGTCGATCAATACATTGGCAAAACGCTCTTGATTAGTCTGCAACTGACGGGATACCCGTTTGACGCGACGCGCCAGGAAAACAATAGGGATAATAATCAATGGCACCCCAAAAAAGATGACAAGAGAGAGCTGCCATGAAAGATAAAAACACATCGAAAGGCATGTAACAATTGTAAATGGCGTCTGAAGGTAGTTGGTGATCCATGAGTTGATCGATGTCGCGATCTGACCAGCATCCCCGACAACGCGAGAAGAGAGCGATCCAATGTTGTGCTTTTGATAAAAACTCATCGGTAAAGATTGGATATGTTCAAAATACTGCTGCCTTAAGTCCCGATTCACACGAATAGCGAGGAGCTGTGTCGTATAACGGCTAGCAAATAGCCATATAGCCTTGAATACAGCAACACAGAGCAAAATAAGTACTAAGGCATTAATGCTGTTTGAAAAACTGAACTCTGTCTTAACTTTTGATAAGATCCAGTTGAGGGGATTTGTTTCTTTCTGTTGAGTTAAGTAGCTTGCTGCCTGTTGCTTAGTGATAATTCCGCTTCCATTTGTATCGATCTCATGCCACTTAGATTCAATCTGCTGCAAAGATATGCTATCTGGCGATTTTCCCAGCTCGGCTTTTTCGGAAGAAAAAAGGGAAAAAAAGTCGGCACCATTGTTAGAAAGAACGCCGAGGGCAAACATCTCCATCTGGCTTGCGATCGTTAAAGCAAACAGGGTTAAAAAGGTAACGATTAGAAGAGATAAATGCTTGCGATTGCGCAGAGCGGCTGTTAGGAGTAATTTCATGTCTATCCCGGTTCTGGTTGGAACTTAGGAGCCAGTCTACACGACCGGCATCTTGTCTTCCACGACAAATTTGCCTATTCGACGAAATTTTTGATATCTTTGCTCAACAAGAACATCTGGAGACACGGTTTTTAGAATGCTCCATTGATCAGCGATGTATTTTTTGACATTCGAGTAGACTTGCTTCGGATTATGATGGGCACCGCCAAGAGGTTCCTCAATCATCGCATCAACAATATCGAGTTGGAGGAGGTCTTCAACATGCATTTTCAACGACTGAGCGGCAATCTCATTCTTACCCGCGTCTTTGTATAAGATCGAGGCGCATCCTTCAGGAGAGATCACCGAATAGTAAGAATGCTCCAACATGGCAACAACATCGCCAACCCCCATGCCAAGCGCTCCGCCAGAACAGCCTTCTCCGATAAGAATCACAATAACCGGCGTTGGCAGCCGCGCCATTTCCCATAAATTATTGGCAATAGCCCAACCCTGCCCCCTCTCCTCTGCTGCTAGGCCTGGGTAAGCCCCTGGAGTGTCTAAAAGGTTAAGGACGGGAAGTTTAAATTTAGCAGCAAGCCGCATGCAGCGCATCGCTTTTCGATAACCCTCTGGATGGGGCATTCCGAAATTGCGGTGGAGACGACTTTCGGTATCGCATCCTTTTTCTTGACCAATGATCATGAACTTCACACCATCGACCTTAGCTAGGCCTGCAATGATTGAGGGATCGTCTCGGAACAAACGATCTCCAAACAGTTCAGTAAAGTCTTCACAGATGTTCTGAATGTAGTCGATCGAACGGGGACGAGAAGGATGACGGGAAATGGCGACTCTTTCCCATGGAGTAAGCTGAGAATAGACCTTCTTCCGCAGTAGATCAAGCTTCTTCTCCAATTTAATAATTTCTTCTTCGGAAAGAAGACCTTTACCCTTGTCTTGTTCTTTTAACTGGGTGATTGTCTTTTCGTACTCAAGAATTTGCTTCTCGTGCGCTAACATAACCTTCCGCCCCCTATCGTGTAGGAGCTGCAACTTCTACGCCAGGCAGCTTGGCTTCTCGAAAATCCTTAACAATTTCAATAAACGATGGCTTAGAAATAATGATCGAAAATATCTCTTCGAGGTCTTCAGAAAGAAGGCGTACCCCCCCATCTGTGTCATATTTGCCAACGCACTCTCTACACTCGCTCCACTTTCCAGTCTTATCCTCTAGATTCCAAGGAGCTCCGTAAATGCCATACCCTTTTGCAGAAGCTGTAGCCCTCTCAATCTCCTGATCAAAGGGGATCCAACGGGTGCCAAATATGCGGATCATTTCAACTTTTTGGTCGAGGACATAGCTCATTGTGCCTGGCTGGTAAATTGCCACTTTGTCGCCCAAGGCATACCGCCCTAGAGGCGTTAACGAGCCAGACGGTCTGGAAGAATCTAACCTACCTAACCCAACCCGATAGGTTTTGAGCAAAACCCGTTCATTAGTATCGAGGTCGATATAATAAAATCCCATCTTTAAACGAGAGACGTCAACTAAAAGATAGAACTGGATCCTTTTGTCTTTTCTGAAAACATTAAACTTGCTTCCATCAAAAATTTTTTGAGAAAAGTAGTCCGCCTTTCCATTTAAGCTGCGGGCAATGAAATGGCGGGATGTATTGTAATGGGCAGCATAGTCTGCAACCCATGCAGGCCTTCCTTTAAGCCAAGGGACTGAACTTGTATACGTGATTGTTTCGACAATAGGCAGCTTCGAAGCCCCCGTTGTATAGAGCTGAAAAACTCGGTCTATAATGGGAAAATCATCCTGCAAAGACTGTAGCTGACTGTTACCAATGGTGGAAGGAGGCGCTTTTTTAATTTCAGCACCTACAGGGTTAACAACTTCTTTCTGTTGTACAACCTTTGCAGGCATAGCAAGGACAGCTGTTTCAGGAGCAGGTGCTGCGGAAGGCTGAATAGGCCTAAAAGCTACCCCTTCTGTAGCATTAACTGATGAAGATCCAGACTTTCTCAAATAGGCAGTAACTCCAATAACTGCAAACAGAGCAACTGCGCCAATAGTCAAAAACTTCGGGATAGACAAACCGATCTCCTAAAAACACATAATTATCCGACAATTATCTACATAAAAAGATAGATTTCAAGGACTAAAACTCGACTTTACTCTTGGGAATTTCATCTGTACACAAAAAAACTTTAAATGGGGGATAATTTAAATATTTTTTTTTGAATACGCCCATCTTACCGTCTTGACAAGTAAGACAGGCGGAGTAAGTAGTGAAAATTATTTAGGATTAAAAGAAGACTGTTGAATTGACTTCCTTTCTTTTTCAATGAGTTTTTTCATCTTTTTGCCCGGAGTGAACTTAACTGCGAGGCGGGCAGGAATAACAATGGGAACTGCAGCATTTTTGGGGTTGCGACCAATTTTTTGCTTTCTTTCTACGATCTCAAACACACCAAAATCTCTGAACTCTAAACGATCCCCATGAGAGAGATATTCGGTCATTGCGTCCAAAAAAGATTGAATAACATTACGCACATCATTCGGATGAACTCCTCGATTTTGGGAAATCACTTGAATCAGTTTCTTTTTAGTGATTGTCTCCATACTTTAATGACTCCTTGTTTTTTCGTCAGAGGCTCGGTGGACAGACTCCATGCTTTTTCCAGCTCATTGTTGTATCATGTTGATTTTCAAGCAAGTCTTTTCTCAAAAAGAAAAAAGGCCGCGTGAGGCGGGGCAGTGTGCAAACTGTATCTACCTTTTCCTATAACTTCTTATCTAAAATAAAATCAAAAACTAAATTTTATGGTTCTATTGCAGAACTTGATTTCCCTATTGAAATCACCCATTTTGAAAAAAGTCTCTAGGATCTCTCCGTTATGCAACCAATTTCTACTTTTGGACTTTTACCAGGATTTTTTTCTTCTTGCCTGACCCGAAAAGCAGGTATTCTCCACCGATAAGAAAATCCTCTTGGATTCGAAATTGAGGGTCGCCGATCTTTTCATTATTAAGATAAGCGCCTGCATTTTGGACGAGTCGAACGGCTTCGGTCTTACTAGAAGAAAGGCCAATCCGAGCTGCGACATCGGTGAACTTGTGCCCCACCACCTCTCCGAAGTTGAGAAGAGTGCTCGGCATATCTTGAGAAATCTCTTTAAAAATCTCCGCGTTCAACACCGCTTTAGAGCCCGGCGCTGCGCTTTCTGTAACTCTGAGGGCTGCACTAAGACCCTCTTCTCCATGGATCATGCGCGTAACTTCCTCAGCTAAGCGCTTTTGTACTGTATTAGGGGCATAATCGCTCTGCTCCAACATCTTCTCGTAGTCGCGGATCTCCTTCATTTCTATGAACGTGAGCATCCGCATCATTTTGATCACATCCGTATCAGGCACGCGGATAAAGTACTGATAGAACTGATAGGGGGAACAGCGGTCGGCCGCTAACCAAATAGCGCCACCCTCGGTCTTGCCAAACTTCTTTCCATCACTGCGCGTTAACAGAGGAAATGTTAAACCATACGCTGCTTCGCCAGAGAGCTTCCGGACTAAATCAATTCCAGCAGTGATATTTCCCCATTGGTCGCTCCCACCGGCCTGCACTTGAACCCCATACTTACTATTGAGATGGTAAAAATCGTAAGCCTGTAAAAGCTGGTAGCTAAATTCGGTAAAGCTAATCCCTTCTTCCGACTCGAGCCGCGAACGAACGCTCTCTTTTCCTAGCATGGTCCCTAAGCGGAAATGCCTTCCAACATCTCTTAAAAATTCGATCAGATTAAACTGAGAAAACCAGTGATCGTTATTCAGGACGATCGGTTTTGCTGTGAGGTGAAAAAAATCAAGGACTGTTTCAAAGTGGTGGCGGATCCGCGCCACGTTCTGAATAATGACCTTCTCATCCAAAACAGGCCGCTCGACGCTTTTCCCCGAAGGATCACCAATGCGTCCTGTAGCTCCTCCTAAAATGACAACCGGGGTATGCCCAAACTTTTGAAACCACTTCAAAAAGACAATTCCAACAAGGCTCCCTATATGAAGGCTGTCGGCTGTCGGATCAAAGCCCACATAGATTTTAAGAGGCTTATCAGCACGTTTGATCAGATCTTCGTTTGTAAGAGCATCGATAAGCCCTCTTTCCTTCAAACACTCAATAACATTAGTCATAATTTTTCCTTGAAAAAAAAAGAGTGTAGCGAAAATCGAGGTTTTTCGACAAAACGAATCGGCCCTTGCAGATAATTTCTAAAAACAATGAAAGATCCACCCTTGAGAATTTTGCAATCGGCTCATCCACTTATTGCTGGACGGTAGCCTTCCTTTCAATATAAAATTGGGATCCGGCTTTTTCATTTGAAAACTGAGAATCTTTCTTAAGTTTTTCGGCTATGACCACAACACGTTGGCTCAAGTCAGCAGTATTTTGATTCTCATCGAACAAACAAATGCTCTTAGATTTTAAGACCACTCGATGTTGGGCATGACGTTCGATCCACCGATGGATCTCAATTGCTTTCTTTTTTAAGGCTTGAGGCGTAATTTTTTTATCAAGTGCATTGAGCTGACGCTTCAATTTTTCCCGCGCTCTGCGTGTTTTAGGGCTTTCGTCTGCCAACTGCATTTTCTTTTCGCTCAACGTTTGCGACATTCCCTACCTCGCGTGTAATGATTCCGTTTTCTAATAATTAAGCACTGCAAGAACAAGAAGAGTGCCCGTCCAAAATTATAATGATGTTAAGATTTTACTTCAAATTTTGCGTACAAAGCTTAAAAGGGATTAGGAAGGTCGATGAAAGGGCAAGGAATGCCGCAATGCGTCTGAATATGTTCAGATAGAGCCATTATTCCTATCCTCTCTGTTGCGTAATGGCCTAAGGCAAAGAAATTGATCCCCCTTTCATGGGCAATATCCCAGATCGGTTCGTCAAAACTGCCAGTAATATAGCAGTCGAGCCCCTGCTCTGCCGCCTCGACAAGGCTCCAATGCGCACCACCCGAGATGATTCCGCAGGTCGAAACCTCCCTTTTTCCTCCAAGGGCAGTGTGAGCGGGATGGCCATAGTATCGTTCGAGAGTATCCTGAAACTCTTGTATGTTTATTTTGGAAAACTGTCCTTTGACTCCGATCGCCATTTTTCGGAAGAGTCCGAAGGGTTCGAGCTGAAACCAGCCTAGGTCTGCAGCAGCTTTCCAATTATTCCCGAGATTTTGATGGGCATCCAAAGGCAAATGGTAACCCAATAGGGAGATCTGATTGCAAAGCAGTTTTTCGAGCTTTTGCTTTTTAGGGCCGGTCACAGGCACGGAATCTTTTTGCCAAAAAATTCCGTGGTGAGCAACGAGAGCATCTGCACCGATCTGTACAGCAGATTCGATTGCGGCAACACTAGCAGAAACAGCAAATGCAAGCTTACGAATTTCCCGTTTGCCTTCGACCTGCAACCCATTTGGACAATCATCAATAAAATTCCCAGGAGATAATAGAAGGTCTAGATAAGAAGAAAGTTCTTGTAATGTAATCATCCATCCCTAAACATTTATACATACGCACAAGCAAAGTCAATAACCTATCGTAGACTTCGCTTATAATGCGTTCATCTAGATCTTATAAATCTTTTTGGTTCATATGTCCATAGACGCCATCAAAAAAGCTGTCGGATACAAAGCTGCAGAATTGGTTGATGATGGTATGCTCATTGGGCTGGGCACCGGCTCGACTGCATTTTTTTTCATTGAAAAGCTGATCCAGCGCTGCCAACAAGGCCTTAAGATCCACGCAATTGCAAGCTCGGCCCAATCACTTGATCAAGCCAGAAAAGGGAAGATTCCCCTTCTTGATATCCATGCCGTTACATCTCTTGATCTCACTATTGATGGCGCTGATGAGATTGATCCTCAAAAGCGGATGATCAAAGGGGGAGGCGGTGCTCTTGTACGAGAAAAGATCATCGCTAGCATCAGCAAGGAAATGATTGTCATCGTCGATGAGTCAAAATGCGTCGACAAACTCGGCAACTGTAAACTTCCCATCGAAGTGATATCGTTTGCTTCTCATGCAACGCTCCGTCGCATTGAAAAACTCGGCTATCGCTGTGATTTTCGTAAACAGGGAAAAAACTCCCTTTTTGTGACCGATAACGGCAATCACATCATCGATATCCATTTTCACGAACCTCGCAATAACCCTGAGGAAGACGATGAAGCACTCATGCATATCCCGGGCGTTGTCGATACTGGCTTCTTTTTCCATCTTGCTGGAAGGGTCATTGTTGGCTTTTTTGATGGACAAATTGTCATCAAATCTTAGATATAGCAATTAGAGATCTATTAACCGGGAAGAGAGGTGCAACAGAAATGGCTTCTGAATTAGTTCCGATCACATTTAATAAAATCATGCAGTCTCGCTCCTACACGGTGATTATTTTGGGAACAAACAAAAAACGGTTTGCCATCTATACAGATCCCCAAGTAGGACGCAATATTCAAACTTTTTTAACAACGGAACATAAGCCTCGCCCTTATACCCATGATCTAATGAACGTCGTTTTTCGAGGATTAAATATTAAACCCTTACAGATTGTAATCACTGACATCGAAGATACGATTTATTTTGCCCGCCTATTTCTGGAGCAGACAAGCGGAGATCAAAAGATCGTTTTAGAAATCGATGCGCGTCCAAGCGATTGCATCACGCTTGCATTGATGAATAGTATTCCGGTCTACTGCCGAAAAGAGATTCTCGAGAAAGCTATAGCCATCCAAGAATAGATTCAGACAGCAGAGAAACCCCGACAATTTTTCGCATTGAAAAGCCGCTGAAGCGGCCTTGGTTGCAAATGGGTTGGAGAAGAGGCTTTTCACTCCTTTAATATTTAATATTAAACTTGTTGCGAGCTAGATTAAGGATCGACTTGACCGCTTGCTCGGCGTCTTCTCCAACCGCTTCGACCTTGATCTTTGCTCCTCTTGCAGCTGCAAGCATCAGGATACCCAGCAACGACTTCGCATTAACAGTATAATTTTGGTACATGAGCGTAACCTGAGCCTTAAATGAAGTTGCGCATTTGACGAGCTCAGTTGATGGCCGCGTATGCAATCCCTTCTCATTAACGACTGTGAATGAATCTCGATAAGTATTTTTCATATTTCCTTACTACCAAGGGCGCAAAAAAGCAAACTATTCCCTCTCCACTTTTTGAAAGCATTGATAAACTCTTTCCTGTCTTTTGGACCTTCCCGGCAGACAATTTGCAAGAAGGCCTTCAAGTCCCGTTTTTAAACGCTTTCCTAGCCTTTAGGCTCGTGCAAGAGATACCGCTAAGAATGACCTCGAGTATCCTTCGAGGACATTGCTCCTGTGAAATTTAAAAATTCCGATCTTTTTGATTCTATCAAAGGACATACTGCGATAGGCAATTTACAGCAATATTTTTCTACAAACCTCGAATTTCTCCTTTAGCTTCTCTTCCAAGAGACCTAAAACCCATGAAAGCTTCAATCAAAAATAGACTCTGAAGAGAACTGCACAATTCGATTTGGAAGCCAAATAAAGGACAGCCATTTCGCCTTGTTAACAAATCAAATTCTCCAGCTCTATAACTAAAGTTTTAAACCGGTGCATTGCAGCCTCAACAGATTCAGAAGTCCGCATGTCAACACCGGCCAATTTCAAGACATCGATCGGATAAAGACTACAACCTGCCGACAGAAACTGCAGATACTTCTCCTTTGCCCCTTCCTGGCCGCCAATAACAAGTTCGGCTAAAGCATGCGCTGCACTAATTCCCGTAGCGTATTGGTAAACGTAGAAATTATAGTAAAAATGGGGAATGCGCGCCCATTCGATGTCCACTTCACTATCCATATTCATCTCTTTTCCAAAATACTCAAGATTGAGCACGGCGTAAGCATTTTTTAACAGGGTTGGAGTAAAAGGAATCCCCTTCTCGGCCCATTCATGGAGCTGAAGTTCGAATTCGGCAAACATGGTCTGACGCAAAAGGGTTGCTCGAATATCATCAATCTTTTGATTAATCAAAAACGCCTTTTGTTCCTTTGTCTTTGCTTGAGCAAGCAGGTGCCTAAATAGTAATTCTTCATGGAACGTCGAAGCGACTTCTGCAACAAAGATAGAATATTGGGCATATTGGTAAGGTTGATGGGTCCTTGAAAGAAGCGAGTGCATGCTATGGCCGGCTTCATGGGTCAATGTCATCACATCGTTATAAGATCCCTGGTAGTTCATCAAAATGTAAGGCATGCTGTCGTAACAGCCACTTGAATAAGCTCCCGATCGCTTACGGATGTTCTCATAACGGTCTACCCAACGATCTGAAGTCAGTCCTCTCTTAAGGCTTTCTTGATAGCCTTCTCCTAAAATAGCAACGGAATTAATGATCTGCTCTGAAGCTTCCGAATAAGACATCCCCATGTCGATATCGTCCACAAGAGGAACGTAGAGGTCATAGAGGTGCAGCTCTGCAACACCCATGAGCTTTTTTCTAACAGAAATATAGTGATGCAAACTGGGCAAATGCTTTCTGACAGCCTGGATCAATGCTGTATAGACAGAAGTTTCGATCTGATAAGGAAAAAGTGCAGCTTCTAAGCAGGATGAAAACTTACGCGCTTTCATTTCAAGAACATGCCTTTGGACCTGACCATTAATCAGTTCGCACAGAGTATTCTCATGAGCTGAAAATGTCAGATGAAGATTTTTAAACGCCCCTTCTCTGACCTTCCTGTCCTTATCCCGCAAATAGAGCTGGTACTTTCCATGGGTCAACTCTCGCTCCCTACCCTTACTATCGATAACAAAAGGAAACTTTAGATCTGCATTATTGAGAGCTCCAAATGCCTTTTGCGCTGTTTCTAGCGCGTTACCGCATAAGGCCAGCAGCTCCTCTTCTTGAGCAGTTAACACGTGGGGCTTTTGACGGATGATCTTTTCGAGATGGAATCGATACGGGGCCAGCAAGGGATCACCGATCATCTTTTTAAACTTTTCATCAGGGAGTTGAAGGATTTCTGGCTCGATCCACGCAGTCTCTTGTTTGAAGATATACAGAAGCGACATGATCCTAGAATAGGCCCCTTTTCCTTTGTCGTTGCCAACATCTTCATCATGTCTCAAATGAGCGTAAGTATAAAGCTTCGTTAGTTCTCGGTCGATCGAGAGCAACACTTCGATCAGCTCTTGCAATTTGATGGGGCTTTCGCTCCATTGGCTTCGAAAAGACGCGATTTCAGGCCAGTGGAGATTATTTCCTTCCCGCCCCCACTGCTTCATCCCCTCTTCCCAACACTGCCAAGAAGGGTATAGCGCTTCAACGTTCCACCGATCTTCGGCTGAAATTTCATCTCGACTTGGGGTCCGTTCTTCATTTTCGATTTTCTCGAGCGCGCTCATTAATCCTCCAAAATTCCAAGTTATTAAAGCCCAATCATTGTAGATTTGACTGCATAAGTCAAGGCATTGCGCCAAAAGAAGAGTTTCTTTTTATTAACTCAAATTGTCTAAATGCAGGAACTAAAATTACGCCTAATTTAAAATATATTTTTACTGAACTTAGCAATCTTTAGTCGAGACTGCTAAATTTGATTGCCAATAATTCCCCCTCCGTCTAAAATTCTGATTAGTATTTTAAACCCAGGAAGCGTTATGCTTCTAACATAAAAAGAACAAAGGAGATGAAAATTATGACACAACAAACCACCAAAAAAACGACGCTTAAACCCCTTGGAAGCCGCGTCCTTGTACAGCGTCTAGAGCAAGAAGAGACCCTCAAAGGGGGGATCATTCTCCCAGACACAGCAAAGAAAAAACAAGAGACCGCGAAAGTTGTTGCGGTCGGCACCGGGACCACAACACCCGAAGGTAAGCTGATCCCAATTCCCGTCAATATCGGCGACAGTATTTTAATGGATAAATATTCTGGCCAAGAAGTAACGATCGATGATGAAGATTACGTTATTTTGCGCGCAGATGATATCATTGCAATCATCAACTAACAGTTATTTATTTTTTAAGGAGTTACAAAAATGGCAGCTAAAAACATTAAATTTAAAGAAGAAGCTCGACAAAAAATTTTAAGAGGAGTGCGCACTTTAGCATCCGCTGTGAAAGTGACGCTTGGTCCCAAGGGACGTAATGTCGTTATCGATAAATCGTATGGCTCTCCACAAATTACGAAAGACGGGGTTACCGTAGCAAAAGAGATCGAGCTTGAAGATAAGCACGAGAATATGGGTGCCCAAATGGTCAAAGAGGTCGCCAATAAAACCGCTGACAAAGCAGGAGATGGCACGACCACAGCTACCGTGCTCGCAGAAGCAATCTACAGCGAAGGCTTGCGCAACGTCGCTGCGGGTGCAAACCCTATGGAAATCAAAAAAGGAATTGAGCTTGCTGTGAAAACAATCACAGACGGACTTAAAACTTTGAGTAAACCTATCCAAGACCGAAAAGAGATCGCACAAGTTGCGACAATTTCTTCCAACGGCGACACAGAAATTGGCGAGATAATCGCTAAAGCAATGGAGCGCGTCGGCAAAGATGGAACAATTACTGTTGAAGAAGGCAAAGGCTTCGAGACCACATTAGATGTCGTAGAGGGAATGAGCTTCGACCGAGGCTATGTCTCTTCTTACTTCATGACCAATCCTGAAGCGCAAGAGTGCGTCCTTGAAGACGCTTTTATCCTCCTCTTCGACAAAAAAATTGCAGCGATCAAAGAGTTCCTTCCAATCTTGCAAACTGTCGCTGAGACCGGCCGCCCCCTGCTCATCATCGCTGAAGATGTTGAAGGGGAAGCGTTAGCAACTCTTGTTGTTAACCGCCTAAGAGCCGGCCTCAAAGTCTGCGCTGTGAAAGCTCCTGGCTTTGGCGACCGCCGTAAATTGATTTTAGAGGACCTGGCAATTGTCACTGGTGGACAACTCATTAGTGAAGAGCTTGGAATCAGACTCGAAAATGTCACCGTTGATATGCTCGGCCGTGTTAAAAAGGCTGTAATTGGCAAAGAAGACACAACCCTTGTTGAAGGCTCTGGAAATAAAAAAGAAATTGCAGAAAGGATTGCTCTCCTGAAGCGCCAAATCGAAGAGTCGACATCCGACTACGATCGTGAGAAGCTCCAAGAGCGCCTTGCTAAGCTAGCTGGGGGCGTCGGCATCATCCGAGTCGGAGCCGCAACTGAAATCGAAATGAAAGAGAAAAAAGACCGCGTCGATGATGCAGTCCACGCAACGAAAGCTGCTGTTGAAGAAGGGATCCTCCCTGGCGGTGGTGTTGCGCTTATCCGAATGATCCCTAGCTTAGAAAAGCTCGCAGCAACTTTGGTTGGAGATAAAAAAGTGGGGGTTGAGATTATCATCAAGGCGGTCAGCTACCCATTGCGCCAAATTGCAGAAAATGCTGGCAAAGAGGGTTCTATCATCGTTCAAAAAGTTGCCTCAATGGTCAACTTAGAAGGATGGGATGCTTTGAATGACGTCTTTGGGAACATGCTAGTAATGGGAATCGTCGACCCAACGAAGGTCACACGCCTCTCTATCGAGCTGTCCGCATCAATTGCAGCTCTGTTGCTGACAACTGAAGCGATTATTTCTGAAGAAGCTGAAGAGAAGACAACTCCTGCAACTGCTGGAGCAGACTACTAAACATCTCTTCTAGTAATTGCTACCAAAGGCGCTCTGCAACGCAGAGCGCCTTTTTTCTTTTCTTGCGCGCAAAGATTTTTTTTTATTATTCTAAATAATAGAGACCTCGCTAATCTCAAGGAAGCCTTATGAAAATTTTATTTTCAACGTTAACAGGAATCATCATCGTCATCATCCTAGCAGCAGCTGTGACCGGCTTTATTGGATGGTCCCGAGTCCCTGATATCCTTGCTAATAACCTGTCTCAAAAACTTAAAGTCTCCGTTGAAATTGACGGAATAAGCTTAGGATGGGGAAAAATTGAAGTCGATAAGGTCGTTATCGGCAATCCTCCTCGAGCTATACTTTCCAAGGCCTTTTCCTGCAGCTCCATCGACATCCTAGCCCCCTTTACCAACTACCTTGACCAAGAGATCATTATTGATAAGATCGATGTCAATGATGTCTATTTAGGCCTAGAGTTCGACTCGCCCAAAGGAGCGGAAGGCAATTGGACACGGATCATGGGCGGTCTTAAATCTCCGAACAACCAGCAAGCTAATGGCAAAAAGAAAAAAGAAGAATCTCAACGTTCTGTATTGATCAAACATCTTGTCTTGACCAACATTGATGTCGATGTTGTTTATCGGAAAGAGGGAGGCAAAGTCAAAAAACTCAAGCGAATCGAAAAGATTGAGCTCACCAATGTCAGCAGCAAAGGCGGATTGCCTATGGACCAGGTTATGAACTCTATCTTGGGTCAGATGCTTAAGTCAGTGTTCGAGAAGCAAAACTTGCAAAACATGCTTCAAGATCTCCTAAATTCGCAAGGAACCGTTCAGGATTATTTAAGTCCGTTCAAAGGTTTTTTTAACACTCAGGCTGACGCTGAAGAGAAAAGCGCACAAACAGGTTGATTTAAGAGGTGTCTATAAGGCGGATGATGCTAAAAATAGGGCTGATCACTGACCTACCCTTCTGGGAATTGGGAAATGGACAAAATGCGCGGATCCAAGAACTAATCCGCTATTTAGATCGACACAGCCATTTCACGCTTTATTACCTTGGAAATAGACCTATACTGATTCCTCAGGCGGTCACCTTGAATCCTACTCAACCAGATCACGTGAAGACCTATTTAAAGAACGCTCAACACGATTTGGTCATTATTGAAAAACTTCATCTAGATTGGATCCTTGATTTCTTGCCTAAAAAAACGCCAGCCTATCTCGACGCCCATGATCTCATGTCCGACAGATCCCAAGCATTCCAAGCCTTTAACCGCCCCTGCAGCACCTTAAGCTTCAATGAAGAAGTGATCCGCATGAGCAAATTTGACAAGGTGATTTTTCTTCAAAACGAAGAAGTGGAAAAAGTGAACAGATCGATCTCTCCTCAGAAACTCCTTTGCTGTCCCCACCCTATTAAACCTCATAAGCCAATAGGCCTGCGCAAGCAGGTCAAACATATCGGATTCTTTGGGGGCCCTTCGTGGCCAAACATCGATGGAGTCCAGTGGTTTCACGATACTGTCATGCCCTTGCTTGGAAAGCTGGCTAAGAAATGTACTGCTCAAGGAACATTTATCCACTCCCCCTTTTCCATCTTTACTCCGCGCCTCAAAAAAGGGGCCCCCGCGGCATGCTTGACCAGCTATTACCAAACTGTGGACATTGCTTTTAATCCGGCACTGTATGGAAGCGGCCTTAAAATTAAAACGATCGAGGCTTTAGGTCATGGTATCCCTCTTGTAACAACGAGCTGCGGCGCTCAAGGCTTATTAGAAGAGGCCAACCGTTGTTTCCTCATCGCAGACACCCCCGAAAAATTTGCTGAGGCCATTGCCAAGCTAGCCTCTTCGCTTACCCTGCGTCAACAACTCTCAAAAAATGCTTTAAAAATGGTCAAAGACCATTTTTCAGCGGAAGCCTGCTTCAAACAACTACTTCAAAAATAGCCCCCTCTACTTAACTTTTTCGAATCTTTTGACTGGCAAGCGACAGCAAGTCAGTCATTTCGAGCATAAATCAGCCGCTTCAAATAGGGAACAAGCAGGATGCTGATAATCGCTAACAACAATGAGATTACGCCATAGATTATAAAAGCCTGATCGTAGATCTTCAATGCTTCTTTAAGGATCGTCTTATCGGGAATGGATGCAAAGGTCGCTAGCCCTCCTCCTATTGCAAACGCAGCAGACTGAGTTAAGAACCAGACCCCCATCATCATTCCCACTAAATGTTTAGGCGATAATGTCGTAATCATAGCTAGCCCGATCGGAGACAGCAGCAACTCGCCAATTGTTTGAAAAAAATAACTAGAGATCAGCCACCAAGGAGATGCCTCTCCCCCAAGGCTAAACCACCTTCCGCCTAATCCTAAAACAAAAAAACCTACAGACATCATCAATACTCCCATCGAGAATTTCATAGGCGCTGAGGGATTGCTACGCTTCTGATCCAGCCAGATCCATAGGCGGCTCAACAACGGGCTTAACATCACTATAAAAAAAGGATTAAAGAACTGAGTGGACTCGGCATCGATTGTTACACCTAAAAGTTGTTTGCCCATATTTCGATCGGCATAAAGCATCAAGGATGTGAATGTTTGGTTATATAAGGACCAAAAGCCGATTGAGATCAAGATCAAGATCAAGCAAGCAATCATTTTGTTCCTCTGCGCACGTTTTTCCTTTAATAGAAAATAAATCACCGCAGCAACAACGATTACAGAAGCTAGAGCTAAGATGATATCTGTCTCAGCAGGAAACTTGAAAAGGATAAGAAATAGGCAAATAGCTACAGCGATGCCTCCATAAAACAAGACATAAAAAGTCAGGGATTCTCCTTTATCCCTTAAGGGACTTGCAGCAGGCATAACTCCAGCAGTCCGAAGCTTCTTACGCCCCCATAAAAATGTGACTAATCCAATGGACATACCAATAGCAGCCAAAAAAAATCCGGCGTGCCACCCATAGGTAGCTACGATCCACCCTGTAATGAGAGGAGGAATCAATGAGCCAACATTGATTCCCATATAAAAAATGGTAAAGCCCCCATCTCGACGGGCATCTCCTGAGCGGTACAGATCTCCTAGAATGCTTGAAACATTCGGCTTGAACAACCCATTTGCGACGATAATGACACTTAAACCTAAAAAGAACATCTGATTGTTTGGAACAGCTGTGAGCAAATAACCAACAATCAACAACACACCTCCAACAATGATAGCCTGCTGAAATCCTAAATACTTATCTGCAAGATACCCTCCCAATACAGGAGTCAGGTAGAGCATGGAACTAAAGGTCCCATACAGTAAATAAGCGTTCGAGTCCGGTAGCAAAAGCCCCTTTGTCATATAGAGGATAATGATGGCCTGAAGTGTATAAAAGCCAAACCTTTCCCAGAGTTCTGTAAAAAATAGGAGAAATAGCCCTCTAGGCTGCTTTTGTCGTAGATTAGTCATTAGATCCCAATGAAAATAAACTATTGTATAGTTAAAGATCTATAATCTTGTAAGATATTTTTTTAAAAGAAGAAATCCTTTTCCACCTGAAGATCTTTTTTTCCAATTTCTAAAAAAAAAGTGTTCGGGAACAACGGAAACGGCTTAATGTCCAAAGCACCCCAATAGGAATGCTCATCCCCATCATAGCTCACAAGCAGCTGCTCGCCAGGCTGCACCGTTCTGGTGATGAAATAGATAACAGCAAGGGGCGATTCAGGCACATCATCAGAATTAGGCGGGATCCTGACTAGCTCAGCAGCAACATTGGGGGATTCGGAGTGGTTGATAAAACGGGTAAAATTCCCGGATTTCTCTGCATCAATGTGCAACGAATAATGCCGTCGAGGATGAAACCTCCCCTTCGAATGAAACTTTTTTTGCTCTTCCCGCGTTAGATTAATATTCGATAGCGGCTCAAAAGCATATAAGGCATCATCTGAGACATTTTGAGGCACTAGGAGGGTGTCCCCGGTATAGGGAGCAACCACACGGCCTTTTGTTAGAGGCTTTGATTCCGGATGTAAAAAAATTCCATACCCAAGATCTTTAGGCAACTGTTTACAGATGAGGTACTCAGGAAGACCCTTATGCTTAATCGATTGAGCTACGATAGCAAGTTCCTTAATATGCTGTTTGGTAGCACGTAGCAGAGAAGGCTTTTGCTTGCGAGTTTCTCGGAGAATAATTTCGAGAATAGCAGGATCAAAGACTTGGAATGGCATTTTGTATCTCATAACAAAGCAATAAAACAAAACAATATTTTAACTCAATAGACAAAAATTAATTTTACCCCCCCCTTTCAGGTCTTAACTTAAACCGACCTTGTACAATTTTGGAATCGACGAACGTCAGCGAATTGATTCCAAAATTGTACAAGGTCGAGAACTTAAGGCTTTTTCTATATTTTCAAAGCAATTTTCTATATACTAGTCGAAGTTCTAGTCGGAACTCCTATCGATTTTCGTGTAAGCCAGCACCTGAAAATTGAAGCCCAGTTTCCACCTTATGAATGATCTACTCACATTGAGAGGAGTATGCAAAAGCTGATCCAAGGAATTGTCGATTTTAGGAAAAATCTCACCGAAGAGTGCCGCGATATGTTCGCTAAGCTTGCACTAGGTCAAAAGCCAGACGCCCTCTTCATAGCTTGTTCCGACAGCCGAGTCGTTCCGAACCTTTTTGCTTCGACCAACCCAGGCGACTTGTTTGTTCTGCGTAACATCGGCAATCTGATTCCCCCTGCTACAGCTCCTATGAGAGACAACAGCGCCTTAGCAGTTATTGAGTTTTCCATTCATACCCTCAATGTTTCCAATATCATCGTCTGTGGCCACTCGGAATGCGGTGCTATGAAGGCCCTTACCGAAGGTATTGACGAGCATTGCTGCCCTAATCTCGATTCATGGCTAAAGCATGGCGAAGAGTCGTTGCTGAAAGTGATGCAGGGAGCCACCATGAATCCAGCGCTTTCTCAAGAGAACCAAATCTCCCAAATCAATGTCCTTCAGCAAATGCAACACATTGCAAGCTATCCTTTTATCCAAGAACGACTTAAAAAAAAACAATTGCGAATTCACGGCTGGTGGTTCGACATAGCCCAAGCCGATGTCTACTGCTATGAAGAGAGCATCCATCAATTCGTCTTAATTGATGAGGTTGAAGCCAAATTAATTCTTGAAAGATTAGGCTAGCTTAGAAGTTACAGTTCCAGCAGGACCGTTCTTCAAGAGGTATAACTACCATCCGTTCAACCGGCTGATAAATTTGACGATTTTTCACGCCCTTACTTTTTTTAAGCTTCGTAAACTTATATAAGGGCAGTGAAAAAACAAATCCACCTTGGTACAAAGTACCATAAAAATTGTCATGAGTTATAATAAACGATAAAGCAAAGTAATCCCCAAACTGCGGTTGAATAGAGAGCTGCCCTCCCCATACTTGAGGCTGATCCGATTTACCAGCTAAAAAATAGGAGCCTCCCATTGCATACAACATGAAACTTCCTGACTGTGCCGCTAAAAGGCTTAAAGCGACATTACCGCCATACATGCCCCCTTCTTTCTTCTTTTGAACTGCTTTATAACTTCCGATATAATCATCAAAGACATATTTCTTAACATGCTGGGTATTGCCAAGAGGGATGTATCCATTACCATTAATCCCCCACCTTTTGCCGATTAACTCCACCCCAAGACCCAGCTGATGGTACAACCCTTGATGCCCTTGTCGAAAGCCGTAAAAAGCGTTAAATCCGAACATTCCAGCAATCCTGTTAGAGAAAAACCTTCCTCCGACCCCTAAATTTGCCACCCAAGTATTATCAAAGATAAACAGACCTTGTGCTTCCACAAATGGCATAACAGCAAACGCAGGATATTCAGGAGCAAATATCACATCGAGACCAGTGTAACCTCCACTATAGCCTATTCCATTCCCTACAACACCAAATGCGGTAACCCGTTTAAGAGCCAGTTTTTCATTCCACTTTTCAGAGTTACAATCGGACCGATTATTTGATCTTCCCAAAACATCTCTTGCCCGAACTGTATCCGTTGCCTGGTAGGTGCCAATCCTCTTGCAGACCTCAATGTTGTGCGTCATTTTTAGATATGAAATGAGCCTTTGCTTACCGTTGATGGGGTATGCACATATAGCTAGAAATATAGAAATGGCTAACAGTTCAAATCGATTATATCGAATATGAACCTCCCCCCTCCGGATATGTAAAGACCCTATTCTTTGTCAGCCATAAAGGGTTAATAAAGAAAAGTAAATAAAAAAATTTAAAAATTTATCAACTATTTTAATTTTTCTAGGAAGGCATAACTCCAAGTATGTTTTCAAATTCAGTTGTTGTTAACGCTAACAGAAGCCGATTCTTGAAATTATTTATGTCTAGTATAGAGCATCTATTATTGCAATTTGATGATCGTTATATACGCTATGGGTGAATTGTTCGTTGTTGTTCCTAAGGATGGGTTACCGATTGTAGCGACATTAACACTAGGGTTTATTAAAGTAATTGTAGTGGGATTAGAAGCAATATTCACAATAGACGTAAGGCTGGCCATTTCGAACGACGCTGCAGCAGTTAAAATCGAAGGCTTGTATTCCAACGCTTGATAATCTCCTATTGATGCCCCGTTGAATTGCAACTCCAACAATACCGGTGTATTACTAGTACCTGCAGGAAGAACCCCATAAGTGAGCTGGTAAAAGCCTGTAGCGGCAATTTGAATTGATCCCGTTCCTAAAAGAGAAATAGCACTGCCTGCTGCTTGCTCGCGAATAGAAGAAAATGGAACAAGATCATTTTGATTTAAATTTAGAGAAGATGAGGCGCTCGGAGCAACAATATAGGCATAATCTTGCACATTTCCTCCAGTGGCGCCTGTTACTCCTGTTAGACCCGTTACGCCTGTTGGTCCAGTAGCACCTGAAAGTCCTGTTGCACCTGTTGCTCCATTTAGACCCGTAGCACCTGTAACTCCTGTCCATCCGGTTTGACCAGTAGCTCCAATAAATCCTGTTACTCCGGTGAATCCGGCTTTACCTATTGCACCTGTGAATCCTGTTATTCCTGTAGCACCTGAAACTCCCGTTACACCTGTTGTGCCCGTTGCACCTTTATTTCCAGTAAACCCTGTAGCCCCAGTAGCGCCTATTTTGCCAGCCGCACCAGGTATTCCTGTAGATCCTGCTAACCCTGTGCTACCAGGAGCTCCAGTAAATCCCGTTGCTCCAGTAAATCCTATCACGCCAGTCGCTGCTGTTATTCCGGTTGCTCCAGTTCGTCCAGTAGCTCCAGTAAATCCTGTTGCACCTGTTTCCCCTATTCCTCCGTCAAAGCCTGTTGCTCCAGTTAATCCAGTCGCTCCATTAAGGCCTGTTATTCCGGTAAGCCCTGTTGCTCCAGCAAATCCTTGGGCTCCTGTAGAGCTTGTTGCTCCAGTAACCCCTCCGGCTCCGGTAACCCCAGTTCCTCCGGTAGACCCAGTTCCTCCATTAAACCCTGTTCTTCCATTAAAGCCTGTTCCTCCAGTCTTGCCGGTTTGACCTGCAAATCCCGTTGCTCCAGTCTGGCCAGCTACCCCCGTTGATCCATTAGAGCCCGTCGCCCCATTCCCACCAATCCCTCCGGTGAATCCCTTTACCCCATTAGATCCTGTCGTTCCAGTCCCACCAAGGGCGCCCGTAAATCCAATAAACCCTGTTGTTCCTGTGTAGCCGGTGGCTCCAGTGAACCCAGTTGCTCCTATGGAGCCGGTGGCTCCAGTGACCCCAGTTGCTCCTATGGAGCCGGTGGCTCCAGTGACCCCAGTTGCTCCTACGGAGCCGGTCGCTCCAGTGAACCCGGTTGCTCCTATGAAGCCAGTCGCTCCAGTGAACCCAGTTGCTCCTATGGAGCCAGTCGCTCCAGTGAACCCAGTTGCTCCTATGGAGCCAGTCGCTCCAGTGAA
>CAZOKX010000026.1:0-22702 GCA_964580785.1 uncultured bacterium
TCTCTTCTAATTCGCCGGATTCAATCTTATCAAGCAGGCAAAGGATTTCATCATAGGACAACACATAATCCCGTGTTATCTGTTTCTCTTCGAGATTGACTTTTTTCACTTAAAACGTAGTAGTTTGGGGAGTATGGCTTTGAGGATAAAGAGCAACAGAAGGCACTGCGAAAAGGAGAACTGTGTTTGCAAAAAGCTTGGAATATCGCAGCAAGGGATCGTCCTATTTTAATAAACCAATCCCATGAAGCAATAAAGACGTCTTTTTAGCCTAAAGTCCTCTCAGAGGACTTTCCAAATGGCTAAACGATTGATTTATCGGGGCATCCTAACATCAGCAAATTTTTTGGTCTATTCCCATTTTTTGGCATGGTTCAAAAAGTAGCCTTTTTGAACCATGCCAAAAAATACAAAATTATTTTTTCGCCTCGCGCCGAAGGCGGGAGGTGAACATCTACAGAAAACGAGCTCGACAAGCCTGCTAGGTTATCAGGTCTGCTATCAAAAAATTTTAGTTAAACTGCTCCGTAATTTTCATTTATCGAATCTTTTAATTTCTTGAACAACAGGGAATCGGGGAAGAAATCATAGAAAATCGATTTTAATTTTATAATAAAAATTAAAAAATCTATTTAAATTTATTAACTTGCTAGTTTTTTTGTAAAGAGTAGTTTTTAATTTAATCTTTGATTTTGTTTTTTTTGCGTTAATTGTTAAATTTTAATACAAAATTAATGAGGCGTAGATATAATTGCAAGAGCAACAACGGGAGTTGAATAGACATGAAAGATACTAAAGATTTCAATGATGATGCCGAAAACTATGTTTCTCTATCGGAGGCTGCACGGATTAACAATGTAACGCGACAAGCTATCTACGTTGCAATCAAGCAAAAGAAACTAAGAGCTTATAAAAATCCTACTCGCTGGATTATCCATAAAAATGATTTAGAAGCCTATCGCAACTTAAAGTATTCACGAACAAAGTCGATGTTCAATGGCGAGCTGCTTTTTGACAACAAAAGGGGATTCTTTTCGATCCAGCAAGCAGCTAAAATGCTCAATGTGCCGTATCAGAAGATCTACTATGCAACGCGCATTGGACTATTAAAAGCAAGTCGAAAAGGTGCTGCTTGGGTTGTCCATGTGGAAGATCTCAAGGAATATCAGGACAGCTATTTGAACCGCCGGATCTCCAACTTCGATGAAGAGATCTCTTAAGCGGGCAAATAAAGGATCTAATTTTTTCGCACGCATTCAAAAAGTCATGGCGGACTGGCAGCGGCTTGATAGCGTTGGCGACCGCGAGCGGCAAAATCCATAGGATTTTTCCGAAACCAACCCTTCAGATAAGCCCAAAAGTTCTCGCCAAGTCGGAAACAGGTTTGTTTTAGATCATCAGCCCGTCGCCGAAGGATCTCCCTTCTTCGCTCTTGGTACTGCCAGAAATATTTGGACGCCACATCTTATTTGCGAGGATAAAACTCAAAAACCTTTATCCAACAGGAGGTGAAAAATTATTTAAAAACTTTTGTTAAGCTATACTAGTTAACTTTTAGTTGAATATAGCCAGGGCAGGCAAGAGAGGTCCCTTTAAATTCTGAAGGAGTTAACTCGAGATGATACCCATCCACGCTTTCAATTTCTAAAACATCATCGATATCGAACTGACCAAACTCAACGAGCCCTTCAACTTCTAAATGATCATCCAGATGAGTTTGTATCATCCCTACGCAAAGCTCATTTCTAGCTTTTTGAGTAGCTGTAGCCTTATCCTTTGCCACATAGAATGCTGATTGGTGCACCTCTCCGAAGAGATTCTCTGTATAGGCGCCAAAATTAACAAAATAGAGCTTACTGCCATTTATGCAGCTCTTGGCTTGAACTAGCCTGATTTGGAAGCCATCGGCATGTATCAGTTCAATATAGGAATCAATGTGAGGAATCTTATCAGGATATCCAAACCACTTTTCTTTCAATTTTGGATACGTTTCTTGTATAGATGAACCTGTTACAAATACGACATCATGGAGCTCAATATTTGATCGAGCGGCTCTTCCACCTAAATAGACTGCAAATAGTTTAACTTCTTTCGACATCGCCTTGCCTCAAGCACATCACACGGGGCACTGAAGTATAAGCGACAATTTCAATTCTTGCCAAAGAAAAGTTATAAATTCTAGCACCTCAAGTTAAAAAATTTTTACAATCTAGATGCTAAAGCCCACATTCCGCACCTGCTATTTCCTAATGAAGCGTCCCCCTCAAACGCCACGTCCATCATATAATGCATCGACTCGATATTCCCATACCCTCGTATCTAGTCCAGTGGATAAGTTGCTTTGCATTTCCTTGACGGCTAAATCCATAATATCGGATCGATTGCTCCTGCTTCACCGCTTTAGGACTTGCGTAAAATCTTATTTTTATGAAAAAATTTTACTCTTAAGTTTTTACTGAAAAACAAGGGCAATTTTGATGAAATTCGCATTTTTGCAACAGATCCCCAATCCTCCTGCATCATCCTATGAACCAATCGTCCCTATCAATAGCACGCATCTACTTTGGAAGGGGAAAAAAATGCTCCACTTTTGTGGGCAAGATACACTCGGGCTCTCTCAACAAAACGATCTGAAAAAAAATGCGATGAAGTACCTCCTGCAATTTGGGATAGGAACTTCGATTTATAACCATCCTAAGGAATGCCTTCCATGCCAACAGCAATTGCAAGACAAGCTTGCTGGAATGCTAGGAATGGAACAGGCCTTTTTTTTGCCTAGCCGTTTTACTGGTTTGTCAATCCTTTTATCTCGGTTGACCCAGCCAAACTCTCTTGTATTTGCCGATGAAGGATGCCACCCCCTCCTTTTAGAGGTTATCGATTCAAAAAGAACCCAAGTCGTTCGCTTTAAACATAACGATCCTGCCCAACTCAAAGATTTATTGAAGACAACAGCGCATCTCCAATCCTATTCCAAAGTGATCTTCACCGAGTCATTATTCGCAATGAGCGGGGACACGGCTGCTTTAGAAGAGCTCGCCTTCCTCGCGCAGGAAAGCCAATCTCTTTTTGTTGTCGATGATTCATTGAGCTTTGGAGTGAAAGGGGATGCTGGCCTTGGGCTTGCAGCTCTACGCTCCGGAATCGATTGTATCGTTGCCAGCCTTGTCGAGTCCTGCGGCATCCCAGCAGCTTTTATTGCCTGCAACAAACAATTGAGCGATTACTTAATGTCCGCTTACCCTTTTTGGCACGAACACCCCGTTTCGATTCCAACCTTAGGAACAATCGATGCCGCATTAGATTGGATTCCTCAGATGGAAGGGGAACGGCGTCAGCTCGAACACCGATGCCATTGGCTGCTGCAGCAGCTGAACAAACTAGTCTTTCCCGTTCATGGCTCTCATGGACACGTGATCACTCTAAGTTATCAAGAGGAAGAGGAAGCGGCATCCCTCTGGCAAAGCTTGATTGAACGGGAGATCCTATGCGACACCTTTTCTGAACGCACCGCTGGTGCAGACTGCTATAAGCTGCGCATCAACATAAATATTCTACATACACCGGAGGATCTGAACCAGCTCTACCAAGCTCTGCAGATCGGCGTTAAAGATACTGTGCCGACCATTGTTGCGCAACACCCTTAGCCCAGGCAATGCACTGATCGACGGAAACACCGCTCAAGTAATTACCAGCAAAACGAAACCGCGGAAATTTCAATTTCAGGTCTTTTTCTAATTTGGCCATTACGTCCAAATGGCCAATCCCATATTGAGGGATTGCATTAATTGCGAGCTTATAAGAAATGGCATCGGGCAATTTCGAGATTCCCAAGTGCCGTTTGATTCCTTGAAGGGCAGTTTCGATCATCGAATCTTTTGAGAGACCCCTGTCTTCTAATTTGATGGTCAGCCGTGTTTCATGAGATCTTTCATTATGTTGAGGAAATACGGAAGAATCGAAAACAACTCCGAGGATATCTTCTTTGGAATAAGTCGACGTAAGGTAGCCAAAACCTTCAACAGGAAGGACGTTCTGCGTGTAGCCGACATTGATGACGGTCACACTGCAAGACTTTACTTTAGATAATTTCTCTGCAGACTCAGGAAAAAGAGGCCGTAAGAGGTAGCCCGTTTGAGCAACGGGGAGGGCGCAAAAAAGGGCGTCGGCTTTATAGATTTGATCGCTAGCAACAACTTCAACCTCTGATCCAGAGTCTCTGATTGCTGCCACTTCAGTTCGATATCGAATCTCTGCTGGGACCTTGCGCAGCAATGTCTTGATGATCTGCTCCATCCCTTCCTTTAACGAATACACCGCAGAAAGGGGAAGTTCGGGGATGGCGGAAGAGTACTTGGATTGCTTACGTTTTTCTTTAAGCGTAATCCAAAAGCCTTTAGTGACCGATCCATACTCCTCTTCCCAATGTTTAAGAATAGGGAAACAGGACCGTATTGAAATATAGCGGCAATCCCCTCCAAAAATTCCAACGACCATCGGATCAAAAAAAAGGCGGGCGATATCTTCGTTGAACCGGCGGGCTACAAAATTCCATACCGTCTCATCACCATAGTGAACCGCTCTTTTCCACTCTGTAAACAGCGCGGGAAGAAACCCTTTTGTCAAAGGTGACAGCAAAAAAGAAACGGGATTTCTTGGGAAACGAAAAAGCTGGTCTTTAAGCCAGAGGTAGCGATGATGGGGCCTTTCCTCCGACCAGACGATCTCTTGATCTAAATTGAGTTCGTGCAATAGATTAAGTGTCGCAAAAGATTTATTGACCTTAAAGGTGCGCGGTCCTTTTTCAAAAAGAAATCCGGTGTTAAGATCGGTGTGGAGCCAACCTCCGGCCCTTTCCGATTTTTCTAAGATGGTGATGTCGAGCGGGACAGGTGCTTGGCTTAAATACCAAGCGAGCGAAAGTCCTGAAATGCCGGCTCCCAAAATTAAAACGCGTTGCTTTTTCATAGGATCGGTTAGTACAAAATTATTCGGTTTGAATTTTAAACTAAGGTGCATTTTAAATGAAAGAAGAGATCGTCTGCTATTTAAAATCATTGCGCGATAGGATCATCGCCGAATTTGAATCTCTGGAATCGGCTGCCCGTTTTGAAAGAACCCATTGGAACTATCATCAAGGGTCCGGCGGCGGCGAGATATCGCTGCTACGAGGAGAAGTATTTGAAAAGGCAGCTGTCAACTGGTCGGGTGTCTCTGGAGACAAGTTCCCTATGAATGATGGGGAAGGGGAATTTTTTGCAACAGGGATTAGTTTAATCACTCACATGCAAAATCCCCATGCTCCTACCGTCCACTTTAACATTCGCTATATCCAAACAGCACAGAGAAGCTGGTTTGGAGGAGGTTACGATCTCACGCCGATGGGGTTTCCTTATGGAGAAGACACACGCCACTTTCACCAGGTGGCGCAAAGCGCATTAGATCCGTTTGGAACGGAGATCTACCCAGCTTTCGCACAAAACGCAAAAGAATATTTTTATATTCCCCATAGAAAGAAAGAAAGGGGTGTCGGAGGGATTTTTTTTGATCACTACAACACAGGCAACCTAAAAAAAGATTTGCAGATGTGGCAAACGGTTGGAGATACATTTACCCACACCATCCTACCCATCTACCAAAAACGGGTTTTTATGCCTTACACGCAGGAAGAAAAAGAAACGCAGCTTAGACTTAGAGCCCACTACGTTGAGTTCAATCTTCTCTACGATCGGGGAACGAAGTTTGGATTTCTTTCAGGAGGTAATCCCGAAGCGATCCTCTGTTCAATGCCCCCCCTTGCAAAGTGGTGATGGAGGAGGTGGCTCATTCCAGCGCTTGGAGCGCATAAGTAAGAAAGGGAGTGAAAAGAAAGAACTATTTCCAGGCTTTAGCTACATCAACAAAATGACGAACATGGTCAAATGGAATATCTGGCATTACTCCATGGCCTAAGTTGAGGACAAACCCCCTTTCTCCACCCATCGAACGGAGAAGGGCCTGTGTGGCTAGAGTGATTTCCGATTTGGATAATTTGAGAATAGAGGGGTCGATATTTCCTTGAACGGCAATATGGTTAGGAACTGCGCTCCGCAATTCTGTCATTGGACGGAGCCAATCAAAACTAATGCAGGAAGGTTTTAATGAGACCAGCTCTTGAGGAAACAAGCTGGAATGGCGGCAGAAAACAATCACCGGAACGCAAAGATCTGCAAAAGCATCTATGATCTGCTTCAAATAGGGATAAGCAAAGGCATGCCTCTGGGGCTCATCTAAAATGTTAAGCCAAGAATCAAAAATTTGGACAGCATCCACCCCCTCTTTTACCTGAGCTTTAAGGTAGGCAATTGTAGCAACTGTAATTTTATGCAATAAGCGGTGCAAGCTTGATGGATCCTCTCTTATCCATTGCTTAGTTAAAGAAAACTCCTGTTTGCTCCCTGAATCAATCAAGTAGCTGGCTATAGTAAAAGGGCCGCCACAAAACCCAATCAGAGGAACTTTTAAATCGGGCTCTAACTGGCGGATTGTTTCAAACACATACGACAAGCTCTCTTCGACACAAAGAAGCGGAAGCGCATCCACTTGTTCCGCCGTGCGGATAGCAGGTTCGACGCGAGGCCCTCCCGATTCAGGGAAACGGATCGAGAGGCCCAATGCTTCCGCAATCACGAGGATATCGGAAAACAAAATTGCAGCATCAACACCTAACAAAGAAAGAGGAAGACGGGTTACCTCCGCTGCAAGGTCAGCAGAATGAAACAACTTCCATAACGAATGCTTCGTGCGCAAAGCGCGATACTCGGGCATATAACGCCCTGCTTGACGCATGAGCCAAACGGGAGCCGGCCCTTGATTTTTACAAGCTAAAGCTTGTAATAATCGATTGTTCATGAAAGAAGCCTGTTTAAAATTGAGTCAACATTAAATCCAAATTCAGCAGCTAGATCGCTCTGCGGGGCAGACTCCCCAAAGCTATCGATGGCAATCGAGATCCCTTCATGGTCTACCCATTTTGACCACCCAAAGCTCACACCCGCTTCAATACTTACGCGCTGACCGAGATCTCCGCCAATGACATTGAATTTGTATTCATCAGATTGCTCTTCAAACAACTCCCAGCATGGCATCGAGATCACACGGACCGCTTTCCCCAACTTCTCTAAAGCAACAGCTACATCAAGGGCTAAAGAAACCTCAGATCCAGTAGCCATCAACGTAAAATCAGGCCTAGCTTCCTCTTTCTTGATGATGTAGGCCCCTTTGCCCATCCCTTTTTCATAAGAGACATCACAGCCAGCAAGATTTGGCAGCGCTTGACGAGAAAGTATAATCGCAGATGGTCCGCGGTAGCGCAATGCAGCTAACCACGCCATTTTTACTTCAGAACTATCGGCAGGGCGGATCACATGAAGGTTGGGCATCGCTCTCAATGCTGCAAGATGCTCCACTGGTTGGTGCGTTGGGCCATCTTCCCCCAAAAAGATTGAGTCGTGGGTAAACTGATAGATCACTTGAACTTTAGATAGCGCAGCTAAGCGAATCGCATTCCGCATGTAATCGGAAAAAGTCAAAAAAGTTCCAATATACGGCACAATCATATTCGTTTGAGCAAGGCCCGCTGCTGCTGTTGCCATCCCAAACTCGCGAACACCGTACTTGATATTGCGGCCGTTGAAATTGCCACGCGAAATGACCGGAAATTTTTTCATCATGGTCATATCGGATGAAGAGAGATCGGCCGAACCCCCAATCAATTGGGGAAGCAATTCTCCAAGCAGATTCAATACGTTTTGCGAGGAGGTTCGCGTCGCAAGCGAAGTTTTCATTTCAATTTTGCGGAGCTGATCCTCTAAATCATCGGGGAACTTCTTTTCGACCATCTGCATGAACTCTTTGTACAGCTCAGGCCTTGCTTCCGACCAATTCCGGAACATCTCCTTCCACTTGGACTCCAATAATGCATCTTTGGCGAGCCTCTGCTCAAAATAGGTGTAGACAGACTGGGGAACATAAAAATCTTCCTCAGAAAGTCCTAATGCCTTTTTAGTCGCTTCGACCTCTTCTTGTCCCAGAGGAGATCCGTGCACTTTGTGCGTTCCTGCCTTATTAGGAGAACCTTTCCCGATGATCGTGCGCATCATGATAAAAACAGGTTTGGTCTGCTCATCGCGCAAGGAGGAAAAAATCTTTTCCATCGCATCAAAATCATAACCGTCAAGCTCATAGACATCCCATCCATAGGCCTTGTAACGCAGCTTCGTGTCTTCTGAATCTGAATCAGCAAGGAATCCGTCCAAAGTAACTTTATTAGCATCGTGAATTAAAACGAGATTATCTAGATTTAAATGGCCGGCTAAAGAAGAAACCTCAGCCGAGACTCCTTCCATTAAGCAGCCATCACCAGCTAAACAATAAACTTTGCTATTGAACAGGGGAAAACCTTCACTGTTAAACTTCGCCGCAAGGATTTTTAATCCGAGAGCCTGACCGACTGCATTGCCGACACCTTGACCCAGAGGACCCGTTGTCGCTTCTACGCCATCCGTAATATGGTACTCAGGATGCCCAGGAGTTTTGGAATGGAGCTGCCGGAACTGTTTGATCTCATCCATAGAGAGGTTAAAACCGGACAAATGCAAAAGGGAATAAAGCCATATCGATCCATGGCCCGCAGAGAGAACAAACCGGTCGCGGTTAAGCCATTTGGGATTTTTTGGATTATGGCGAAGCAACACGCCGTAGAGATAAGCTCCAAACTCAGCGCAACCCATCGGAAGTCCAGGATGCCCTGAATTGGCTTTTTGCACGGCTTCCATCGAAAGACTTCTGACTGTATTAGCAATCTTTCCGAGCTGTTTTTTTAACTCCACATCCATGTTAAAACTCCTCATCCTCTTAAAAGTTCAATTAATATGGGACTATTGCATCAACTAGCGATCCTTTTCGAGCACGCAGCGGTCCCAAAATGTCTAACTTAACAGAGAACCTAGCAGAAATGCAAACCAAACCTGCCTGCCAGCAGCAGCGGCCTGGTAAAAACGGATCGTAAACACTCTCAAAAGTAGGGCTTTTTTGTCATCTCATGCAACGGTTTACTTTTCCAATACGTCTTAAAAAAACCTTAGATTTAAAATATTTATTCTAAATCTGTGTCGCATGGACCTCTTAAATTGCTCCTTTTGACTTTTGGTGGATTAGTGTGTTAAGATTGGCTCACCTGTTTCAAACAAACTCGAGTTTTTTCTATGTCATCGCAAGACATTCGACGCAATTTTCTAAAATACTTTAAAAACAATGGTCACTCCATTGTCGCTTCCTCCCCCGTTGTTCCCCACGATGACCCCACTTTGCTATTCATCAACGCGGGAATGAACCAGTTTAAAGACGTTTTTCTAGGCAAAAGCCAACGCGACTACAATAAGGCTGCCACGGCACAAAAGTGTATCCGCGTCGGAGGAAAGCACAACGACTTGGACAACGTCGGCCACACCTCTCGCCACCTGACTTTTTTTGAGATGCTTGGCAATTTTTCTTTTGGAGACTACTTTAAAGAAAAAGCAATCCATTTTGCGTGGGAGCTGACTAACAAAGTCTTCCAATTTGATGCAGATAAGATCTGGATCACCATTTTCGATAATGATGATGAGGCCTTCGAGCTTTGGAAAAAGATCGTTCCGGAAAAGCGGATCCTCCGTATGGGAGAAAAAGACAACTTTTGGGCAATGGGGGACACAGGACCATGCGGGCCTTGTTCCGAGCTCTACTACGACAGGGGCGACAAATATGGGAACGCCACCTCCCCTAAAGAGGATACGGCCGGGGAACGGTATCTTGAGTTTTGGAACTTGGTGTTCATGGAGTTTAACCGGGATGCTTCTGGAAAATTCCAAGATCTTCCTAAACAATCGATCGACACCGGATCTGGACTTGAGCGGGTCGTCTCGTTGAAAATGGGCGCCGATACCCTCTTTGCAACTGATATCTTCCAAAACCTAATCGCACAAATAGAACAGGTCTCAGGCAAAAAATATAACGTTGCAGATCGCCATCTAGCGCCCGCATTTCACGTAATCGCTGACCATATCCGCTCCCTCTCTTTTGCGATTGCCGATGGCGCACAGCCCAGCAACATCGAAAGAGGTTATATCTTGAGAAAGCTTCTCCGGCGAGCAGTCCGCTACGGAAGGATGCTGGGAATGCACGAACCCTTCTTGGCAAAAATTCTGCCAAGACTCGTGGATGTTATGGGCCCAGACTACCGTGAGCTCACCACATCGCAAAACCGGATCACTGAGATCTTAATGTCGGAAGAGGAGGCGTTTATCCGGACACTGAAGCGCGGCGGCAACATCCTCAACGCGATCATCGACCAAGCGCAAAAAAGCCCTCTTAAGCAGATCACGGGTGAAGAAGCCTTTAAGCTTAAAGATACTTATGGCTTTCCTATCGAGGAGATCTTATTGATTGCAAAAGACACTTCCCTTCAAGTCAACCTCGATGCCTACCAAATTTTAGAAGAAAAAGCGAAGGAAAAGTCCCGTTCCGCTCAAACAGTCCATCTACAGGAGGTCGAAGAGAACCTTTTTAAGGACTACGTATTGAAGCACGGCTCTTCAACATTTATAGGCTATGAGACAATTCTTTCTGAAGGGACCATCACAGGGATTGTCGTAGACGGAAGATTTGTTGATATCCTCTCGGAAGGGCAAGAAGGTATGATCTTGTTGAACCGCACCCCTTTCTATGCTGAAATGGGAGGACAAGTCGGAGACCAGGGGACACTCTTCCATCATAAGGCCTTGTTCAAAGTCTCCACTTGCCATTCCCCCTACCCAGGTGTGATTGCGCATGTCGGCAGGCTCTATAAGGGGATGATAACGATTGGAGAGCCGGTCACGGCAAAAGTGGAAGAGGCCCGCCGTCAACTCATAGCAAACAACCACACCTCAACCCATTTGCTCCATTGGGCATTGCAAAAAGTTCTCGGCGAGCACATCCGCCAAGCTGGATCGCTTGTTGAACCTCACAGATTCCGGTTTGACTTTAGCCATCATAAGGCCGTTTCCAAAGAAGAGCTTAGGCGGATCGAAGACCTAGTCAACGATAAGATTCGCGAAGATAGGCAAGTAGAAACCTACGAACTCTCCTACGAAGAAGTCCAGAATCGTTCTGATATCAAGCAATTCTTTGGAGAAAAGTACGGCTCAACTGTCCGCGTAATCGATATTGATTATTCAAAGGAACTGTGCGGAGGGACCCATACACATCATCTAGGAACAATTGGCCTCTTTAAAATCGCCAAAGAAGGGAGCATCTCTTCTGGAATCCGAAGGATCGAAGCCGTCACCGGCAAAAATGCAGAACAGAATGTCCGCCATCATGAGGACCTTCTTGAAGCCTCTGCAGCTCTGTTAAAAACTCCACCGCAGAACCTCCAGGATAGAATCGCCCACCTTCTCGAAGAGGGCCGCCTACTCTCTCAAGAAATCAGACAGTACCGAAAGACGTCTGTTAAACAAACGGCAAAACAGCTTGCTGAAAAAGCTGAAAAAGCGGGATCCTTTTCTTACGTTTGCGCAATAGCTCCTGTCGACGCCGATTTGCTTGTTGACCTAGCAGAAGAGACGATGCAGACCCTCCACTCCGGTGTCGTCGTGCTGGCAGTTAAAGCTGACCAGCGCTGCCACCTTTTAGCTAAAGTCTCTCAAGACCTCATCCAAAAAGGGATCCAAGCTGTTCAACTTATTAAGGAAATTGCCCCCCTTGTCGGAGGGAGCGGCGGCGGAAAAGCCGACTCCGCCCAGGCTGGAGGGAAATCCCCGGAAGGCTTACCTAAGGCATTTGAAAAAGCGAAGCAATGGCTAGGAAACCACTAATTTCAAAAAAGCTACTTTCAAGTCCCTCCCTTGAGGTCTTTGAGCAGTTTTCTAAACACGAGCCGTCGATCTTAATCGAAGAATTATGGGATGCTCCCAAAGCTGCCCTCGTTCTTTTGCTTTTGCAAGCGACCCAAAAAAACATCCTTGTTATTTCAAGCGGTTCAGAAGACTGCCTATATCAAAATATCAGTACTTTTTCAGGCGGTAACGCCCTCGAGTTTCCTTCATGGGAAACCCTTCCAGAAGAAGAGATCCTCCCTTCTCCCGATATCGTTGGCAAACGTTTTGACACCCTCTTTGAGCTTCTCAACAAAAAGAAACCGAGCATCCTGATCTCCCCTCTGCAAGCTTGTCTTCAAAAACTTCCATCGCCAAAATTGATCAAACTTCTTTGCAATTCCTGGAAAGTAGGCGATGAAATCACCTTCTCTACCCTCCCTGAAAAACTGACGCAAATCGGATACCGCCGAGCTCCTGTCGTCTCTGATAAAGGAGAGTTTGCAATGCGTGGAGGAATCTTGGATTTGTTTCCCATCTCCTCTTTTGATCCTTATCGGATCGAGTTTTTTGACAACACGATCGAACAGATCCGCACTTTTGATCCAATCAGTCAAAAATCGATCCAAAAAGTCGACGGCCTTTTCCTATCCCCCGCTTCTGAATCGGAACTCTTAAAGCAAGACCCGCAACCCTCCACCCTCCTCAACTACATCGGCAGCAACACCCTGGTCATTTTCAATAACCTGCTCGCCATCGAAGACAGGTATATTGCCATTAAAAAGATGCCCGGTGCCCGCGGCAAGTATTTTCTCACTTTGGAAAACCTATTTAAGCAATGCCAAACACTTCCCGTTCATTTCTGGGCAGAGCACGCCGTCGAAGAACTCTCCGATGTGCAGGTCTCTAAAAAAACAGGCCGCCGTTACTACAGCGGCGCAGAGCCGCTGCAACCTCTCTCGTTTCAAGTCTTCGATCAAAAGCTTACAACAAAGCGCTGGAGGCATCCCTTTAAGGAGGTCGGCGATTTCTTCTCTCTTGCTGACGATAAGGCCGCTTCGTCAGGAAGCGAGATCCTTCTAGGTATCCACCACTTTGCAAAATCGAATCTGGACCTCCACTTTACTTCAGCAACAGAAGCGGAAGAACTCTCATTGAAAGAACGGATCTCCCAAGAAAATATATCTCTGCCCAAAAAAACCCATTTTGATCATGGCTATCTTTCCAGCGGTTTTGTCATTTCCGATTCCCAAACAGCTTGCGTTCCGACAACAGAGCTGACACGCAGATACAAACCTCGCCGCCAAAAATGGCGGAACACCTACCATACACCCGCCTCCGAGTTCCATGAGCTCTCTCCTGGAGATATCGTCGTCCACTTTCATAACGGGATTGCTAAGTACCTCGGAATCGAAAAACAGCCAAACCATACAGGGCAGATCACTGAGTTCATGGTCCTCGAGTATTCGGAAAAGAGCAAACTCTTTGTCCCCATCTCCCAATCCCACCTTGTCTCCCGCTACATCGGGGTGAAGGAAGAAATCCCCACGTTCAGCACCCTAGGCTCTCCTCGATGGCAAAAGATCCGTATCCAAGCCCAGCAAGCGATCATTGGGTATGCCGACCAACTTCTTTGCTTAAACGCCTCGCGCGCCCTCCACGGCGGCTTCACATTTGGGCCAGACTCGAAAAATATGCAGCTCTTTGAAGCCGATTTCCCCTTTGTCGAAACAGAAGACCAACTCCAGGCAATTGATGGGATTAAAGCAGACATGACCTCCGCAAAAGCAATGGACCGACTCATTTGCGGCGATGTCGGGTACGGAAAAACCGAAGTGGCAATGCGCGCCGCCTTTAAAGCTGTTGCCGACGGAAAAAAACAGGTCGCTGTCCTCGTTCCAACGACGGTGCTTGCCATGCAACACTATGAAACATTTTCCGATCGGATGGCAAATTTTCCAATCAACGTCGGCGTCGTTTCCCGGTTCCGCTCCGCAAAAGAGGTCAAAGAGACTTTAAGAAAAGTTGAAGATGGCAAGATCGACATCCTGATCGGAACACACCGGATCATCAGCAAAGACGTCCATTTTAAAGAACTTGGGCTGATCATCATTGATGAAGAGCAACGGTTCGGTGTCCGCGCTAAAGAGCATTTAAAAACCCTTAAAATGGGCGTCGACTGCATCACTCTTTCAGCAACGCCCATTCCGCGCACCCTGTACATGTCGCTGATCGGTGCGCGCGATATCTCGGTCATCAATACGCCCCCTCAAGATCGGCTGCCCATCAAATCGATCATTGCAGAACGGGAAAGCGGCCTCATTCAAAATGCTCTTCTAAGAGAGCTCTCTCGAGATGGCCAAGCTTATCTGATCCACAACCGCGTTGAATCAATCTTCAAAGTGAGCGATGAGATTCAAAAGCTCCTTCCGCAAGCGCGCATTGTCGTTGGGCACGGCCAGATGTCGCCCGACGAACTTGATACCGTCTTCCACGCCTTTAAAAGCGGCAAAGCCGATATCTTGATTGCCACCACAATCATCGAAAATGGAATCGACATCCCTAACGCCAACACAATCCTTATTGACCGCTCCGACACCTTCGGCCTTGCTGACCTCTACCAAATGCGCGGCCGCGTTGGCAGATGGAACCGTCCCGCCTATGCCTATTTTCTCGTTCCCCACAAGAGAGAACTCCCCGAACTTTCGAGAAAACGTCTGCAAGCCCTTATCGAGGCCTCTGGATATGGAGGTGGGATGAAGATTGCAATGCGCGACCTTGAAATCCGCGGAGCTGGCGATATCCTTGGAACCCAACAATCCGGTCACATCTCTACCATCGGGTTCCACCTCTACTGCAAGCTCCTCAAAAAAGCGATCGAGGCCCTGCGCAATAAGTCCTCTCCCTCCTTCACAGAGACTAAAATCGATTTCTCCTATCCCGCCTCTTTGCCGGAAGAGTATATCAACGAAGGATCGCTCCGCATGGAAATCTACCATCGCCTTGGAGAAGCTACCTCATTCAACCAAGTCGATGCAATCCTCTCTGAACTTAAAGACCGGTTCGGTCCCTATCCAACAGAGGTGTTGTGGCTTTACCATTTGACACGGCTCCGCCTGTTCGCTTCTCAAAGACACTTCATCCTGTTAAAATTTGAAAATCTCACCTTCACAGCAGAAAGACAAGAAGGAAAGGAGGCCGTTAAGAAAACGTTGCCCCTTCCACGCACGAAAAAACCTGACGAATGGGAAAAGCAGGTGATCGAGCAGCTCTCTCAAGCTTTCAACTTTTCCCGCTCATATTGAGCCAACTGACGAGCGTTAGTTATGAGACTGTACAAAGCCTAGATAATCATCGCTTTCCGTTTCCACCCATTCCGATGTTGCGGTGGTAGGCGCCTTTAATGAGCCGTTCTTGCATTTTGCGAGCAGTCTTAAGGATTGCGATACCCTTTTCGACATGGTCTCCCATGTGGCACTCGTAGACGTTTTCAGAGCTTTTCTTAGTCTTTACACCATTGTTGTTCAAAGGAAGGTCGGAAACAAGCAACAGCGCTCCTAAAGTGAACTTCCGCTTGTAGCTTGCCGCAAACAGCGTTGCGCACTCCATCTCAATAGCCTGCGCCTTGGTCGCTTTTAACCGGCTTTTGAACTCTTCATTGAACTCCCAGAAACGCATGTTGGTCGTGTACGTGATGCCAATATGATAGACAGCTTTCTGCAACTCCATCACCTCGGTCACTGCTTTCTGCATTAAAAAATTTGCTAGCGCTGGGACTTCCGGTGGAAAATAAAAGTCAGATGTCCCTTCACCTCGGATACTAGCAACAGGAACGAGGTAGTCCCCTACTTGATAACGGCGCCGAAGCCCTCCGCACATGCCAAGCAGCAAACTGGTCTTAATCGGCATGAAAGAACACAAGTCAACAACCAAAGCAGCAGCGGGAGATCCGATTTTAAAATCGAGAATGCTCACATCTTCCTTTGGGTCATGAGCGATCTTAAAAGCAGAACCTTCAATAATCGGCACATTACGCAATTTGGAAAAAAAATCGACATATCGTGGGAAATTTGTCAGCAATAAGTTGGAACGAAATTCAGAGACTTCGCATCCAGCATATCTTTCGAGCGTCTCTTTGGCAAACTGCGCTTCTGTCAACTCTTCAGCCATTACTTCTAACCTTTTTAGGAGGTGATCTATTACAAGTCCATTATAGCCTATTAACCCTGCAAAAAGCAATCGTATGCATTGCAGATGCTGAAAGCAACTATTGATGAACGGGTCTTTTCTTTTAAAGAGTTCGTACTAGAAGACAAAATAGCAGAGCAAACTTCGCCGTTCAAAGGGGGGAAAGTGATACTTCCCCGATTTACCAACGATCGGTTATATTCTTTCCAGTTACGGTTGCGGTACTTGTCTTTCTTTTTGGGAGGAGTTGAACCTTTCCTGGGAGCCATATCGAATCTAAAGTTTTTGTCCAAGCAACAAAAAATCTATAGATTCGAGATTCTGAAGACAAAAAAATCCTCAGCCTTAGCCATTTACGCAAAATAACCGAAAAATTAAGGAAGCACAGAATAGCAAAAATCATTTGTCAAGACCGGAAGATGATGCTTATAAAGAAAATCCTCACCCGCAGCTATTTGTGTAACAACACCGAAATTATTGGAGCAGAAAAATGAATAACAAGTGGTTTGTTTTATTAGTGGTGCCATTATTTGCTTATGCGTGTTACGAAAGTGATGGGTGGGAAGATCGAGAGCCCTTTAATCATGCAGTCGTGATTGAAGAAAGGCTTCCCCTAATGGATGAATATGCAGATTTTTATTCAGAAGATAAATCTTACCACAACCACTTGACATCCTATTTAGATATCACACAAATTCTCGGAAAAATTTGGACATTCATCGAGTGGGACTCAAAAAAAGAGCGGGCTGTGCTGAATACGGTTAAATATAAACAATATATGGGATCGATCATTAGTGAATTAAAGCAGGCTGGAATGAACAGCATTGATCTTGCGTTTGCGCAATTCAAGGATATCAATGCACTTGCTGAAGGCAGAATAGATCTTGTTTTTCCTCAAGGTACAGATGAAACTTCTATCAACGAGGCTTTTAAGTTGTTTATTGACACAGCTCATGAGCAAGGATTCAAGATTAGCCTATCCTTTGGAGGAGAAAGCAGCGGTAGTTATCAAATTTGCCAAGAAGGTGAAACCGGAACGGGGCAAGCTAATAAATTAGCTTCGTTTATAAAAAATTTTAAGATTGATGGTGCTGATTTTGATATTGAAAATGGTGGTTTTTCGGGCACTTCAAAAAACACAAAAGATGCTCAAGATTTTTTTAAATCCCTACATGAGGAGCTCTTAGCCGAAGGAAAAACCTCGACTCTTACAGTCCTTGGAGCCCTGAGCAATGCTGCGCCGGGTGGTAGTAACAGCGCATTATTTTATGACGAAAATGATCGTCCTATTTTCAACACGATGTTTGCTGGAATCAATCTCATGATGTACAACGCGATGACCCAGTATTATATCGAATCTAGTAATACGAGCTGGGGGATCGAGCCATGGATTGATATCATCGGTAAAGAAAACGCCTTCAAACTACATATAGGCTTTGATGACGCGATTCCATATGCAGACCAGGCGGCGTACGCACAGCCGGATGCTCAACATCCATATCCCTTCCATATCCCTTTTGGGACTTCACATGGTAAAGCCGGAGCAATGATTTTCGAACAGCTTCAAGAGAAGTTAACACAAGATGGTTACGGCCCCATAGTTGAACCTTTTTGGTGGCCAGATCTCGGGAGTCGTCCCAGTACGCGAAATCGGTATGAACCTATTAGGAATCCTGATGGAACATATAGCTGTAATTTTCGCACTGATGCAGAAATGCGCGATTTCAATGACTGCCTTAAATCGATAGAAAAAGAGACTTTCTTACAAACTCAATAGCTCATTCAAGGGGAGCTGGCTTCGAAGGCAGCTCTGCCTGATTCAGGTTTATGATTCAAGAAACTGAAATACTACAAAAAAATATATCAATGAGTTAAAAAGAGTTTTACATAAAAAACAACGAAATATTTTCCTTCCAGATAAAAAGACAATGAGTCTGCGCATCAGGTTATTTCTTTTAGTCAGCGGTCTTTTCGTATGCTTTGCCTTCATTTCGACGGTCATGGAGACCTATGTAATGAACCGTGGAATACAAAAAGCCCAGCAGAATATGCGCGACCAGATTGTTAGTTTAAACGAGCAAAACCGAAAAGATTTAGAGAGTTTTGTCGGATGGCAGCTTGCAGATTCAGATACGAATATTAATGCTGTTCTAAATCACATTAAAATCTTCAAATTTGAAAATCTCAGATTTGGTCCCACGGCTCAAAACATCAAGGATGGGATCTGGAAGAATCTTTCGGAGCTTCTCGTCCACTTCAATTGGATCGATTTTATTCAGAGCACCATTCCTCATCATGAAACAACGATCATTCCCTATATAAAGGCGATTAATGCTTCTTATCGAATCCCGATCAATGAGAAGCTGGCCTGGGTCTTTATGGAGGGGCGCTCCCAACCCTATCTTGCCCTTCATATTCCCTATCAAGAAGATCCCTCTCTGGCAAAAAAACGGACACCCGGTGAGCTTATTTCCGGCATCGATCCGATGTCGTATCTGCTGTTCGATGTTCAAAAGCTGCTCCAGGGAAAGGCAGCATCCCCCAAAGAAAGCTTCCTTCAATCCGTTTCCTTGCCTTGGGTGGGGGGATATTCGCTATATATGGATGAAATCCCTTCCTCCTTTAACAACGCTCAAAGCTTGCTCAAATCCAACAACTTAAATCCTCCTTTAGAGACCTACGACACCCTTCAGAAAAACATTGAAACAGGGCTTGCAACACAAGGGGGCAACTATTTTAAAATCCCAGTAAAGACCCTATTGAAAACAGCAACCATGGGCTCATTTTTGGAGGCTCATCTTGAGGGGATCATCAAACGGTATACGGAAGTGAACCTTATTTGGATCCTATTGACGATCATGAATAGTGGAATTTTCGGCGATGATCTATTTTCTCCTTCGGCTCCCGAAGGAATTTCCTTGTTCTATGTACAAAATGACCTAGGCGTTGCCCTTCTTTCCAAAGACGTCCTTTTCCCCCAGCTTTTCTTCAATGATAAGAGTTACTATGAAAAGAACTCCTCCTCAATGGAAACATCCGACCTGGCATGCTCCATGGCCATCATCACTCCGCCGAACTCAGAGCAAATTTATTTCGGAAACACCGCGAACTTTCTAGTGAAAAACCCTGCCACAAACAGCGATGGTAAAGAAGCACTAGAAACCGTCCAGGGATTTTTAACCATCGGGGTCGATTGCGATAAAATTCTTGAAAAGCTCATGCTTGCCGTGAAAGAGACTTCTCTTCTTGTTCACAGAGGAAAAATCGTAAGCGCTTTTGGACGTAAGGGCAAAATGAACGATGACCTTAGCGCAATCCCCGTTGACTTGATGCTGCAAAACAAGTCAGGGATATTCACCTGGAACCAAGTCGAATACTACTACATGCATCTGCATCCTTATTCTGAAATCGACCTCCATTTTTTTCTTTTATCTCCTGAACAAAAAGAATTTGCCCTCTTAAGCGCTCTTGAGAATGCGAGCGAGACCATTGTCCAATCGGTCCTCAACAATATCCATTTAAGTGGAGCCGTCCTTCTCATCATTGTTCTTCTTCTATCCCTTAAGGTCTCCTCGAACATCACTCGCCCGATCATCGCTCTAGCAAAAGACACGAAAAAAGTTGCTCAAGGGAAATTGGACGAGATCAAAATCTCCCATCCAAACCAGAAAGACGAGATCGCTGTCCTCTGCGCATCATTTCAAGAGATGGTCAATGGACTTAAAGAAAAAGAAAAGATGAAAGGAGTGTTGAATAAAGTTGTTTCAGAAGAGGTCGCCACAGAAATTCTCAAAGGGTCTGTCCATCTCGGTGGAGAAGAAAAAAAAGTGACAATCCTTTTTGCCGATATCCGAGGATTCACCGCGCTTACAGAAAAAATGGCGCCCCATGATGTGGTCGAGCTTCTTAACACGTGCATGACAAAAATCGCAGATACGATCGAACGCCATAAAGGGATCATCGATAAGTTCATTGGGGATGAAGTGATGGCCCTTTTTGGGGCTCCTTTAGAGGTTCATAATGATGCCTTTCAAGCAATCACATGCGCCGTTGACATGATCTCAGCTCTCAATGAATGGAATATTGAACGGAAAGCCCAGAACCTTCCCATTATTGAAATGGGAATCGGCATTCATACCGGTGAAGTTTTAGTAGGGAATATGGGAGCGGAGCATCGGATGAACTACACTGCAACAGGAAGCAATGTGAACCTTGCTGCGCGCCTTTGCGCAGCTGCGCAAAGGATGGAGATCCTCATTTCTCAGCCGACCTTTGAAGAACCCAAAGTAGAAGAGTCTATCGCCTATGAAAAGCTCCCCCCAATCTCTTTAAAAGGATTTACCCAACCGATCCCTGTCGTCCGGATCCTGTCGTTAAAAGCGCAGCAACTTTAAACTTAGGAGAAACCATGTCATTTCTACAGCCTGTCAGGGATGCTCTGAATTACCCCATACAACCTCTTATCGAAGAACGCTGGAAAGAACAGAGAAAGAATCCCGTCGGACCTTTGGGAGCTGTAGTCATGCTCGTCGATTCCTTTGCAAAGGTCATACCGAAGATCGGCATCCCCAATGCCCCGACCGTATTAGAACTTGTCAATGGAAGTTATTTCAAGCCTGAAAAAATGTATAAAGTTGCAGAAACTGGCCTTCTTGGAGCTTCGGGGTTGGGAGCTGTGACCACCCTTTCTCTCCTCATTGCAGGATTGCCTGGCCTATCGTTCATCACAGGGCTTCTTACATTAGGAACATTGGCCGGGGCTTATATAGCTCGTGACGCAGCGATCCAAAGGAACCTTGTCAATACTGCTGAAGAGCTTGGAAGACAGGTGCAAGCTGCCGAAAGAAACAATCAAGAATTGAGCTCCCAATTGACCCAGCAACGGATAATATTTAACATACAAAATGCAGGCTTTAGGTCCAATATCACCCGCTTAGAAGCTCAAAATACAGACCTAAGAGCCAATATTGATAGGATGATGGCCGAAGTATCGCGTTTTGCTCTGGAAAACCAACATTATCACGACATTGCCAGTGGTTTCGAAAGGTTTGTCGAACAGTTCCGCGCGGGAACAATCGAAAACCAAGAGGAATTCGCAAGAAGGTTAGAAAATTTTACCCAGCAGATTTCTGCATCGGAACAGCTCTGGAGAAGTTTTTCCAACGATGCCTCTATTTTCAGAGCGAATTACTCTACCCAGCTTGGCGAATTGCGCAACCTGATCGGTCAGATCACAGACCCCAGAAGCACTCTAGTTCGCATCGAAGAGCACCACAGAATCAATGAACAAATCCAAAATGCAGTTGCAAGATTGGATCAGCTCCAAGGGGAATTATCTAATCTTAACGCTCAAATTGCCCTAACGAATGGACAGGTCATAGAACGGGAGCAACTCCTTACTCACCTCCAACTTGCCCACGAAGAGATCCTGTCCAACTACCAAAACCAGACTACAGCCTTAGGAGCTGGAAACGCCGCCCTGAGAACAGAGATTGACCGGATCAGATCTTTAATCGACTCGCGCTGCGATACCCCCATTGAGGCGATATAGTTCCAATGTTTTGGAATGCCTTTGCTTCATGCGAAGGCTCCATCCAACAACTACCTTCAATAGGCTGGGCAAAAAGTAAAATTTATTTTTTATAAACAGCATCGCCTATCTTTTTCTTCGGTATAAAAGCAAAAAACAAGTTTAAATTTTATTTAATAATAATTCATAAAAAAATCAACATTTTTTATGAATTTAAACATGTTTTTAAATAGTTAAAATGATATTATAATCACACGATTAGATTAACAACATTATCTTTTAATAAATCTGAACAAAGGAAACTATGAATGCTTGTGAACGAACCATTCGTTAAAAGCACCCCCTACGAGCCCCTATTAGAACTCTTTATGAATGGCGATTCTAATAGCCAAAAAAAGAGCCTGGAAGCTTTGCCCGAAAGAATCAAAAAAAAAATTTTTTATTACATCCGTGTTCTACCTAAAAAATCCCTGCAAACTAATTTTAAAAAAACCTGTGTTTTTTATGATCTTTCCAAATTGCAGAGAGCTGCTCAACAAGTTGCTTTAGAAGCTTTGGATGAAGAAGAAAAGATTTCCATTGCAACTACTCTGATTTGCAAAAGTCTTGGAATCAAAAACGAGGCGCGCATTCCTGGAGGAATCGAAAGAACACTGGAAAAAATTGCGCCGAGTAAAAGAAAGGCAGTCATTGCTACGACTATCGAGTTTTGCAAGGAGCTTGGAATCAAGAATTGGATCGAAATTCCCTATATTTTAAAAGAAGTAGCACAAACTGCACAGGAGGCCATTACAGCGACTATTCAGATTTGCAAGGAGTTTGAAATCCAAGGAATGGAAAACGCAGGGCCGATTCTAACAGAATTGAAAAAGATCTTGCCGAGCAAAATAGGGGTCATCGTTGCTGCAACTATCCAGTTTTGGAATGAGCTTGGAATCGATAATAGACCTTGTTTCTGGGTGCCGACGGTTCTAGAAGAAATAGCAAAAACTCTACCAGACGAAATAAGGGCGGTTATTACGGCAACCGTCCAGATCTGCAAGGACTTTGAAATCCAGAATCATTACCAGATATGCTCCATTCTACAAGAAATAGTAAAAACTGCTGC
>CAZOKX010000026.1:22802-26975 GCA_964580785.1 uncultured bacterium
TCCAGAATCATTACCAGATATGCTCCATTCTACAAGAAATAGTAAAAACTGCTGCGGGCGAAAAAGAGGCTGTTGCTACTACAACTACCGAGTTTTGCAAGAAGCTTGGAATCGATAATAGCCTTTGGTGTGTGCCTAACGTTCTAGAAAAAGTAGCACAAACTGCACCTGATGAAAGAATCTGGGCTCTCACTGCAACAGTCCAGATCTGTAACGACTTTGGAATCAAAAATCATTACGAGATATGCTTCCTTCTACAAGAAATAGTAAAAACTGCTGCAGGCGAAAAAGAGGTTGTTGCTGCTACAGCTACCCAGATTTGCAAGGCTCTTGGAACCAATAACGCGGAAGATGTAATACAGATTCTAAAAGAAATGAAAAAAGTTCCTCCTGGCGAAAGAGAGGAGACTGCCGCTGCAACTGTTCATATTTCCAAGGAGCTTGGAATCAAGGACCAGCAAAGTGTTATGCCCATCCTGGAGACGTTGAAAAAGGCTGCACCAGGGGAAAGGAGGGAGGTTGCCACTACATCTGCCCAGATTTGCAGCGGACTTGAAGTTCGCCCAGAGCGAAGATTCCTGGTCATCCTCATTTTATCTCTTCTTCCAGAATCCCACCGCAAAATCGTAACCGAGCCAATGCGGCAATATGATCCTTTCAGCAAAGATATCGACTGTTTTGCTGATTTTATTAGGTACTTCTTGGATCAAGATCAAGCGTTGCGCCAATCTTGGGAAGAATATTTAATGACTCGATTGGGAAATGAAACTAATCCTTCAGTCACCGGGCCATTAGCAAGGATAATTTGTGAAAATAGGATTGACTTTTGGTTACCCGATGAACACGAGCTGGTTCGACAAGCTCTGAACATTGTTATAGCCACAGCAGACCTCAGTGACGCAGCAAACCCCTACGCAATTTATAATAGAATAGATCAAGCTCGCAAGGCTCCCTGCATTCACGTAACGCAGCCACCAAAGAAAACGCCCAATTGCATTGTTTATTTCAACCAGAAAACTTTCGTAGAACAAATAGCAGGTCCTTTACATTTCAAAGACTTAAATCCCTCTATTAATGAGAAAACGGTAAAAACCCTGGTCGAGAACTTTGAGCAAAGAACCACTTCTTTACCAAAGGAGGAGCAGGATAAACTCAAAGAATATGTTCAAGCATCTTATGACATCGGACTAGAAGCTTGCAAAATAAGCCTAAGAGGTAGCTACTTAAAAATCCTGCTTAGGGAATCGGGAAAGCCCGATAAAAAAGCGTCTTTCCAAAAAGCCTATCTCGTGGCAATTCTTGAGCATCTATTGGACCAATCCGATGAAATAACCACAGGCCAGCTCCTTTCTATACGGGAAGAAGGTCTGTTAGGTCTAGCAAGCTCTATTCAGGAGTGCGAAATAGGACAAGCCGAAGGCATAGCCCTCCTCTATAATCAATTGCCTATGAAATATAGGTACTCTCAACAAAAAAAGGCCATGATGCGAGTGACTGAGAACGCCCGTACACAGCTAAGCAGGATAACTCAGCGGATTCTTAATGATCAGCTCTCTACTGATAACCAGATGATCAAGGAGTTAACTGGAGCAACAGGAAAAGTCGAGCAACTTCCGCATCAAGTTCTTTATATGAAAAACCTAATCGCACAACACATCGGATTCGAACACGCAATCCAGTTCGATCAACACACCCATACCCTCTATGATCAGTTGATCAAGAGAACCGTTGAAGAACTTGTTACCTGCTTTTACAAGCATCTTTCTGTAGGAGCCTTTGTTCGTGGACTCAAAACAGCTTTTAGTGAGAACCAAGATCTTTATCCACTTCTTGATTGTTTATTGACTGAAAAATACGCAGGCAAATTGGATTTAGACGAGATATGGGAGTTAGACGACGACGACACCCAGGTCTTTCTAACAGACACCGGGGCATTAAAAGTGTGGATTGCTGCAGGCTACCTGGATCAACAGGAAGCCCCAAAACCTTTAATAAATTAAAAAATTAATATCATGATTAAACACAGGGGAATATGAATGTCTATTTCATCAAAGGAAACACCCTCTAAAAACACTGCCTACCAACCTCTATTAGAGCTGTTCGCGGACAAAGATCTTAACAGCCAAAAACAGAATCTGGAAGCTTTGCCCGAAAGTGTTAGGGAACGAATTTTTTACTATATTCGCAATCTACCTGGATGGAGGCTAAAAACTATTTTTACAGGGTTTGATGCTTTTGATGCTTTTGATGCTTTTGATGCTCTTCCTAAATTGCAGAAAGCTGTTCAAGAAGTTGCTTTAACCCACTTAAATGAAGACGAAAAAATTTCGATTGCGATTATTCAGATTTGCAAACAGTGCGGATTCAGCAGATTCGGCTCTCTAGAAAGCCCGTCCGCTCAAGTTCTATCACTCTTGAAACCAGTTGCAGCAGACCAAAGAGAGGAGATCCTCGATTCCACAGCCCAATTTTGTAAGAATTTTGAGATCAACAGCTTAAAAAGTTTAATATTCCTTCTAGAAAAAATAATAGACATTCGACAGGGCGATAGAAGAGCAGCTGTTAGTGCAACTACCCGGATCTCCAACGAGTTTGGAATCAAAAATGAAGTAGCGGCCTTAAACATCCTAAGATCAATGGGAAAGATTGGAGAAAACCAAAGAAAGGCAGTCATTGATACCACTATCCAGATATGCAAAGATTTTGAAGTCAAGAATGATATCGAGATATACTTCGTTCTAAGAGAATTCGCAGAAACTGCATCTGACGAAATAGAAAATGTCGCTACTGCGACTACTCAAATTTGCAACGAATTTGGGATCAGGCGCCGGGTGAGTCTTATTATAAGAAACGTAAGAATCATTCGTCCGAACAAAACAGATGGAGCAATTGATATGTCTCTCGAGTTTTGTAGGGAGTTTCGAATCGATAAAAGACCTCCTTCAGCTTGGGGACCAATAACGATCGAATTAGAATCTTCGTGGGCACTGAAAGTTTTAGGACAAGTAGCAAAAACGGCACCAGACAAAAGAATGGCGGTTCTCAATGCAACTGTCCACATCTGCAAGGAACTCGAAATCCGGAATCGTGATGAGATATGGTCCATGCTAGAAAAAATATTACAAATGGCACCAAGCCAAAGAGAGGCGGTCATTGATACCACTATCCAGATTTGCAAGGATTTTGGAATCAATAACAACATCGAGATATCCTCAGCTCTAAAAGAATTCGCAGGAACTGCATCTGGCGAAATAGAAAAGATTGGTGCTGGGACTACCCAGATTTGCAATGAATTTGGGATCAAGGGCTGGAAAATGGTATCCCTTGTTCTAAAAAAAGTAAAAACCCTTCCGGCAGACAAAAGAGAAGAAGCAATTGATATAACTCTCAAGTTTTGCAGAGAGTTTAGAATCGATGAAAGCCCCCCTTTGTCTCCTTTGGAGTGGGAACTGAACGTGCTAGAACAAGTAGGAAAAACGGCACCAGACAAAATAAAGGAGGTTCTCAATGCAACTGCCCACATATGCAAGGAGCTCAAAATCCTGATTTGTAATGAGATGTGCCTCATTCTAAAAGAAATAGTAGAAACGACACCAAGCGAAATAATGGAGACGGTTGATGCAACCATCAATATTTGCAGCCAGCTTAAAATCACGGGCTCGGAAGGTGTAATACCTATTCTACAAGCATTGAAAAGGGTTTCAGAAGGAGAAAAGGGGGAGGTTGCCGCTCAAGCTGTCGTGATATGCAATCACCTAGAAATTCCAGCAGCCCAAACAGTCGCGGTTATAATCATTTTAGCCCTGCTTCCAAAACCCTACCGCAAAATCGTAACTGAACCCATGCGACAATATGATCTTCGAAGCAAGACCCCCGGCTATTTTGCTGATTTTATTAGATACTTCTTGGATCAAAACCCGGCATTGCGCCAATCTTGGGAAGAATATCTAATGGCTCGATTGACAAATCAAAAGAACCCTTTAATTGCCAGAGCATTAGCAAAACTAATTTGGGGAAAAAGGAGAGCCCTTTTACTGCGCGACGAGGAGCCTCTAGCTGAAAAAGCTCTAAGGATTCTCACAACCACAGAAGATCTGACTAACCCCAAAAACCCCTACGCGATTTATTCTAAATTAGACAAAGCTCGCACGGCCGCCTCCGTTTACGTAGTAC